>NYWC01000087.1 GCA_002684935.1 Gammaproteobacteria bacterium
GGTAGCATCATTGAGAGGACTGTAATTCCAAATACTGCGCGATAATATCGTCAGTGACATTTCCAGAGATGGTTGAGACATAACCTCTGGCCCAAAAGCATCTTCCCCAGTAGCGCTTGCGCAACTCAGGGAACTCCGTCTGGATCCGTCGCGATAAGCGGCCTTTGATGCGCTGCATGACGGTGGACAGGGCTAGCTTCGCTGAAGCAGACCAGCTCGAAGCCGGTGGTTTCAATCCATTAGGTGGAAAATAAAGTTGCTACACAGGCGCACTACGAGTCGGAAAGGACGGTTTGCATATAGATACCGCAGGTTGGCGTGCAAAGACGCGAACTCCCGATCGGCGGGTTGGTTAATACGGGCGCCACCAAGACTGTTCAAACCCACCGGTCTTTGTAACGGTACCCAAAACATCCACCTTGCCATGCACTGCGATTTTAGATCCCGCGTCCATCATACGATACCCCCGCCACTTCCGACAGCAGCTGGTCGGTTTTTAGCCACCTGCGCGCGATAGCCTGCGGCTCGAAACACCGAGATCGGATCAATGGCTGCACCTGCTTCGAAGCGCGCCATTGCTAAAATAGGCTCTACATCGGTTCTAAAGGCACTCTTGAGGGTATTGCTCGCCATCAGCGGGTCATTGCAATGCTGGTATTCACGAAGGGCCGTACGGTCGACAATCAAAGCTTGTGTATAGGCGCGCTGTACTTCCATTGCACTTTGCATCAAGCTTTCGATGGGATCAGTGACGTTGTGAGACTGATCCAGCATATGCGCGGGATCAAAGCCGGGGGTTTTGCGATCAGCGGCTTCGACAAGCTCGTTAAAAACCAAGAAAAGCCGATAAGGGTCGATCGCGGCCGTATCGAGATCATCATCCCCATATTTGCTGTCGTTAAAATGAAAGCCTCCCAATTTCCCAAACTGAATCAGGCGCGACACGATCATTTCAATATTCACTGTTGGGGCGTGATGGCCCAAATCCACCAGACAAAAGGCCTTGTCCCCAAGTTCTTTAGCGATCAGATAATTTGTGCCCCAGTCCTGAACAACGGTCGAATAGAAGGCCGGCTCATAAATTTTATGCTCGGAGAAAATCTTCCAATCCGTAGGCAAAGCTTTATAGACAACCGACATGGCGTCTAGATAGCGCTGGAACTGGTCTGCAAAGTTCACCTGTCCAGGAAAGTTTGAGCCGTCGCCAATCCAAACCGTCAGAGCCTTTGAGCCCAGCTTTTTACCAAATTCTATGCAACCAATGTTATGGTCTATCGCCTGCTGGCGGGTTTCGGCCGACACATGGCTCAGCGAACCGTATTTATACGAATAGGCATCTCCAGCATGATCCTGAAATGTGTTTGAATTCATGGCATCAAAGCCCAGCCCCAGCGCGTCACCGCGCTGCTTTAATTCGACCGGATCATCGACTTTATCCCACGGGATATGCAAAGACACTCTTGGGGTAGCATTACTAAGCTGATGGATTACAGCGCAGTCTTCCATTTTGTCGAAAACATGACGCGGTTCACCCGGGCCTGGGAACCGGGCAAACCGGGTGCCCCCGGTGCCCACCCCCCAAGAGGGAACCGCCACTCCATAGCTTTGGACTTTGTTGCGCACCGCATCAATGTCGATCCCACGACGAGCCAAATTGCTGCCCAGCGCATCATAATCAGACTGTAATAGCTGTTTCAGGCTCTGGTTTTCCATCGCCAACTGGTCCTGATTGATCATTTTTTCAGCCATGCTGTGCCCCCATAGTCTGTCTATCGCGTGAATGACTGCGCGTTGCCCGCATCAACATTCAGAATATTCCCCGTTGATTTTGCCGACTTCTCGGAAGCGAGAAAGTAAATTGCCTCGGCGATATCCTCGGGAAACACCGACCGTTTCAACAGTGAGCGCTTGCGATAATGTTCCTCAAGCTCGTCGGTTTTCATATTATAAGCCTCTGCACGCGCTTGCTTCCATGATCCCGTCCATATCTTCGACCCACGCAGAACGGCATCGGGATTGACCACATTCACCCGGATTTGAGCCTCGGCACCCTCAAGGGCCAAACAGCGCGCAAGATGAATTTCGGCCGCCTTAGCGGTACAATACGCCGCCGCGTTTGGCGAAGCCGCAAGACCGTTTTTAGACGCGACAAACACCACGTTACCACCAATTCCCTGCGCCCTAAACAATTTAAACGCGGCGCGCGAGACCAGGAAATACCCGGTTGTCAACGTACTGATGTTTTTGTCCCACAAGGCAAGAGATGTCTCTTCGATCGGCGCCGATGAGGCAAGACCCGCGTTTGAAACCAAAATATCAATACCACCATAAAACAGCGTCACGGCTTGATAAGCTGCATCCACCTGTGCCTCATCCACCACATTCATCACCACCGAACGCACCGCGTCGCTGCCGAACTCAGCGCTCATTTCTTGTTCAGCCTGCTCAAGTGCCGCCACGTCGATATCCGCCAGCACAACACATGCGCCTTCACTCAGCATCCGGATGGCTGTCGCACGGCCAATACCACCAGCCCCACCGGTAATAAATGCCACCTTGCCAGCCAAAGATTTGACTTTGGGTTGCCGCTGTAATTTTGCCTCTTCCAACAGCCAATATTCAATATCAAACGCCTCTTGCGTTGGTAAACCCTGATAGGTGGAAACCATAGCGGCCCCGCGCATCACATTGATCGCATTAATATAAAACTCGCTAGAGATCCGTGCCGTGGCTTTGTCTTTGGCAAATGAAATCATACCGACCCCGGGTACCAGAAATATCACCGGGTTGGGATCGCGCATCGCCGGACTGTTCGCATGCCGGCAACTGTTGTAATAATCAGCATAATTCTCGCGGTATGCGGCGATTGTGGACGTCAACCCGTCAACGATAGTGGCGACATCTGTTTCACCGGGTGTCAGCTCAACCAGCAAAGGGCAAATTTTGGTACGCAGAAAATGGTCTGGGCAACTGGTTCCAAGCGCAGCCAACGGCGCAAGGTCCTTTGAACAGACAAATTCCAAAACCGCATCACTGTCATCGAAGTGACCGATCTTGTGATTATCAGCAGAAATCATACCGCGGATACGCACCATCAAGGCGCTAGCAATTTCAGTGCGTTCGGCAGGCGCGAGCACGTCAAAGGCCGGTCCGCCAAACGGCTGTTGGCCTGCAGTGCGTGTCTCCAGCCAGCTGATCGCGGTATTGATCGTATCAATCGTTGTTTGATAGCACTCTTTGGGCGTGTCTCCCCAAGTGAACAACCCGTGGCTTGCCAGAATGACCCCCTTGGCTTGGGGATTGTCGCGGCAGAATGTCTCCAACCAGAGCCCCAATTCAAAGCCCGGGCGCTTCCATGGCAGCCAGCCAATCGTGTCCCCAAATATCTCGGCAGTCAATGCTTGGCTGTCGCTCGAGGCGGCAATTGCAATAATCGCATCGGGATGCATGTGGTCGACAAAGGGGCGGGGAACATAGGCGTGCAAGGGCGTATCAATCGAGGCCGCACGCGGATTGAGGTTAAACGTACAATGCGGCAGATACCCAACCATTTCATCTTCATACGACAGTCCGCGGTAGAGGCCCTGAAGCGCGGTAAGCTTATCCATATATAAAGTGGAGAACCCATCCGCTTTGATTGTTCCTAAATCACCACCAGATCCTTTTACCCAAAGCACCTCGACCTCTTTTCCGGTCAGCGGATCGATCTGAACGATTTTTGAGGACGTGTTGCCACCTCCGTAATTGGTCACGCGCATGTCCGACCCCAATAGATTTGAACGGTACACCAAACGCTCAGCCTCGGACATACCGTCTGCAACGGCATCCTGCCATAAATACGCTAATAGGGATGAACCCACTGAATCAGTCATGATTGCTCCAAGTTGTTACCAGCAGTCTCCCCGTTGGACATCTATTTTGTCAATCATTTTCCGTCATTTTCAATCATTTCATGATCAATTCGATTCAAAACAGGTTGAAAGTGATTGACAGAATCTAGCGCCAGTGAGAGTGTTTCCGAACAAGACTTAAGCATGGCCCTAGGTCATAAAAAATCTGACACACTGATGATCGGATTGATAATAAAGCATCGGGAGGAATAGAAATGAATATATTCAAGAAGCTAACCGTCGCAGCTGCGGCCTCGGCCCTGGCTTTGCTGGCAATTCCAGCAAGCGCTGACACACGAATCGCGCTTGTTGTAAAATCACTCGGCAACGGCTTCTTTGATGCCGCCGCAAAGGGTGCAGATGAGGCCGCTGCTGAAATTGGTGGGATCGAAGTCATATACACTGGTCCAACCGCAGCCACTGCTGAAGGTCAAATTGAGATCGTAAACGCATTGATCGCACAACGTGTCGACGCCATTGCCATTTCGGCCAATGATCCTGACGCTTTGGTCCCAGTTCTCAAAAAAGCCATGGATCGCGGCATCTCGGTAATTTCCTGGGACTCTGGTGTTGCCGCGGAAGGTCGCCAAATGCATTTAAACCCGTCAGATACGGCCTTGATTGGTGAAACAATCATCAAACTGGCAGCAGATTATTTGCCGGATGGCGGCGACGTGGCAATCTTGTCAGCCTCTTCGACAGCAGCAAACCAAAACTCTTGGATCGATGCCGCAAAAGCGGCCATGCCAACAAAATTTGCAAATATTAACCTCGTTGCGACGGTCTACGGCGATGATGATTCAGTCAAAAGCACAGATGAAGCCAAAGGGTTAATCGCCTCATACCCAAATCTGAAAGCCATTATTGCCCCGACCACCGTTGGCGTTGTTGCAGCGGCGCAGGTTGTGACCGATGAAGGGTTGATTGGCAAAATTAATGTGACCGGTTTGGCGCTGCCCTCCGAGTTCAAGCAGTTCATCGACAACGGCTCATCAAAGGCAGTCGCCCTCTGGAACCCAATTGATTTGGGATATTCTGCAGTCTACATCGCCAATGCATTGGCCTCTGGCAGTGTCACGGCAGCACCCGGTGCAACGATCTCAATCGGTCATGTGGGCGAGATCACATTGGACGAATCAAACTCAGCGGCGATGGCTGCTCCGTTCACTTTTGACGCCTCCAATATCGAAGCTTTCTCAAAAATCTACTGAGACCGCTGACAAATACGAACCCGGCACGCGAAGCCTGCCGGGTTTTTACGCTTTCACCAGGCTCTTGTCTTGATTGAGCAGGGGTAAAACGCAAAAATCTAAGCCGAAAGCGCTTGGCCTTTTCATATAAGACAGTAACGTCAGACGATGTCAGAGCCTCTCCTCACCCTCACTGGATTGTCCAAGTCCTTTCCCGGTGTCAAAGCCTTGGATCGTGTCAGCCTCGAGCTTTATCCCGGGCAGGTGACAGCTCTTATCGGTGAGAATGGCGCAGGCAAATCGACACTGGTCAAATCGATGACCGGAATTTATCAACCAGATGAAGGCGTGATAAAAATCCGCGGTAAACCTGTGTCGCTGCCCAGCCCCCATGCCGCCTTCGGACTTGGCATCACCGCGATCCACCAAGAAACCGTCCTGTTTGACGAGTTGACCGTCGGCGAAAATATCTTTTTGGGTCATGCGCCAAAAACAGGTTTTGGGACGATAGACTGGAGCCGCCTACGGCAGAAATCCCGTGACGTTTTAAGCGAAATGGGCGCAGCCCATATCAATCCCAGCAGCATTCTCAAAGAATTGGGCATTGCCAACAAACATCTTGTGGCCGTTGCGCGGGCCATGTCGATCAAGGCCGACATCGTGATTATGGATGAGCCCACCGCCGCGCTGTCACATAAAGAAATCAAAGACCTGTTCGATTTGATTGAGCATCTAAAAAATTCTGGTAAGGCGATTTTGTTCATCTCGCATAAATTTGACGAGATTTACCGCATTGCCGAGCGGTTCACGGTATTTCGCGACGGTCAATTTATCGGAAAAGGGCTGATTGACGACACTGACCAATCACAGATAGTGCAAATGATGGTTGGGCGGTCGGTTGACCAGATTTACCCACAGAAAAAAGCCACAATTGGGTCACCGGTTCTAAGCGTCGCTCATCTGAGCCACCCAACCGAGTTTAACGACATCTCATTTGCGCTAAACAAAGGCGAAATTCTGGGATTTTACGGTCTGGTTGGGTCTGGACGGAGTGAGGTGATGCAAGCGCTGTTCGGCATCACAACGCCAAGCGCTGGCACGGTAACATTACAGGACACTAACGTCGATTTTAATAGCCCGGCAGACGCGATCGACGCCGGCATCGTCTATGTGCCAGAAGAGCGCGGCAAACAGGGTGTCGTGGTTGATCTGCCGATTTTTCAAAATGTATCACTGCCATCGCTTGGCAAGACATCACGCAACGGCTTTTTACAATTGGCCAAAGAATTTACATTGGTGCGGGACTATGCCACCCGTCTTGATTTGCGCGCCGCCTCGCTCAGCCAGCACGCAGGCACCCTATCGGGCGGCAATCAACAAAAGGTCGTGGTAGCCAAATGGCTCGCCACCCAACCCAAAGTCATTATTCTTGATGAACCAACCAAAGGCATCGATATTGGCAGCAAGGCCGCCGTGCACGAATTCATGGGCGACCTCGCCAGCCAGGGGCTCAGCGTTATCATGGTGTCCTCGGAACTGCCTGAAATTCTGGGTATGAGCGACCGGGTCGTAGTGATGCGCGAGGGCCTGATAGTTGACATCTATAAAAATGATGATGCCTTAACTTCAGAGAGATTAGTGATGGCCGCAGCGGGTATCAATGACGGTGCCCTGTCATGAAATATCTATTGAAGTCGCGCGAAATCTGGCTGTTTTTGGCATTGGTCGCTGTGGTTATTGGCACCACATTACGCTCCCCGGCATTTGGTTCTTTCGACAACCTATTGGGCATTTTTAACAACAGCTCGATGTTGATTATTCTGGCTTTGGGACAGATGGTGGTGATTATCACCCGCTCCATTGATTTATCGATGGCGGCAAATCTTGCGCTATCCGGGATGTGCGTGGCGCTGATCAACGCAGGCTATCCTGAGATCCCAGTGCCGGTCCTCGTACTTATTGCTACGGCCTGCGGCACTATTCTCGGGGCCTTTAACGGCTTGCTGATCTGGAAATTGGGCATCCCCTCAATCGTTGTCACCCTGGGCACACTGACCATTTATCGCGGAGTCATTTTTCTAATTGCCGGTGGGAAATGGGTCAACGCAGATCAATTGAGCCCGGCGTTTATCCAAGGCACCCGCTTGGATATTCTGGGCATGCCATTACTTTCGTGGTGTGCAATCGCAATCACTTTGGCGTTTTTTGTGATGATGACGCGCACCGCGCCTGGACGATCAATCTACGCCGTGGGCGTTAATCCAACCGCATCGGTCTATGCTGGCATAAACTTGGGTAAAACCATCTTTCTCGCGTTTTGCATTTCGGGTCTGGTTTCTGGCCTGTGCGGCTATCTATGGGTATCGCGCTATGTCATCGGATCGGTTGAAGTGGCCAAAGGCTATGAATTATCTATTATAGCCGCCTGTGTGATTGGCGGTGTGTCAATCGCCGGAGGCATTGGTACGGTGGCTGGAACAGTCTTGGGGGCACTGTTTCTAGGACTGGTTAACAGCGCTTTGCCAGTGATCAATATCTCACCCTTTTGGCAGATGGCAATTTCGGGGGCGGCAATTATTCTGGCCGTGGTTTTCAATGCCCGGAGCGAACGCCGACAAGGCCGAATTATCCTAAAAAATACGAGGTCTGATCCATGACCGACACCCCGCTCACCACCCGCCAAATTCCAGATCGACTGACCCATCCGTTNCGATCTGCTCTGTTTTCATGGCAATCGCTTTTATTTCTCGTGGCGGTGGCAATTTTCATCCTGAACTGCTTTGCCACACCCTATTTTTTATCGCCTTGGTCCCTATCAGATGCGACATTTAATTTCACCGAAAAGGCACTGATTGCACTGGCTATGGCGCTGGTCATTATTTCTGGAGAAATTGATTTGTCGGTNGCAGCCATCATTGCATTCTCTTCAACGATGATGGGTCTTGCGCTGCAATTTGGGGTCGGAACACCCGGTTTGGTGGCCGTTGGCATTCTTACCGGACTGATCTGCGGTGCGTTCAACGGTGTTTTGGTCACCGGTCTGGGGCTTCCGTCTATCGTGGTGACTATCGGTACCATGAGTTTTTTCCGTGGCCTGTCTTTTATCGTGCTGGGGGATCAAGCATACAAAGGCTATCCGAGCAGCTTTGCTTTTTTTGGTCAAGGTTATGTCTGGTGGGTTATCTCGTTCGAATTTGTGTTGTTTTTAATCATGGCTGTATTGTTCTATATCCTGCTGCACCGCACTAATTTTGGCCGTTGGGTGTTTGTCATCGGCAACAACCCGGTCGCTGCTGAATTTTCGGGGGTAAGGGTGCGGCGCATAAAGCTCATTTTATTCTGCCTCACGGGTATTATGTCTGGGATCGCGGCGGTCTTGCTGACCTCGCGGCTGGGATCAACGCGACCTTCGATTGCCCAGNGCTGGGAATTGGAAGTCATCACCATGGTGGTTCTGGGCGGTGTCAGTATATTGGGGGGCGCGGGCAGTATTATCGGCGTGGTTCTTGCCGCTTTTATCATGGGGTTGGTGACTTTCGGCTTGGGGCTGCTGAATGTGCCGGGCATCGTGATGTCTATTGTCATTGGCGGCTTGTTGATTGCGGTCATTGCCCTGCCGATTCTGGCCAGACGCCTGCAGCAAAGGAAACACTCATGACAGAAGAAAAATTTGCCTTCACCATGCGTTTGAACGCCGGAATGCAAGCGGAATACAAGCGCCGCCATGATGCCATTTGGCCCGCATTATCGCAGGCGCTGACCGAGGCGGGCGTGCGGGATTACTCAATTCATCTGGACCCTGAGACCGACATTCTTTTTGCAGTCCTATGGCGCCGAACAGATCATNGTTTAGATGCATTAGCCACCACTGAGATCATGCAAGAATGGTGGGCGTTTATGGCGGATATTATGCACACCCATGCGGATAATGCACCCGTCACCAAGCCATTGGAGACCGTATTTCATATGGCTTGATCGCGGCCCAACCTATCTTGCCTGTTGTGCGTAAGCCCGCCAATTCTGAGCATAAGCCGACAAACCCGGCAAATCGACGGGCTGTACCGCAGGGCCAAGCCGTGGATCATGATCGGCTTTGAGTAACAACAAAGCCGCGCCCGTTGCTGTGCCCGTTGCATCGGCTGACACATGTACCGCAACACCGGTCAGCGCCGATAAACACCGCGCAAACGGCTCATTGCGCGCCAATGGGCCCTCGAGGATAATGCGTTGACCCATGCCGGCCAATGCGAGGCAGGTCTGGGTCATCAACGCNAAATACAAGGTCGCACTGGCCAGCTTTTCAGCCATCCCAACCGGCGGCGCACCACGCCAACCACCGCGCGCTTGCGGAAATGGACCGACCCCCGGGACCCGTCCCGGCATGATAAAAATACCTTTGGAAATCACTGCGGCAATATCGGACAAACTGGCGGATCCGACACACCCTTTGGTCAACAGTTCATGGTCACGCCCACCCATAAAGCGCGCCGTAGGTGTCGGCCTTCCCAATGCATCAACATTGGCCAACATATCCCGCCCGGCGTCCATTTCACCCAGCGGCACCCCCAAAGACATAACAATGGTCCATGTGCCCGAAGACACGATCGAAAGCGGATCACCACTGTTAAGCCACGGCACAAGCGATGCATTTGAATCGTGAATACCACAGGTTACCGGAATGCCGGCCCGCAGCCCCGTGGCCTGCGCGGCCGTGGATGTTAAAGGAAATACATCACTGGCTTTTGCAAGCGGCGGGAACAATTTTTCTGGCAGAATTCGGCCCACCAAGTTTGAAAACCGCCCCATTTCCGGTTGCCATAAATCAGTGTGACAACCCAGTGAAGTGGCCTCAGAGTGAGCCAGCCCCGTTAACCGGAAACTCCAGTACTGCGGATAGGTCAGAATATGCTCTGTACGGGAAAATTCTTTGGGAAACCTCGTCTGAAGGAAGTACAGTTGCGCCCCAATATTCAGCCCACCCGGCAATCTTGGNGATAATGTTTCGTCAAATGGTGGCCGCAGCGTATTATANGCCTCATCCACCGACCGCGGCAGTTCGAATTCGTAATCCAAGACCGGCAAAGCCAGTGTATCACCCACCACCAGGGCAGCGGTTGCGCCATGGGTGGTAATTGCCACCCCATCCACCCCGTGCTGCTGTTCGAAACCAGATAGACAATCGCACAAAAACCGCCATTGGGAGGCCGTATCAAGATGCGGATACAGACCCTTTAGAACNGAATTAGGCGCTTTGCNGCTGTCGATTTTGGTCAGATCTTTTCCATCAATAAGCACAACTTTCTGGTTGGTTTTTCCCAGATCAAATATGGCAATATGGTTTCGCTTATCCATCCATCTTTTCCATGATCAGCTTGGGTCTTGTGGCGCTTCAACCGTGACCAGCTTGACCCCCGCCTCTTGTACCATATCGCGGGCTTGGCTGCTCAGACCCGTATCNGTGATCAATGTGGAAATGCGGGTCAACGGGCACAGCACCAAACTGGTGCGGATATCAAATTTCGAGCTATCGACCAAAACGATTATTTCCTCCGCCTGATCGATTAATTTCTCTTCNGCCTGCACAATNAGATTATCGATCTCCAACACCCCCATTGCCCCAATACCATGGGCGCCCATGAACATTTTCTGTGCCTGAAAATGTTTTGAGCCNTCGTTTTTAAATGGGCTGAGAATAATATTTTGATCGCGGTAAATCCGACCACCCGGCACAATNACCGTATTCTGGGTATGGTCGAGCAAATGATTGGCGAGCGGTAGAGAATTGGTGAACACTTGCAGATGGCGCCGCGTGAGATAATGCACCATNTGAAACGTAGTGGTCCCACCGTTNATGATGATCGCGTCNCTGTCTTCGCACATGGCAACAGCCGCCCGAGCAATGGCCCGTTTTCGAACGACATTTATATTTTGATTGGATGCAAACGATCGTCCGGTTGCCTCNGGATAGGCGCGGGTGTTTTTGGCCTCTGCACCACCGCGCATGCGGTGCAATTTATTTTTCTGATGCAAGGCGGCAATATCACGGCGAATAGTGGCTTCNGAAGATTTGGTAAGTGCAACAAGTTCGTGCACNGTTACCACAGGTTTTTCCTGCAGAACGCTTAAAATCAACAGATGTCGCTCTCCCTCACGCATAGAAAAACTATAAGTGGTTCAGGNCAAAATGACTATTGCAAAATTCCTAAAATGCCCTTGGAAACAAAGAACACTGTCTGCAAAAAAGTGAAAAACAAACATCGCTACCACACTGNTAAAACGTTTTGATTGACGTAATTTCTCAACCACAATTCAGGTGTCATACCGATNNAACTGGCNATTTTGGATGCTGGTCGTTGGGCACACANAGANCANAACATACCCTNTCCAGTCTATTTAGAAGNGCTTAGAATCATACAACCAAAATGTCAGAACACATTCGGTAATCCCANCAATTTAATAAGATCTGGCNCCAGAACCACACCGTCATATTCAGTTTCAGGGCATGTGTGACACCGCCGATTGCCATATTGGGACTATTTTCTTTGCGAGACCAAGGCTGATGGGCGCCAGCGGACCAATCCGAAGATGAAAANGATACTCAACATAATCACACTGTTGCGCAGTGCCCTGAAAAAGGCATTTTTATGGATTTACAAAGTCAATATGCGGTAACCGCTTAGGCCTGGTGAGAGCAATCTTTGCCGACAACGCCTCGNCNTTAAGGCGCCCANCCATATNTCAAANACCCAACCAAGCTGTCGATNCAGNTTTTTTGAAAAAGGCTAAACCTTTTTCAGAAGACAGATCGCGGCACCAATGGCCGTCAAAAATCCGGCCAACGGCAGGATCATAACTGCGTNTTTTTTTGGCATATAGTTCTCTTTGAACTCGATGCCTTGCGCAGTAAATTCAAAATGCCACATTTCCCAATACTTGCCACGCATACCCTCCACCAGCTCAATTCCATAAATGATCAGAATTATTCCAACCAATATGATCATAAGCTTCCAAAACTGACGTATATAAAGTGNCAGCTTGGGGGGTAACTTTTCATAAATTANATTCAAAGCGATGTGTTCGTTGTCTCTGGCTGTGAGCGAAAGCGCTATAAACATCAACCAAATATTACTTAATACTGTTAACAGATCCCCCCAAACAGGAGGGTTTGCNAACACATATCGCATGAGAACAGTATAGAGGGTGAACCCAACCATCAAAGCCAAAAACAGTGAACATACCGCCTCTAGAACACGATGGATAAAACGGTCACAGTCATTTAAAAATTGCCACATAGCTTTCATCTAACTCATTATCTGGGGAAGAAACATCGTCAACTCCGGAATGACGAGAATGAAAAATAACAGTAAAAACAACCCTGCTAGGTAAGGAACTAATGCCACGGCGACCTCTTCTAAGCGCACTTGCGCGATGGTTGCAGAAGTAAAAAAGGCGACGCCAACNGGTGGTGTTACCGAACCGATCAAGAAGCCAACGATCACGACGACCGCAGCCTGAACCTCATGAAAGCCCGCTTTGGCCATAACGTCCACTAAAACTGGGCCCACGATTATAATATTAACTGCGGAATCCATTACCATTCCGAGCAGAAAAATGAAAAGAATAAGTGCTAGAATAAAAGTAAAGGGAGAATCCGCAAGGCCCAGTAGCCAACTCTCAAGATCACGAATTGCCCCCAATGAGGTAAGCAACCAACTAAATGGTCCTGACGCTGCTATGATAATGAAAACCATTGCCGAATTACGGAATGCCCGACGGAAAGCGCCGGCGCATTCTTTCCACTTAATCGTTCGGTATACAAATACACCCGTAAATAACGCAACCATTGCGGTGATGGCGCCAGCCTCAACAACCGATGCGATGCCCCCCATGACGGAACCAACCAGAACCACAGGGATCAGCAGGGCAAACGAGGAACGATACAGTTCTTTCCCGGCGCGCCGTATCGAAAAATGCTCATCGCTCCGCTCAAAATCATATTTTACAGCGAAGTAATGGTTAATGAGCATGATAACCACACCAATCAACAAGCCCGGAATAATCCCAGCCGCAAACAACGCTGCGACCGAAATCTCAGTCGCATTCGCAAGGACAATCATCATAATACTGGGCGGAATGATGCCTCCAATGGTGGAGCTAACGCCCGTAACAGCAGCAGAAAACGCAGGGGGATATCCGGCCTTTTTCATAGCAGGCAACACCAATGCACCCACTGTAGCCGTATCAGCTACAACCGACCCATTCATTCCCGCAAAAAACATACTGACGAGCACATTGACTTGCGCCAAACCACCACGCAACCGACCAATCAGTGCTCTGCTCAATGAAACGAGGCGATCGGTAATCGTTGCACTTGTCATTAACTCACCCGTCAACATGAAGAAGGCAATCGCAGTTAATGGCACTGAATCAATTGCGTTGAACATTTGACTGGGAATTAAGACAAGAGGTACGGCGTCGGTGATCAAAATATAAAAGAAAGGTATTAAGATTAAAGTAAAACCGATTGGCGCACCACAGAGGATTAGAAACAGCAGTATGCCAAGTAGGAAGATGCTTTCCATGGTTACTCACTTATAGTTCTTTTGTGAAAGAAAAGACCATCTAGGACTACTTGATAGCCTAAATGATCTTTTCACAATATTGTAGGTGAACGAGTTACAGAGCGCCAGCTTTTTCGAGCTGAGCAACAAAACCATCCATTCCTTGCTCTAGAAGAACTCTTCTGGCGACATCAGGTTCAAACGTGCCCTTTGCATCTAACCAAGCACCGATCGCGCCTTCTCTCCACTTCGATAACTCTGCCTCGGTTGGGGTGTACCACTCGATCGCAGACGCTTTGATGGCATCTTCTCCATTCTTGATCCAGGCGTTATCTAACTGGTTTACTTTTTCTCCATAAGCATCAGCGGCTTCGTGCAACCACTCCTTCTCTTGCCCAGATAGCGCATTATATTGCCCGGCATCCATGGCAAGAATATTTCCAGACCACATACCACCTATTTCCGTAAAATACTTTGCCACTTCATGAAGTTTTGCTACGTGCTGCCAAGGACTGGCAACATATTGACCCTCAACTACACCCGACTGAAGACCTTGATATAATTGGCTCCAATCGTAAGGTGTGGGAACAGCGCCCCAATTTTTAACAAGCATGAACTCAACTGGACTTTTAGTAGTACGCCACTTGAGACCTTTCATATCCCCAGGAACGTGGATCGATTTGGTTGCATTCCCAAGCTGCCTGAAGCCACCGCTCGAATACACAGAAAGGCAAATGTGGCCCGCATTCTCGAGGGCAAGTTTGCACTGTCTTTCTGCCAGCCAATCATTTGATATTCGCTTAGCGTCTTCGAGTGATTTAAAGATGAAGGGCAAATCGAAAATTGCTAACTCTGATCCGAAATTCCCATANTTCGCAGTAGAACTGGTCCACAGCGCTATAAGTCCTTGGTTGGCTTGTTCTCCGCATTTCTGTTCGGCGCATAAACTTCTTTGATAGTGCGGTTCGACCCGCATCNTTCCACCGGACGCTTTTTCCATGGCCGGTATCAGCGCCTGATCTATGGCATCCCCAATCGGCATCCCCANTCTGCCAGTCGTCCCAAGTTTCAGCACCTTCTCAGCGCTGGCGCCCTCAACGCTACATAAAAGGGCCACAGCGGCCGCTGCCGCTTTCCACACGTAGTTATTTTTCATTTCTCGCTCCTTTTCAGCACAGCTCCGAGTTGGCTTTTTGAAAACGCGCAACACTACAAATCTGCTACTGCTCCATAGATGACACAGAGCGATCTATGAGAAAGGTACAGATCATTCTAATAGTAGGGACAGAATTGTATGTACTGCACATTTGTTCCATCACAATATCCGCATCGCAGTCTGGATTATGGCTAATGGTACTGGATTCATGGTTTCAAATGGCCAGATTCGCCCACACNCAGGGTCACACNTGTCAGTAAAACCAAAATCTGTCCCTATAAATTGCTAATTTTGCTCCTTACACGGATGATTATTATTTAGATAGTTCATCTGTGGTGGCGGTCTGAATGTTAAGATACAAGCTGGCCGATACACANAAGAACANNTACAAGTTTAGAAAGACCAGTATGACGCCGATAAAACCTTTTNATTTAGATATCCCCGATGAAACGATAGCACATATCAAGTCGCGGGTCGCGGAGTATCCNTGGCATGAAATGCCCGATGATGGCGGGTGGGATTACGGCGTCAATATGAATTATCTTAAAGAGTTTTGTGCCTATTGGGCCAAGGACTATGATTGGCAAAAGCACCAGACTGCTATCAACCGTTTTTCCCACTTCAAGGCCCCGGTCGATGGTATTGATCTGCACTTTATCCATGAAAAAGGCAGCGGTGATAACGCNACACCTTTAATTATCAGCCATGGATGGCCCGGTACAATCGTTGAATTTCTGGATTTTATCGATCTGCTGGCGCATCCTGAAAAATACGGAGGTGATATCGATGACGCCTTTGATGTCGTGGCCCCCTCCCTGCCGGGATTTGGGTTTTCAGGACGCCCGCCACGGCCCTACGGCCCACGGAAAATGGCCCGTGTGTTCAATACGTTGATGACCAAAACGCTGGGATATGACAGCTATGTCGCACAGGGTGGTGATTGGGGGGGCGCCATCTCCAGCTGGCTGGGATATGAACATGCCCCCGCCTGCAAAGCCATCCATATCAACATTTTGACAATGCGCCACAAGGACGGACCACAAACCCCAGAAGAACACCTTTGGGCGGATCAGTTTGAACACGACCAAATCATGGAAAACGGNTACCGCACACAACAGGCCACAAGACCCCAAACCCTCAGNTATGCGATGATGGACAGCCCAGTTGGNGTTGCGGCATGGATTTTGGAAAAGATGAATTCTTGGTCCGACACCGTCGGCAACGACGTCGAGAGCGTCTATACCAAGGATCAGTTGCTGACCAACATCATGGTGTATATCGTCACCCGCACGTTCAACACCGCATCCTGGATTTATTATGGNCGCCGCGAAGAGGGCGGCCGCCTGCTATCGCCAGAGGGCAAANGAGTAGAGGTGCCAACAGGCTGTGCCCTGTTTCCAGCGGAATTGCTGGCATGGCCACCGCGCAGCTATGCCGAACGCATTTATAACGTCACGCAATGGACTGAAATGCCGCGCGGCGGGCATTTTGCGGCCATGGAACAGCCCGACCTGTTGATTCAAGATATTCGGAAATTCGTACGCTCGATCAAATAAGCGCCNAACCCCAAATTAAAGGAGACCGACATGTCAGAGACCAGAGCCTATTTTCACAACATTCGCGATACCGTCACACCAAACACGCAGGCGTTTATCGACGGCCAGTATTGTGATGCCGCCGACGGTGCCAAACTTGAGAACCTGAACCCTGCCACCGGTGAAATAATTGGTACTTTTAGCCATTGTGGCGCCGCCGATGTTGATCGCGCTGTGNCAGCGGCCCGTCGGGTTTTTAATCAGGGGACCTGGTCGCGCGCTGCACCTGAGTACCGAAAAGAAATCCTGTTAAAGCTTGCCGATCTTGTCGAGAAAAACAAAAATGAACTTGCGGTTTTGGAAAGCGTCGATGCCGGTAAAACCATCACCGACTGTTTGCACGAAGTCGNTACTGAGGCCCCTGCATTTTTCCGCTGGTACGCCGAACTTGCCGATAAGACTTTTGGCAAAATCGCGCCCACAGCAGACGATGCGTTGGCACTGATCGTGAAAGAACCAGCTGGCGTNGCTGGTGCCATTCTGCCGTGGAATTTCCCGTTCCTGATGGCGGTTTGGAAAATCGCNCCNGCGCTGGCATCGGGGTGTTCAATTGTTGTTAAGCCAGCCGAGCAGACNCCCCTCAGCACACTTAAGCTGGGTGAGTTGGCCATTGAGGCCGGTATCCCCTCCGGCGTTCTGAATATTATTCCCGGCCTTGGCGAAACGGCCGGNCAGGCGATTGGCCTGCACAATGATGTCGATACCGTCTCATTTACCGGCTCAACCGAAGTGGGCCGTCTGTTCATGCGTTATTCCGGTGACAGCAATCTCAAAAGCGTTGGGCTGGAAATGGGCGGCAAAAGCCCGTTTATTGTTTTGGATGACGCTGTGATCAGCGATGATCTGATCGAGCATGCCGCAATGGCGGCGTTCTGGAACGGCGGCCAAAACTGTTCGGCCAACATGCGCCAGATCATAGCCGCGCCTTTGGTTGATGAATTTTTGGATAAAATGCTCAAACGCGTTGATACTTTCAAACTGGGCGATCCGCTTGATCCCGATACAACGATCGGCTCGATGATCACGGCCGAACATAAAGACCGGGTCATGGGCTATATTGNGTCGGGCAAAACCGAAGGCGCTAACCTTGTCGTAGGTGGAGACGTGGACGGGCCCGGCCATTTTGTTGCACCAACCGTTTTTGATGGCGTCACCAACGATATGACNATTGCTAAAGACGAAATTTTTGGTCCCGTGCTTGGGGTTATGGCGGTTAAATCGGCCGAAGATGCTTTGGAAATCGCCACCGATACCGATTATGGCCTACATGCAACAGTGTTCACCCGCGACATTGATCGGGCCATTTCTATGGCGCGCAAACTGCCCTGCGGCACTGTGTCGGTAAACGGATTCTCCGAAGGCGACATAAAGACGCCGTTTGGGGGCTACAAGCAATCAGGCTCGCTGGCTCGCGACAATGGCACAGAAGCCCTCGAGCAATACCTACAGACCAAGACCATCTGGATTGCGACACAAAGCTAGGGGCGAGAGGCGCATCGCGCGTGACGTACACCGTCTTTGTACCAAACATTCAACCAGACATCAGGGGCTGCCATCGCTGCCACCCCTGATGTTCAAATTACCCATTTCAAGGGTCCCGCAACCCGCGGGGGTCATAGTTTGAGGTCTTGGTTTGGGATCTGTCGCTTGGAGGTCTCGGGACCTGCAAGACTGCAGGACCGTTTGCAAAAGGCCGCATCTCCCTTGCCAAAAAATTTTCCACCGTGTTAGGCTTGGCGGTAAAAGCCAGTAGTTACAAACCCGACAGCCACACTTGAGACGCACCAGCCAAGGCCTGTGACTGACCAAAAGGATCACCAAATGGATGCTTCCACTCTGTTGTCAACGTCACAAGATATTGGTTCGTCACCAATTGGTAAAAAGGATCTGGTGCGCCGAGCGATCTGCTCAAGAATTATAACCGGTATCTACCGAAAAGGTGACAATGTCCCTTCCTGCCGTGACATTGCAGGACAATTATTGGTGTCTAAAAACAGCGCCTATGAGGCGTATTACGATCTGGTAGGTCTCGGAATTCTTGAAGCACGCAACCGCTCTGGCTTTACCGTTGCGTTGGATATACCCGGGGTCAAAAAACAGCTTCCACCAGACAGTGCTTTGCAGGACGCGCCCCCCAAAAGCACCAAACCACGCCAATTTAATTGTCGATTACCAGCAGCAAACATGCGCGCAAACCAGCCCCAAAACTGGACGCAATACCAGTTTCCCTTTGTCTATAACCAGATCGATACCGAACTGTTTCCCATTGAAGCCTGGCGCGAATGCTCGCGTCTGGCACTGGGACGAAAAGCCCTGCCGATATGGACCAGCGAAGCTGTTGACGTGGATTGTCCGGACCTAATTTTTCAGCTGCGTCAAAGGCTACTACACTATCGCGGGATCAACGTGGCAGAAGATGAAATATTGGTCACCGTCGGGGCCCAACACGCACTGTCGATTATCGGCACCCTGTTTGCGGAGGACCCGCGCCCTATCGCCTTTGAAAACCCGGGCTATCAAGAAGCCCGGCACATGTTTCACCTGTACAATAATCAAATCGCCCCTGTGCCTGTTGACATAGGCGGCTTTGACCCAGACCGCCTGCCAGCAGAGTTTAAATTGGCCTATATTACCCCCGGATGTCAGTTCCCGACCATGGTGGTTATGCCCAATGACAGGCGGGTGCGGGTGATCGAAAAAGCGCGTGCCGCAAATGCTTTGGTCATCGAAGATGACTATGAAATCGGGCTGGTTGGTCATGTCAAACTAAAGCCTGCGCTAAAGTCTCTCGACGAGGACGGCACTGTGATTTACGTGGGAAGCCTCTCAAAAACCTTGTCGCCAAGCATTCGCATGGGGTTTATTGTTGCGGATCGCGACATCATCAAATCGGCAAAGACTGTCCGAAGTCTCACTGTCCGGCATCCCCCGAGCATTGTTCAGGAAACGACCGCAATGTTTCTTGCTCACGGGTATCACGACGCGCATATCAAGAACCTCAGAGAAATATACTCCCAACGCTGGCATATCATGCAGGAAGGCATAAAAAAACACTTACCGATGTTTTCACCCGGCGACGCGACGGGGGGCACCTCGTTTTGGCTGACAGGCCCCGAAAATTTTGACGCTGAGGTTTTTGCGAAAAGGCTGCAGCAGCGCGGTGTTTTGATCGAGCCTGGTCATATTTTCTATAATGGTGGTGTAACAAAAAATTCATTCAGAATCGGATTTCCATCCGTGGCTGGCAACAAAATTAACACCGGCCTTCATCACATCAGTGACGAGGCTAAATCTTACCTTGAGACCCTTTAGTCNAACCTCTCGACCTCTGATATCTGGTGCTTGATTTAAAAATTGATAACCNTGNCCGTAGGGTAANTTTCCCAGAAACCGCCAGACCTACTGCTTTTCAATAGTGCCANAAATATTGAGGGATTGACCCGATATATTCATTCCGGCTGACGAACATAAAAACACCGCCTGATTTGCAACACCCTGCGCAGTCACCATCCCCCGCAGCGATGCTTTATTGATGTATTTCTGTTCCATCTCACCATAAGCAACGCCCGGCGTCCGAGCACGCCCACAGATAACCGTTTCAATGCGGGGGCCCTCAACAATTCCGGGCAGAAAGGCATTGACGCAGATACCGCTCAGGCCCAACTCAATAGCAAGGCTTTTTAACAAACCGATAATAGCCCATTTAGTTGCGGCATAGGGCGTCCAGTAGGCGTNTCCCAAGCGACCAGCCACGGATGATATGCACATAATTGAGGCATTTTGGGATTTCTAAAGCATTGGAACCGCTCGGTTGGCGCAGCAAAAATGACCGTTTAGGTTAATATCCACCGTGCGGCACCAGTCATCTGCGGCGATTTTCTCGACCCCTGCCTGTCGGGCCTGCGATTCCGGCGNTATTAATCAACACATCAAGCCCACCCAAGTTGGCGTCAACCTTTTCAAACAACCGTGCAACCTGATCTGCCTGCGAAACATCACAGCGGCTTATTCCTCAAGTCCGATGTGTTTGTGCAATCTCATCAAGCGCCGCATCGGCAATATTGCAAATATGCAGGCGCGCGCCGGTGTGTGCAAAGCTCTCGGCAATGACCCGNCCGATACCGCTGGCCCCTGCAGTTACCAGAACACCAAGCTGTAAATAGTTTTCTGTGTCAGCAGTCATTTTTCCTCACCAAACATTTAAAGTTAAGGTCGTCATCGCCTTTGAGGTCAAGCGGCGCATACACCTCATCGAAGCTGGCGATATCAAGCGACAATCCAGCCAGAATTTCACAAATATTCCTCACCTGACTGGAAGATTGAGCTCGAGGGATTTGAAGGCCCCAAGATTTGGCACAATTTATCCCCAGCCGTAATTAAAACTGACACTGATGCGTTCTTCATCCGCCAGATTTATCGGCACCTCGTGGCGCAACCAGCTTTCCCACAACAAGACATCCCCCACCTCGGGCGCGACATAAATGAAATTCCGCAATTCGTCGCGGGCATTGGCCTTACGCGTTGGCGCGNCCATCATCATCGCCAGGCGCGGATCCTCGAATTTTATCGCACTCGCACCTTCGGGCATTGTGACGTATGTGGTTCCGCTGATCACACTATGAGGGTGCAGATGCGATGTGTGCACCCCCCCGGTGGGCAAGATATTAATCCATAGGGAATCCAGTTTGANTTTCTTGTCACCCAAATCAAACTGCAAATCTTTGGCAAAAGCTGCAACATGTTTATCCAAAACTTTAACAAGATCCTTGAAGGTGGGAAATCGCCAAGCCAGATCTGTCAATGACGCATAACTGGTATAGCCATGATAGTCATTTTTCTCGCACCATTCCTGCCCGGCCTCATCATCATAGGCAATAGAGAGACAAGCGGACTCAAGCTCGGATGCGGCAGGCGGTTTGCCGAATTCGACCAAGGGCGCNCGNTAAAGGCGGGTTGCGAAGAGCGATTCAATCTTTGACATGCACTTCTCATACCGCAGCATATCGTCCAAAGCGAGAGGCTCTGTCTCAGTGTCTAGTGATACTTCTGCATTAGGGCCGCTTTGCATGGGCTAACTTTTGACGAAGCTGCTATCAAATCACACCNAATGCTGTGCGAACCCAACAGCCAATAGACGCAAGTCCTGCAATGGACTAGGATCNATCTGTCGGATTTGAATATGAGCACGCCAGCGCAGAGCAATGGGNTGGGGTAAAGGACAGGCAAATGGTAACACAAACACAGATTTCAGATTTTCGCGCCCAAGGCGCTGTTTTGCTTAAAGGGGTGTTGAATGACCATATTGATGAGGCACGGCAAGCCATTGAGCAAAATATAGCGACCCCAAGCTGGCGCGAGCGGACTTACCGGCCTGAGGATGGCACTGCCCCTTTTTTCCAAGATTATGTTGTTTGGAATCAATTCGATGGATACCGCAANCTTGTCAAGAAATCCCCATTAGCCGAGATTGCCGCGCAGTTGATGTCATCTGAAACAGCACGCATTTTCCATGACCATATTTTGGTAAAAGAGCCAGGAAACTCGATTGTCACCCCATGGCATCAGGATCAACCCTATTATCTTGTAGATGGTGCGCAAAACGTCAGCTTCTGGATCCCGCTAGATCCCATTTCCCGCGACCGCACGATCGAATATATTTCCGGCTCTCATCTTTGGGGTAAGTCGTTCAAACCCAAGCGCTTTGATGGATCGGATCTATTTGAGGGGGATACCTCAGAATCCATACCAGACATAGATGCAAGGCGGCAAGATCTTGATATCCTCGGTTGGGAAATGGAGCCGGGAGATGCGGTTGCCTTTAACTTTCGCACTTTGCACGGCGCNCCNGCAAATACCTCGACATCGCGCCGCCGGGTGATTTCGTTGCGCTGGGTCGGCGATGATGCCGTTTTTATACAAAGACGCGGGACACCTTCACCGGCATTTCCCGACCTTAACTACGAAGATGGAGCGCCGTTNACAGGGCCAGAATTTCCGATAATTTATCCAACCGTATANANGTNAACCCGCTTGTGGCCGACAATNTATGACGNTGTTTAAAGGACGTTTTTAGTCACGCCATCCACCAGCGCTCGGCCAGACGGGCGTTATCCAANGGCCATAGATTGCCGATGCGCTCGGGGCTTGCAAGACGTCTGTGCACTGCATGGCTGAAATCAACAAAAACCGGAGCGATCATAGTCCCGTCATTGCGGGCAATCAGTTGCATTTCGGCATAGTAGTCCGCCCGTTTCGCGCTGTCCATTTCCGAGCGGGCAGCCGTTTGCAACTGCACAAACCGCCGCTGATGGCAGGCGCCTGAAACCCCCACAGGGCCTGCGGGTGAACCGGCGCTGAACATCCAGTCTTCGGTCACGCGTCCATAGCAGAGCGACAGGCTCAAATCAGCCATCTTATTATGCGCTACGCCCCGCATATGTTGTAAATCCAACCCAATGTTCGATGCCAGTTTCCGGAAAACATCACCCGCTGCAGNGGTGAATAANGGCGATTTATCAGACAGAATAATGGCCAAAGATGCTTGGTCCATTTTTGCTTTTTTCAAATGATACCGGGCCCGATCTGTATCAAACTGCAGGGGCATGAGCGCACTGTGATAATAGCGATTGGCGGGACCAATCGGGCTGTCGGATGCAATGCGNCCAAATCCGTCAAACATTGCATCCAGCACGAATTGACGGTCAATCCCGTGTTTCAGTGCACGTGCCAGATGNCCGCNGGTGGCACTGTCCAGTTGCACCGGAACCGACAGCGCCAGATGCTGGTTTCCAGTGACACGCTTTATCTGGATAGTGTCGTTTTCCGGACCGGCGTCACTGAGATGATCGGCNACATCAATACGGCGCTCCTGAAGAGCGGTGCGTCGCGCGGCAAGGCTCTCAAGGGCGGTAAAATCAATCTCGTCAAACCACCCTGCCTGACCCTCACGGTAATGGTTTTGCACCCGCCGGCCGATAAAACGCTGCCCCGGCTTGAAACATTCAACCCTGTAAAGTCCGGTGCCAATACCCTCGGCCATCGCCTGCGCAATTTGGCCAGCCGGATACATCAGCAAATGATAATCGGCCAGCAAATAGGGGAAATCCGCATTGCCCCGCGCCAGCTTGAACCGTACTTGATGCAACTTGGTTGCGCGCATCTCTGTAATCATCGCCACCAAAGCCCGCGCCGGCGAGGCCACTTTTGGATCAAGGTGTAAACGCAGCGAGGCAATCACATCTTCAGCACTGAACAACTTGCCATTGTGAAACACCACATCGCGCCGCAAATCCAAAGTCCAGACCCGCGCGTCCGCACCAGCTTGCCACCGGGTCGCCAATTCACCGCGCAGACTGCCATCGGGGGCCACCTCGGTCAGGGTGTCAAAGACCGCGCCCTGGGCGGCTGCAATCATAAACAAGCCGCGATGGGTGCGCCCGTCCCAAGTGTCGGTGGGCGATCCCCCAGACAATCCGGCCCGCAACAAGCCACCGCGCTTTGGCAAGGCTAGCCCAGGGACACCACTGGCAGCAAACACTGCCGCGGCTGCTCCAGACGTCAAAAGTCGGCGCCGATCCAAAAGGCTCATAGACACTCTCCCAGCGCATCGCGATTCGGATGCCAGACCATAAGGCCAGAGCTTGGCGTTAGGATCAATACAAGCCCACCGTTTTAACGTGCCGCAAACCGATCCATCGCGCGCACCAAAGCTTCGCTAATGCCAGGTTCCGACAGGGCGTGACCGGCATTTCGAATAATCTGCAGTTCACCCGCAGGCCAATTTTGTGACAGCTCCCATGCCCGTTGCGGCGGACAAATCATATCATATCGGCCTTGTACGATGACNCCCGGGATATGAGCGATGCGGTCCATATNTGCCAAAATCTGTCCATCAAACTCGAGAAATCCATCATTGCTGAAGTAATGGTTTTCNATGCGCGCAAAGGCCCGTGCATAATCGCCCGGGGCNCTGCCACCACCGTGATAATGCACCGAGGCCAGCGAGTTTTCCCAAGAGGCCCAAGCCTGCGCATACCGATGTTCAACCGCCATATCTCCGCAAAACAGCCGCTTTTGATAGGCAAGTATCAAGTCATCACGCTCTTCCAGCGGAATAAGATCGACAAANGTCTTCCAGATATCGGGCCAGAATTGCCCCGCGCCACCGCCATAAAACCAATCAAGCTCGACCCGNGTCATCAAAAACACCCCGCGCAACGCCAAAAAAGTCACTGACGTCGGATGTGTCTGGGCATAGATCAACGCCAGCGTTGCCCCCCAGCTGCCACCAAAAACCACCCAGCTGTCGATTTCAAACTCAGTCCTGATCCGCTCAATATCCGCCACCAGATGCCACGTAGTATTGTGCTCGACAGAAGATTTCGGCCGNGACCGGCCACATCCGCGCTGATCAAACAAAATAATTCGGTAATATTGTGGGTCAAAATAACGCCGCATCGCCGGGCTGCAGCCCCCNCCAGGGCCACCATGCAAGACGATCACCGGCACACCTTGCGGGTTGCCACATTGTTCTACATAGAGGCTATGCCCATCACCAACCTCGATAATCCGCTGGTCAAACGGATCAAGCGGGGGATAGAGATATTGCACTGCGCTCTTTTGGCCTGAAAACTTATCCATAAATGCTCTATATGTGATAGCAGACACAAAAGACCATACGGAGAAAAAAATGCAAGCGTCTCAAAGCACCGTTGATCCAGCGGAAATCGCTAAGTTTCAGGCGATGGCCGATGAATGGTGGGATCCAAACGGCAAATTCAAGCCTCTTCATATGCTGAATCCCTGCCGTCTGGACTATATCACCCAACAGATTGCGGCAGAATTTGACCGGGACTTGACCNGTGATTTGCCATTTTCAGGCTTGCAGATTCTCGATATCGGCTGCGGNGGCGGTTTGCTATGCGAGCCGATGGCGCGGCTGGGTGCGACGGTAATCGGGGTCGATGCTGCCGGTCGCAACATCCCTGTGGCCGCCGCCCACGCTGCGCAATCAGGTCTGACCATAAACTACCGCCACGCCACCGCCGAGGCTCTGGTTGATGAGGGCGCAGAATTCGACGTGGTCCTCAACATGGAGGNGGTCGAACATGTCGAGGGACCGCTTGAATATCTGACAGCTTGTCAGCGACTGCTTAAATCTGGGGGGTTAATGATCTGTTCCACGATTAACCGTAACGCCAAGAGTTTTGCAATGGCAATCGTGGGCGCGGAATATNTAATGCGCTGGTTACCCAAAGGCACACATGAATGGAACAAATTCATCACACCAGAGGAATTGTTCTCGCTGATCGAAACCGCCGGGCTTGAGGCTGTTGATCGCAAGGGATTTGTGTTCAATCCGATCACTTGGCAATGGCGCTTGTCAGATCGTGATCTAAGCGTCAACTATGTCACGGCCAGCGTCAAAGCCTGAGAAAGCAANCCGCAGGGGTTAACTGTCGTGCTCCAACCGCAGCCTAAGCTCACGCAAAATCGGCAGGGCCGCCCGGACCTTATCACTGCCCATATCACGCACCAGATCATCAATCATCGGCGTAATGGCGGCCAGGGCCTGATCACGGGCTAAAATACCCGCNGGGCTGATTGCAANCANCTTGCTGCGGGCATCATCCCAGTCGGGGCGCACATGGACATAGCCTGAAATTTCCAACTTGTTNAGGGTATTGGTCATCGCCCCCCGCGTCACATGAAAGCTTTTTGCCAAATTAGCCGGCGTGCGTTCCTGCCCAAAGCGACCAAGATGATTCAACACCGAGAAATGCGAGATTTCCATACCGTTGGGCAAAATCCGCGAGAGCCGGTTGCGCAACAGCTGATCGGCTGTGAGAATTTCACTAAATAACGTTACGGCTAACACTTGCGCTTCATCTATCATCACGGACCTTCAAATCGACGGCTGTGGCACAATGACGGGATTCTGCGCCGCGCCTGGGAGACCTGACCAAGATCGAGATCGACCCAGACTATAGAGTATTCTTGGCCCGCGTCACATAAAATTTCACCCCAGGGTGATATCGCCATACTATGCCCAAAGGTTTTGCGCGGCTTTCCAGACTTGNCAGGATGCGTGCCGAATTGGGCAGGCGCCAAGACATAGCAGCCGGTTTCGATTGCCCGTGCCTGCAACAACGCAGACCAATGCGCAACACCCGTTACCGGTGAAAAAGCCGACGGGACGGTTAAAATATCCGCACCCGCCAAGGCCAATGATCGATAAAGATAGGGAAACCGCAGATCGTAACAGATTGTCATGCCCAGCGTCCCAAACGGTGTTTTGGCTGTGACAGCCCGGTCGCCTGGCAGATAGCCATCAGACTCACGATAGGTTTCTTCGGCTGAGACATCGACGTCAAACATATGGATTTTATCATAGCGCGCGTGGACAGATCCGTCGGGGGCAACCAGAAATGACCGGTTGGCAAAGCGCCCGTCGGCCGCATCGGTTTTCAAAGCCAGTGACCCGATCAGCAGCCAGATGCCCAACTCGTCAGCAAGATCACAAAGGGCCGCAAGCGTGGCATCTTGCGCCTCATGTTGCAACACTGCCTGTTGTTGGCGTCGGCTGGTTGAGACACAATTGGTCACCTCTGGGGTCANTACAAAGCCAGCACCCGCAGCAGCAGCCTCACGGACCTTATCCAACGTGCAGACCAGATTGCTTTTGGGTTCATCGCCAGAGGTCAATTGCAACAAAGCGGCCCGCATCACACCAACGCCATTAGGTGGCCAGTATAGCGTCGAGCTTGCCTGAACGCTCTAAATTGAAAAGCTGGTCGCAACCGCCGATATGNTGCGTTCCGATGAAAATTTGTGGCACACTGCTTTGTCCTGCGGCGCGCGTGATCATCTCGGCCCGACGCTCAGGCTCCNTCTGGATGTTAATCTCTGCATAAGACACGCCTTTTTCATTAAGTAACCGCTTGGCAGCAAAACAATACCCACAAGTGGAAGAAGTATAAATTTCAATCGGNTGCATATAGTTGAACCTTTCGTAAACAATTTTTTCAAAATGCTAAATCTGCTTTTGAACACGCGCCAGAACGGAGGTATAAACGTCATAATTTCCGCTTTTTTGCAAGGCTTTAGTCGCTGCCGTAAGTGTCGCACCCGAAGTCATTACATCGTCCACCAACAAAATTGGTCGGTCAAGCCACCGGTGTTGATACCGCGGATTGCGCGTCATAGCCGACCCCACAATGGCAAAACGCTGGTCAGTGCTACATCCCTCAAGCGACTGCGTCCGCGAACTGCGGATCAACAAATCGGCACAATGCGACAGGTCCAGCCGCTTGGCCAAAGCCGCACTTAACAAAGCCGCCTGATTATAGCGCCGGCGGAAAAGCCGTGTCCAATGTAAGGGCACCGGCGCCACCAACATATTGGGCTGTACTAAGACCCGGCTCACCTGCGCCATCCAATCTGCGGCGGGGCGCACGATATCATGGCGGTCGCCGTGTTTCAGTGCCAGTACCAACGACCGCCCCGTCTCGTCATAGGCCAGCGCCGCGACCCCGCGACGCCACGGCGGGCCAAGCGACANACACGANTCGCAGATCACCTGCTCAGAANCATCAAGATAGCCTGGCAGCGACAGCCCGCATGTCCAACACCCCGTCCCCCGCATAAAGTGGACCTGACGCCAACAGGTCCCACACAGCCCATAGTCACTTTCTACATGGCCGCCGCAGGCAACACAGCGCGGNGGATAAATAATATCCAACGCAGTTTGAAGTTTCCCCCAGCCCATTCTAACATCCCCCTATGACTGCTCTGACCGATTACGACGCGTTAAACCGCAACCGCCAACGTCACCAACCAGAGGCCCTGTTTTTGCACCGGCAAGCAATTGCCGAGCTGCAGGATCGCCTGAGCATGGTTAACAGAACCTTTCGCCANCCAGCGATTGTGAGCGGATTTCCGGTTATATGGCAAACGGCGTTTCCCGANGCTGAGATTTTTCCTGATCAAGATACTCTGNANGTNACACCAAANAGTTGTGATCTGGTGATCCATGCAATGGCGCTGCACTGGGCCAATGATTTGGTGGGTCANCTCATTCAGTGCCGGAGGGCGCTGCAACCCGACGGCTTGTTTCTGGCAGCATGTTTTGGTGGTCAAACACTCATCGAACTCAGAGCAGCCCTTGCAGAGGCCGAGATTGAGATCACAGGTGGGCTGTCGCCGCGCATTGCGCCAATGGCAGAAATTCGCGACCTTGGCGGCCTGCTGCAACGGGCCGGATTTGCTTTGCCCGTGGCCGACAGCGCGCGGTTGACGGTAACCTATCGCTCTGCACGCCACCTGATGCACGAGCTGCGGGCAATGGGGGAAAACAACGCACTGGCCAACCGGCTGCGCCACCCGACCAAAGCGGCAGTTNTGCGACGCACAGANGAAATTTATAATGCCCGCCATCGCAGAGATGACGGAACAATCGCGGCGACGTTTGAGATGATTTACCTAACGGGGTGGGCACCTGACCCTTCTCAGCCAAAACCTCTGCGCCCCGGATCAGCGGTCACCCGGCTGTCTGCAGCACTTAAAACTCAAGAAAACCCGCTGAAAGATTGACCCGGGCCGGGAATCGCTTATGTGCGTAGTAAGCAGCATAGCAATCGGATTTTATNATGTTTGACGCCAGCACACCTGCCACCTGCCCCATGCATGCTCCGGCAGACCACCCCGGCTTTCCCCCTGAAAAGGTAGGTNTTTTGCTGACCAACCTCGGCACACCTGACAACACGGATTATTGGTCGATGCGGCGATATCTTGGCGAGTTTTTGTCCGACCGNCGGGTGATTGATTACTCACCCTGGCTGTGGCAACCGCTTCTGCAGNTGATTATTTTGACCAAGCGGCCGTTTTCNTCAGGCGCGGCGTACCGAACGATCTGGAACGAAGAGGCNGATGAAAGCCCGCTGATGACAATCACTAAAGATCAAACCCATAAGATCAAAGACGCTATGCAGGCGCGGTATGGCGATCAGGTAATGGTTGATTTCTGCATGCGCTATGGCAACCCATCCACAAAATCCAAGGTCGAGGCGATGATTGAGGCAGGCTGTCGGAAAATCCTGTTTTTCCCGCTGTATCCGCAATATGCGGGCCCTACCGTGGCCACTGCGAACGATCAGTTTTTCCGCATTCTGATGGCGGCAAAATGGCAACCGGCTGCGCGTACTGTGGCGCCTTATTTCGACCATCCGCTGTATATTGATGCCCTGGCCCAATCGGTCGAGCGGGCNTATGCCGCAGCTGAAAANACCCCCGATCTGTTGGTTTGCTCTTATCACGGGGTGCCGCAGCGATATCTGACGGAGGGCGATCCTTATCATTGCCAATGCCAGAAAACCACGCGGCTGCTAAAAGAACGTCTGGGCTGGGATGACAGCCAGATCATCACCACCTTCCAATCCAAATTCGGCCCCGAAGATTGGCTNCAACCCTATACGGTCAAAGAGGTGGCTCGGCTGGCCGAAGAAGAGGCAAAAACCAATATAGCCGTGATTGCACCAGCCTTTTCCGCCGATTGTATCGAAACATTGGAAGAGATTAACGAGGAAATCAAAGANAGCTTTGAAGAGGCAGGCGGCGAGCATTTCACCTATATTCCCTGCCTCAACGATGACGCGCCCCATATCAAAGCGCTGTCTGCAGTTATCGAAGAAAACCTGCGAGGCTGGTTGGACTGATCGCCCTGTCTGTGGCATAGCCCCAAATATGGAGCAGTTTGTCTGGAATTCACACAGTGTCGTAACCGGACCGAACGGACCGGTATCGCGCCCCGATCCCATATCGCAGGCGAATGTTGTGCTCATCCCAGCCCAAACGGCCACCGCCTGCCTGACACTGGCCGCAGCCGCCTTTCTTGGTCAGAGCGAATTTTGCATTTCTGGCCCAACACCGCATAAGGACCTCATCCGAGAGACCCTAAGCGAGAGCGGTNCAGCTGGCTTTTTTCAATGTCTATCTTCGGGCAGTTCAGGCCGACCCAAACGGATGCGCCGNAGCCATGCCTCATGGACGAAAAGTTTTCNTATCAATGCTGGACTTTGGGGCATTACGCGACAAGATANCTATGCGGTACTGGGGGCCTTGTCGCATTCGTTGGCCCTGTATAGCTGCCTTGAGGGACTGTATCTCGGTGCCGATCTGCTACTGCTCAGCGATCTCAGACCCGACCGTCAAGCCATTCAAATAGAGAAAAAAGATGCGAGTATACTCTATGCCACCCCGACACAATTGCGGCAATTACACACCTATGCTGCACGCCNGTTGCCCAGCCTGCGCAANGTGATCATTGGCGGCGCGTCCCTTGATCCTGCGACCAGAAACCTCGCNGAGCGACTGTGCCCGAATGCCGAGATTTTAGAGTTTTATGGCGCCGCTGAAACAAGCTTTATCAGTCTGTCAGACAGCCAGACACCCGCAGGGTCAGTCGGTCGGGCCTATCCCGATGTGGAAATATCAGTCCGCGGATTTGACGGGGCGCCACTGGCCCGCAACATGCAGGGCGAACTTTGGGTGCGCAGCCCCTATCTGTTCGCGGGATATTGTGACAACAGCGCGCCTGCAGCAAGCCACACGCCCGAGTGGATCAGCGTGGGAGAAGTGGGTCAGATTGATCAAGCGGGTTTTCTTTTTCTCACTGGGCGCCGCTCGCGCATGTTCACAGTCGCAGATCAAAACATCTTTCCCGAACAGATTGAAAGCTGGTTTCAGGCCCGCGGAGTGGACCCTGTCGCGGTATTGCAGCAGCGCGATCCTCAACTGGGCAATAAGGCGGTTCTGGTCACGACGGGACAACACTACAGCACAGACCAACTCAAAGCCCTGAGCCGAGACCTGCCGATGCACGCCAAACCAAGAAGTTTTATCACCGTCGACAGCTGGCCGCGTCTGGCATCAGGCAAAACTGATCTGCAAGCGCTGGCCGCTCAACTCNGCACCACGACATGACCCGCCCAGTCTATATAAGCGCCGCGCGCCGCAGCATCGTAGCCCCACGAGGCGGGGTCTTGGCGCATCTGGCCCCGCATCAGTTGGCGTCGCCAGTACTGCAAGCCGTGATAAACGACGCGAAACTAACCAATCATCAGATCGACGAGGTAATCTGTGGCAATGCGCTGGGCGCGGGCGGTAATCCGGCGCGGGTACTGGTATTGGCGGCCGGTCTGCCGGACCAAGTCGCGGGCCTGACCATTGACCGGCAATGCTGCAGCGGGCTGGACGCGCTGCTGCTGGGCCAGGCATTAATTTCGGCGGGTCAGGCGGAAGTGGTGATCGCTGGCGGAGTAGAGAGTTATTCGCGTCGTCCCTACCGCGCCCACCGCAACCCAGATGGCACTCAGACCGCCTATGATCAGGCCCCCTTTACCCCGTGGCCCGACCGCGACCCCGACATGGCCAAAGCNGCGGATGATTTGGCAAAGCACTGCGCCATAGATCGACACCAACAGGACAATTGGGCAATCGGCAGCCACGCCAAAGCCTTGGCCAGCCGCGCATATCTTGCGTCTGAAATATGCCAAATTGACACAGATTTAGCCAAACATGACGCCTATAGCCGCCAACTGAATACCCAGCTTTGCGCGCGGGCNAAAGCTATCCATGGCAACGTCACTCACGCAAATACAGCTGTGGCTGCTGACGCTGCAGCGTTTTGCGTCCTGACCGCGAGACACCCTGNAACGCAACATGCCGTACAGCTTTTGGGCGGTGTCAGCACCGGTGGCGACCCNTACCTTCCCGGCCTCGCACCGATAAGGGCAATCGAGAACGTTTTAGACCGTCATCAACTCAATACCGCTAAACTGACCCATATCGAAATCATGGAAGCATTCGCCGTGCAGGCTCTGGCCTGCATCCAAGGCGCNGGTCTGGACCCCGACCTCGTCAACCGCCACGGCGGCGCTCTGGCGCGCGGCCATCCCATTGCCGCCTCTGGTGCGATCCTTGCGGTACGGCTGTTTCATGACCTACGCAACAACNGCGGTATTGGAATAGCTGCAATTGCCGCAGCCGGAGGTCTGGGCACGGCCTTGTTATTACGAGCAGAGTAAACGCAGTTTCAATGGGTTAAGCCCGAGACAACAGGCTGTCGGGCCGCGCTTTGGCCAAACCAGCTGTAATATATCCCGCCAANATTGCCTTTAGGATATCGCCTGGCATGAACGGCAGCATCGCAGTGAACAGCGCTTGGTCAAGACCGGACGAGGTCGCCATCATATAATAAGGCACCGCAATCAAATAGAGCGCANCGATGCCACCACCCGCCGCCGCACANCCTGCCACCAGAGGAATATTATCCGAGCGCCAGCGCTCCATGATCAGACCGGCCGCAAAAGCCGCAAATGGGAAACCGAACAAAAATCCCGCCCATGGTGTGCCAAACACACCCAAACCACCGCGACCGCCGGCCAACAACGGCAAACCGATGGCCACGAGCAAAAGAAACAGCAAGACAGCCTTCGCCCCGCNTCTGGATCCNAGCACCGTGCCACANAGCATAATCCCCATGCTTTGTGCGGTGATAGGAATGCCCGAAGCCAACGTAAATTTAGGCACCAGCCCCAGAGCNGCAATCAAGGCTGCAAAAAGCGCAATTATGACTATNTTTTTTTCCATAATGAAAGACCTTTCAAATCTTGTCTGGCTCGATTCNACCGCGGGCCCTTAGGGCCTCAGCCACCGTATCAGCATCGTCTAAAGCCAAAAGCGCCAAGGGCACAACCACCCGCCATCCCGCGGGCCGGGTGCTGCGGCTACGCCAGCTTTGAACCAACAGACCGCCTTTTTCTATCAAGACCGGAAGAAACCGGATGAACATCGCAATCGACAAGGCCAAGATTTGGGGCCGCAATCCAAACCGGCGAAACGGCGTTATCAGGCGTGTCACCAAAGCGATGACCTCGTCCAGCTGGCTGGTCATTGTCACAAGATTGGCCAGGGCCACAGCGCTAATCATACGCAGGATAATAATCAATCCCGGCAGGATGTCATGCGTGAAAGCATGCCATAAAAAAACAATCCCAACAAAAGGCCACAGCGGCCAAAGCATGCGCAGGCCCTCTTTGAAAAACGTCCCGCCCGGCAATAAATACAGACCCAAGACAAACGCCAGTGCTGCGGCTTGCAAATATATGTTTCCAATTAGAAACAACGTAATACTGGCAATCATCAACAGAAAAAACTTCGGACCAGGTGGTACGTTATGATAGGGTGATTTAACCGGTGATGTCAGCGAAAACATCCTGCCCTCCGATCGCATCCATTGCGGCGCTATAAGCTGGCAAAACCGCCTGAGGCGCACCGTCCATCTGGACTGTTCCGCGCTCAAGCCAGATCACGCGATCATAAGTGCACAGAGCATCCAAGTCATGGGAGATATGTAAGATAGTTTGGTCGATATCTTCCAATATTTGTGTCAACTGCCGGGTGATCGGTCGGTCAAGACCGGTGAAAGGCTCATCAAGAACGATGACCGCTGGTTGCATGGCCAAAACGGACATCAGGCAAACCAAATGCCTCTGGCCCTGCGACAAGGTGCTGATTGAGCGGTTGCTCCAGGCCGCTTTTCCAAACTGGGCCAATGCTTCTGCGACCATCTGGCGCACTGCGTCTTTGGAATACCCTTGTTGGGTAAGCCCAAACGACATCTCTTCCAGCACCGTCGGAAAGATGATTTGATGATCAGGGTTTTGAAACAAGATACCTATTTTAGATAAAGCTTTGCGCCGGTTTTTGAAAATATCAATGTCATCCACAAGCACCCGTCCCTGGTCTGGTTTGATCAACCCGCATACAACACGCGCGAGCGTCGATTTTCCTGACCCGTTACGGCCGACAAAACCGATACGCGGTGTGCTCAGATCCAAGGTTATCTCATTCAGGATAGCATGCCCGGATTTCACCAGAGACACACCCTGAATAGAGACCCGGCCGTTATTTGAAATAAGCTGTCCCATTTGTGTCCGTGATATGCCTCTGTCGGACCGCTATATCAACCACTGTGTGGGAAAAACACCCGTCTGTTCACAAATGCCAGACACAAAATGAAAACGGCCGCTTGATATGAAGCGACCGCCTTGAACTCAAGTTCTAAACTAAAGCCTCTACGGCTTGGTGCTCACCCTGCAACGGCAACAACAATGGCAAGCAACAACAGCGGCATCAACATACCCGACGAGGATCCTGCCGCAGCTTCTTCCATAATTACTGGAGCTTCCATAACAGGCTCCATCATTCCGCCTGCAGAGGCCGTTGAAGCCGCAGCGATTAATACAGCAGCAAGAACAGTTTTCTTCATTTTTTTCTCCTGAAATTGCTCTCTCTATTGTCAAACAAATGCGAGAGAAGCACCCAAATTTATACTATTAAAATAAAAAGCTTAAGCTTTATTCGACCGAGCGTATCTGTGATATGTTACCATTGCAAGGCTTTTAATCAAATCAGCAGCACCTGAGTACCCACTTTGACCCGGGAAAATAAGTCCGCGATGTGGTGATTATATAACCCAATACAACCATTTGACGAACGGCGGCCAATCTTACGCGTATCATGCGTGCCATGTATCCGGTAATATTTCCAACTGAGATACAAAGCATGCGTCCCAAGCGGATTATCCGGCCCTGGCGGAACATGATCTGGCCACTCTGGGTTGCGAAGCTTCATTGACGGCGTCGGTCGCCAACTCGGCCCTTCTACCAGCCGGGTGATACGGGTGCGTCCGCGCCGTGTCAGCGTTTCCGTCAACGGCACACTGGTGGGATAAAGCTGATAGCTCATACCGTCACCTGACCAGTGATGTAGAGCCCGCGAAGTAATATCGACCAAAATCGCGCCATTTTTCAAATTCTTGAAATAGGGTTGCCATTCATACGACCTGAAACTGGAAATATTGCGCCGGACTGCGCTTGAAATTTCCCCCTCNAGTTCCACAGTTTCTGCAGGGTCAAGCGTTTGTGTGGTCTGTGACAACGCTGGCGNCGCCAGAAAACCCACACTCGTCGCTAAAAACTGACGACGCCCCAGACCATTTCCAAATTTATTTATCATTATATCTCCTGAGCAACGGCCCTTCGCGATGGTATGTCTACTTTACCGGCAGCCTGTCCGCAATTCACCTTTTCTTGATTTATTGAGGTGATATCAAACTAGATTTGTATCATCACGCGAAGCACGTTAAACAAGCCAAGAAAAAATGGTTTGAGATTAGTATGTATTTTCTTCGTTCAATATTTTTTATGGTGGCATTGGGGATCTCTGCCTGCACCACCGGGATGGCTCCACAACTGGGTCCGGACGGCCGTCCCTTGCCCAAAGTGTATCGCATTATCGAAAAAAACCAAAGCCAAGTGCAATTTCAAATGTTAGACGCAATCAATGCCATNCGNACCGCTGCGGCCAATGGNCCGCTTACNTTTGATAGTGCGCTTAACGCGGCCGCTGCCACCCATTCTCGCGACATGTCGACCCAAAACCGTCCTTGGCATTTCGGCTCAGATGGATCCTCTCCAATAGTCCGCTCCCAGCGCGCTGGCTATACAGGCACCTTTCTAGGCGAAACCATTTCTGAAACATTTGAAACCGAGCTTGAGACNCTAAGTGCTTGGCTGAGCCAAGACGACACTCGNAAAGTGATACTAGACCCGCGTGCTACCGATCTTGGCTTTGCGTGGTATCAAGAGCAGAACGGCAAGATATGGTGGACCTTGCTGACCGGTGCGCAACAAACGTCAGATTGGGTTCAAGGGTAAATACGCACCGGTGTTCCAGGTTTGACNTGNGCAAACATATATTCGACCTGCTCATTGGTCACCGCAATGCAACCAAGGGTCCAATCTTTGGTCAAGCGCCGAGGCTTGTTAGGCTGACCGTGAATAAAAATATCACCACCGGGTGACTTTCCTAACGCCCGTGCCCGCGCCCTGTCTTTATTGTTNGGGTAAGAAATTCCTAAAGACAGGTGAAACTCACTGTCTGGATTATACCGATTAATAACATAGCGACCCTCTGGCGTTTTACCGTCGCCCTCTATCGCTTTATGGCCGCGAGGGTTAAACCCCAAATCAATCTTATAAGTCTTTAAAACGGTTTTTTTGTGCATTAAGTACAGCCGTCTTTGTTCTTTCATAACGATAATCTCTGTAATATTTTTTCCGCCGGCCCAAAACATATTTGGCACGCAGCCCGACACGCTCAAGGCAATAAGGCCAAGCCAGAGAAATTTTATAACCCACATTTGCCCACTCGATTTTTTTAAGATTGTTTACAGATACAAAAACCATTTGGACAGGGGTTTTATTCAATTTCACCACTTACGCAGGCGTGCTGAATTGTGCTGCCAGTTCCACATGGGCAGACCAGCGAAACTGATCCACCACCTGTACCCAATCAAGTGTAAAGCCCGCGGCAATCAGAACTGCGGCGTCCCGGGCGAATGTCACCGGATTACAAGACACATAGGCAACACGGCGCAACGCCCCAGCTCGGGCTGCNGCAATCGTNGCAATCTGTGCCTCNGCCCCAGCACGGGGTGGGTCCAGTACGATACCATCAAAGCGCCGAAGCTCTTCCGTTAAAAGTGGCCTGCGAAATAAATCCCGCGTCTCATGNCTGACTTTTTTCAACCCATCAGCCTGTCGCCACCCATGATCCAGCGCCTTCAACATGGTATCGATTGAATCGACGGCGTGAATTTCGGCCTGTTGCGCCATNGGCAACGTAAACGTGCCACTGCCACAAAACAAATCAACCACGCGCCGNGCCCCGGTGATTGCCTCCATAACAGCGGCCGTCAAGGCGTGCTCTCCATGTTCGGTTGCTTGTAAAAAAGACCCCGGCGGTGGCGAAACTAACGCAGATCCAAATCGTTGTAGTGGCGGCTGGCGCATCGCGAGCGTTTCATCATCCCAATGCAATCGCGCCAATCGAAAGGTCTCTGCATGTCCAGCCAGTACCGATCGTAGCGCTTGATCAAGCGGTTTACCCCCTTTGACNGACACATCTAACCCAACCTCAGAATGAATGACAGTCACTGTTAATTCCGCTTTGCGGCTGGCACCCGTGATGGTCAAAGCCTCNACCATCGGCAGTGCAGCCACCAATTCTTGTTGCAGCAATTGACAGTTTGGCACCGCAACAACGATACCTGACGCACGGGCATGAAACCCCGCCAAAGCACCTTTTTTGGTCCGNCGTGCTGAAAAAACCGCCCGTCGGCGGCTACGTGATGGCGATGTTTGAATNGGCCGGAACGTGGTATGAAGCCCGTGTGCAGACAGTGCATTGCGCACAACATCTGTTTTAAAATCGGCAACAAAACCGTCAGAGGCATGTTGAAGCTGACAGCCCCCACAGGTTTTAAAATGCACACAAGGCGCGGCAACCCTATGATCGGATGGCGTGACTATGCGGACCTCACGCAACACGTTCCCATCCAATTTTCCGGTTACCCGTTCTCCCGGCAGGGTCACGGGGACAAAGACCGGTCCCTCGGCGATGCCATCGCCTTGGTGGCCCATTCTTAGAATTGTAAACTCTTCCATGCGACCCAGATACTGTGCATANCCTTTGNCGCAAAGCCCTATTCGGCGGCCTGACGGGTTTCAATAAACCCGCCCGATTGACGTTTCCAATAGCGACAATACAGCCCACCTTTTTCCAACAGGTCTGCATGGCTGCCTGTTTCAACGATGTGGCCCTGATCCATAACGATGATCCGGTCCATTTTGCTGAGNGTCGAAAGACGGTGCGCGATGGCCAAAACGGTCTTGCCTTGCATTACCCGCTCCAATGCNGTCTGGATTGCCGCCTCAACCTCACTGTCCAATGCGCTGGTGGCCTCATCAAGAACCAGAATCGGCGCGTCTTTTAGAATGGCCCGCGCCAGGGCAATGCGCTGACGCTGGCCACCGGACAATTTNACACCCTGCTCACCAAGATGCGCATCATAGCCGGTGCGGCCTTTGTAATCCTCCAATTGCAGAATAAACTCATGGGCCTCGGCCTGTTTGGCAGCATCGATCAGGTCTGCGTCGCTGGCATCAGCGCGCCCATAGCGAATGTTATCACGCGCCGAACGGTTGAACAGGGCTGTTTCCTGCGTCACCATACCTATTTGGCGTCGCAAGCTTTCCTGAGTGACCGTGCGCAGGTTATGCCCATCTATGCTCACAGAGCCTTTTTCTGTATCGTAAAGCCGCAGCAACAGCGCCACCAGTGTTGATTTGCCTGCCCCCGACGCTCCAACAACGCCCACTTTCTCACCCGCCTTAATGGTAAGTGATATATCATCCACACCCCCAATATCGCGGCCATAAGCAAAGCGTATGCCATCAAAAACAATCTCTGCCTGCGCCACATACANCGGGCGAGCGTCGGGCGCGTCGGTCAAATCATGCGGCGGCGACAAGGTCTGGATACCATCTTCGACCTCGCCGAGATTGGCATAAAGCGTCATCAACGTATAGCTTACCCATCCGGTCATCTGCGACAAGCGCAACGAAATCGCCCCAGCAGCGGCAATATCCCCAGCACTNACGCTGCCGGTATTCCAAAACCACAGGCTACCGCCCACCATCACCACTGGCAGAACGCCGGCCAGCGCATTGAGACAAAATCGAAACCAAGCCGATATGTAACCATAGTCAATCGAGCTGTCCCGAAAACCGCTCATCGCCTGAAGCGCGGCACGATCTTCATGATCGGCATGGGCGAACAACTTGACGGTTTTGATATTGGTGACAGTATCAACAATCTGACCGGTCACTGTAGCGCGGGCTCCTGCGCGCGCTGCAGACCGCCGCCGGATCAACGGCATAAAATGCCGGATCATNAGAAGATAGGCCNCCAGCCAGCCAAGCAGGCCGGCTGTGAGAAAAAGATCAATGGACGTCAGCATCAACGCAGCCCCGACAATGGACGCCAATGCAAACAAAACCGTATGCACCACTTCAACCACCACATCGGTAACTGCGCGGGCGGTTTGCATTTCTTTTTGCGCAATACGTCCAGCAAAATCATTATCAAAAAACCGGACTGATTGACCCAGAGTCCAACGATGCAAGCGTGACAGCACAAGATTAAACACGTTCGGTGTCACCACAACTGATTGGACAAATGAAAACACGCCAAAAATAACCGGTCGGGCCAACAGGAAAAACGCCACACCCGCCACTAACAGCCAGACCTGATTGCTCATAGGATTTTGCGGCGATGTCGCAAGCGCTGCATCCACCAAAACACCCAACATCAAGACCGCAGAAACCTCGACCACACCGGCCAGAACAGAGGCAAGACCGGAAAGCCACAAAGCAGGCATGCTGCCCGCCAGCGCCCATCGAAAAAACGCCATCACCGTTGAGGGCGGTGGTCCGCTGGCTGGCGCCAGATAATTTATCCAGTTTGATGGTGTCATATCACCGCCTTAATATCGATAAACCCACCCGATTGCCGCGCCCAAAATGTCGCGTACTGACCGTTTTGCGCCAACAAGGCCTCATGCGGACCATTTTCTACTATCGACCCATTATCCATCACAATAATTCTGTCCATACGGGCAATCGTAGACAAGCGGTGCGCGATTGCAATCACAGTCTTGCCCTGCATCATACCATAAAGAGTGTTTAGGATTTCAGCCTCTATTTCGCTATCTAGGGCGCTGGTGGCTTCATCCAAGAGCAGAATTGGCGCATTTTTCAAAATAACCCGCGCCAGGCTGATGCGCTGGCGCTCTCNTNCCGACAGTTTGACNCCNCGCTNNCCAACCANTGCNTCATAGCCTGAATTACCGTCGAGGTCCTTTAAATCGACGATAAAATCATGCGCCACAGCCTGTTTGCTGGCGGCAAGGATCTCGGCCTGTGTCGCGTTTTGCCGACCATAGCGTATATTGTCGCGCACTGAGCGGTGCAGCAGGCTGCTGTCTTGTTGTACCATGCCGATCTGGGCACGCAGGCTGTCTTGGGTGACCTTGGCAATATCCTGACCATCGATCAGAATTTTGCCAGCCTCGACATCGTAAAACCGCAACAGCAGTTTCAAAAGCGTCGATTTCCCCGCCCCCGACCGGCCCACCAAACCTATTTTTTCCCCCGGTTGGATGGTTAGATTAAGGCGGTCAAGCCCGCCCCTGTCGCGGCCATAGTGGTGGCTTAGTTCACAAATCTCGATCTTGGCCTGTGGCACCTGCAGCAGTTTGGCCTTTGGCACATCCACCAAAGTCACCGGCTGGGCGATGGTCTCCATGCCCTCAGACACCTTACCAAGTGCACGAAATATCTCCGTTATTAGGTGAATGACCCATTCGCTCATGCTATCTATCCGCAAGGCCAACATTGTGGCCGCCACAACAGATCCGACCTGAACCCGATTGTCCAACCACAAGATCACCGCCCCACCAACAACCGTGACCAACAACAACCCATTAAGAAGCAATAGTGTAATCTCCATCTTACTGACGAGACGATTGACTTGGAAAAAAGCGACTCTGGCAGTTTCCATACCCTGTTTGACATACCCAATCTCGGCTTTGTCATGGGCAAACATTTTGACCGAATGGATGTTGGTATAGCCGTTAATAATCCGGCCATTCAGGGCCGATCTTGCCGCTGACGCCGTTTTAGACGCCTTTGCAACCCGCCGGATCGTCCAGCGCATCAGCAGGCTATACAACAGCAACCACACCAGCAATGGCAGGATCAATCTTGCATCGGTCTGTAACAACATCAGCAAAGCCCCAAACACAAAGGCAATCGCATAACTTAGGCCGCCAAATACTTGCCCTAATACGTGTGAGATCGAATTGGGCGTTTCCATGACGCGATTGGCAATACGGCCAGCAAAATCATTCTCAAAACTGCCAACCGAATGCCGGAGCCCCTGCCGATATGCCCGCCACCGTACCAGCATCGTTGAGTTCGCGTCTAGCGTTTGATTAAACAAAAGAATATTTAGCCCAAACAGCACTGGACGGATCAGCAAATAAAAAACCGCCAAGGCGATCAGCCCCGGAACCGCATAGTCAACAAT
>NYWC01000009.1 GCA_002684935.1 Gammaproteobacteria bacterium
ATCCGTGTTGCCATTGGCGAGTTTCCTACGCGATACTCAGTCACTCTGTGACAGCCTTGTGTCGGGGGCTGGAGATAAGGTTCGACTAATTATTCAAGATGCTATGAACGTTGCGATATCAATCAAGGATCTGAGCAAGACTTACGCCAATGGATTCCAGGCGCTGAAAGGAATTTCCCTAGATGTTGAGCGGGGGGATTTTTTTGCACTTCTGGGCCCTAACGGTGCCGGTAAATCCACCACGATTGGTGTAATTTCTACTTTAATTAATCGATCGGCCGGACAAGTGCAGGTTTTTGGTCGCGACGTGGATACCCATGTCTACGAAACCAAGCTAGATCTTGGTGTCGTCCCCCAGGAAGTAAATTTCAATCTGTTTGAACGGGTTGAGGATATCGTCATCACCCAGGCAGGTTATTATGGATTGCCACGCAGTCAGGCGCGAGAGCGCTGTGAAAAATACCTCAAGCTACTCGGTTTGTGGGAGAAGCGGCGCGACCGCTCTCGGTCACTCTCCGGTGGCATGAAGCGTCGTCTGATGATCGCTCGCGCCCTCATGCATGAGCCGCGGCTCTTGATTCTGGACGAACCAACCGCCGGTGTAGATATCGAACTGCGTCGCTCAATGTGGGACTTCCTTATTGAACTGAATCGAAATGGCACCACGATAATACTCACAACGCACTATCTAGAAGAGGCGGAGCAGCTGTGCCGAAATATTGCCATCATCGATAACGGATCTATTGTCGAGAATACCAGCATGAAAAAGCTACTGGCAGAACTCGACTCGCAGGTGTATATCTTGGATACCGCGGACGCGGTGACTCCTGATCTGCATTTAGACATCGAAGGAGTAAGTGCTAAGAAGGTCGAGGAGCATTCCGTCGAAGTCGCAGTATCAGCCGGTGTGAGCATCAACGGTATTTTTGCAGCTCTTGCTGCGCAGGGTCTTGAAATCATTAGCATGCGGAACAAGAGCAACCGTCTGGAGCAGTTGTTCCTCGACAAGATAGAACCTAACTAGAATTGAAAAAACCAATGTACTCCAATCCTAAATATATCGCTTTTGAAACCATCGTCATGAAAGAAGTGAGACGATTTTCCAGGATCTGGATCCAGACCCTGGTACCACCTGCTATTACAATTGCGCTCTATTTCGTCATTTTCGGTAACCTTGTTGGACGCAGAGTGGGGGAGATGGGAGGCTTTCAGTATATGGAGTTCATCGTACCGGGATTGATCATGATGGCCGTGATTCAGAATTCCTATTCTAACGTGGTTTCCAGCTTTTTTAGCCAAAAGTTTCAGCGCAGCGTCGAGGAGCTACTGGTTTCTCCAGTGCCAAACTATGTCATTCTGTCCGGGTTCATTGTGGGAGGCATGGCACGCGGGCTTGCAGTTGGTGCAATTGTGACTTCTTTCGCCGTGTTCTTCGCAGATTTACTGATAGTCCATCCACTGATCACTGTCTCAGTCGTCCTGCTTACGTCTATTGTATTTTCCCTGGCGGGATTCATCAATGCGGTTTTTGCCAATAGCTTTGATGATATTTCCATTGTCCCGACCTTTGTGCTGACGCCGCTCATCTATCTTGGTGGCGTGTTTTATTCCGCGCAACTATTGCCGCCATTCTGGCAAACCGTTAGTGCCTTGAATCCAATCTTTTACATGGTAAATACGTTTCGCTATGGCTTCCTGGGTAGCTCCGATGTTGATGTGATGTGGGCGTTCATCATACTGGGAGTATTTGCCATTTCGCTCTATGCATGGTGTATCTGGTTATTAGGCCATAGCACCGGCATTCGCAACTAATCGGGTTCAGCTAATGTCGACTAACCCACTAGGCGAGATTATTCCCAATCCCCGTAAATATGATCCCGGTATTCTATATCCCATCCGGCGCTGTTCTGCGCGCTCATTGCTGGATACCGATCAGAAACTGCGCATGTATGGATTTGATCACTGGCGTGCCTATGAACTTTCATGGCTGAACCAGAANGGAAAGCCGATTGTTGCCATGGGTGAGTTTTANTTCGATGTGGATTCGGAGAATATTGTGGAGTCAAAGTCACTGAAGCTTTATCTTAATTCCTTNAACCTGGAAAAGTTCAGTGACNNCNGNGAAGTAACCGATNTGATTGCCAACGATNTGTCTGCGCTTAGTAAGNCTGAGGTNAAGATTCGGATTNACGGCCTCGAATCTAACGAGCTTGCTACGAAAAAAATTAAAGAGGGTAGGCTGCTGGATTCACTGGATGTTGAGATTAGTGCAGAATCACCGGAGCAAGCGCTGTTGCAAAAAAGTGATGAGCTGGTTATTGACGAGTCGGTTCGCACCGAATTATTTCGCTCAAATTGTCCGGTAACCGGCGCTCCCGATTGGGCCAGNGTCGTCATCCGTTATNCTGGCAATAAAATATCTGAACCAGNGCTNCTGCATTATCTCTGCTCGTTTCGGCATCATCAGGGATACCACGAAGAATGTGCTGAGCGCATCTATCGCGACATTATGCTGCGCTGTGAGCCGGAAGAGTTATTTGTAGCGATGAATTACCTACGGCGAGGCGGTATCGAGATAAACGTTTACCGTTGCTCAACTCCAATCCCCGTAGACGCTGCCAATCCTCGGTTGATCCGGCAGTGATGGCTTGAATTCGGCATAGTGCTGGGATATTGTACGCGCCGCGCCGAATACAGACAGAAGAATATGGCACAGCCAAAAGCCAAATGAACCCCACCCGTTAGGTGAACGGGAAGCTAGGAGTCAGAAAAGAAAGATTTTAAAATTATGGTGAGGTGTCCGAGTGGTCGAAGGAGCACGCCTGGAAAGTGTGTATACGGCAACGTATCGTGGGTTCGAATCCCACTCTCACCGCCAAAAAAAATAAAAAGGGGCCCATCGGCCCCCTTTTTATTTATCTCCTGGAAGGGAGCNAGTTGCAGAGCCCCATTTGACCAGCCCCCAAAATTAGCCACACCCCACCTAAGATAGTATCCTCCAGTACAGTAAAAAAATTAGTCTAACTAAGGGAAGCTATGCAATTTCTGCCAAGCAAGTTGNTCTCGATTTCGTCTGCCATCATTCTGGCCGGCTCTGTCATTACCGCAAGCGCCCAGGATTGGCCCAGTTATGGTGGTGACAATGGCTCCAGCAAATATTCACCNCTGGATCAGATCAACGCNGAGAATGTAGATCAGCTCGAAATTGTTTGGGAGTGGGTGAGTTTGGATAACGCCACGGTGGCGAGTAACCTCGCAGACGGCAACAATCGAGCCGTGCCCGCTGGCTACAAGGCGACCCCCCTGGCGGTGGATGGAATCATGTACGTTTCCACATCGTTTGGTCGGGTTGTAGCACTGGACGCAGCCAATGGTGAATTGCGGTGGTCATTTGACACCCGCGCATGGGAAGCNGGGCGACCCATGAACCTGGGATATAACACGCGTGGAGTCGCGTACTGGGCGCGAGGCGACAAGAAGCGTCTATTTTTCGCAACCTACGATTCTTATCTCTGGTCTATCGATGTGGTCAGCGGTACGCCTGATGAGAACTTTGGTGATGCCGGTCGCGTTGACCTGACCCTTGGTCTGGGTAGGGAATTCGATCGACAGCTTTACGGGGTAGTCTCTCCGCCGTTGGTGACAAATGACCGGGTGATCGTCAATTCTGCTATTCATGATGCGCCTCGCTCTATTGAAATGCCTCCAGGCGATGTGCGTGCCTTTAATCCTGACACAGGGGAGGTGGAATGGATCTTCCATACCATCCCGCAAGCCGGTGAATTTGGTAACGACTCCTGGGAAGATGGCTCTTGGGAATACACCGGTAATACCAATTCCTGGACTATCATGAGCGCTGATGATGAGCTAGGTATCGTCTATATCCCCATCGGAACACCCACCAACGACTGGTATGGCGGCAAGCGTCCGGGGGATAACCTGTTCGCGGAGAGTCTGGTGGCCGTGCGTGCAGAGACCGGCGAACGGGTTTGGCATTTTCAAACGGTTCACCATGGCCTCTGGGACTATGATTTGCCGGCCGCACCGACGCTTATTGATATCAATGTGGCTGGCCGCCCGATCAAAGCGGTGGCGCAGATATCAAAACAAGGTTTTACTTATGTTTTTGATCGCATCACCGGTGAGCCGGTCTGGCCTATCGAAGAGAGACCGGTGCCGCCCAGCAGTATGCCTGGAGAGGTGGCATCACCTACGCAGCCGTTTCCTACTAAACCGGCCGCTTTTGAGCCACAGGGAATCAGCGATGAGACCCTGATCGATTTTACCCCTGAGCTACGCCAGGAAGCCCTGCAGATCATCGAAGAGTTTGATTATGGGCCTTTATTCACGCCTCCCACACTGCGTGGCACGATTCAGTTTCCGGGTTGGGGGGGTGGAGGTGAGTGGCACGGCGCGGCCTTCGATCCTGATACTGGTCTTTACTATATCCCGTCCGCCTCGGTGCCTATCGTGGTGCAGCTACGAGAGGCCCGCCGTCAGCGCGCCGAGTTAGGCTATATTCGGGGCGGGGCGATGTCGGTTTCCGGACCCCAGGGTCTTCCGCTCACCAAACCGCCTTACAGCCGCATCACNGCGATAGACATGCATTCAGGGGAGCATGCGTGGATGGTTCCCCATGGCGAAGGCAACCGTCAGCAGATCGTTGATATGGGTATCCTTGACCCAGGTCCAGTTGGCAGCACCAGCCGCACTGGACCAGTGCTGACCAAGACGCTGTTGTTTATGGCCCAGAGTGATGGCGGCCGAAACCTGTTGCGGGCATTCGATAAGGCCAGCGGTGCCGTTGTGCATGAGGCAGAGTTGCCATTACCCCCGGCCGGCACGCCCATGACTTACATGGTTGGCGCGAAACAATATCTCAGCATTGCTGTGGGGGGTGGACAGGATTCNCGTCTNGTGACNTTGGCGTTACCNTAGCGNANGGNCTCGCGCGNANGGGCNACTCCCGTGTTATCATTANNNTNGGTAACTCTNGTCGGTCCCTTCGCAATGGTAGGNNATGAACNCCGCCAGGCCCGGAAGGGAGCAACGGTAGTAGCTAATCCATGTGCCGGGGTGTGGCTGGCGAGGGTTACCACTTTCTAACTCTAGGCGTGTCTTCACCTTTGCTGCATAATCCTCATCGAATAGCATAAAGAGCCCATGAGCTATCAAGTTCTCGCCCGCAAATGGCGACCCGCAAATTTTACCGAAGTCGCCGGACAGGGGCACGTACTCAAGTCCCTCATCAACGCGCTGGATAATGAGCGTCTGCACCACGCCTACCTTTTCACCGGAACCCGCGGNGTAGGGAAAACCACCCTGGCCCGAATTCTCGCAAAGTGCCTTAACTGTGAAACCCGCATTACCTCCAAGCCCTGTGAAAGCTGCGCTGCCTGTCATGAAATAAACGAAGGCAGGTTTATTGACCTGATCGAAGTTGACGCCGCCAGTCGNACCAAGGTCGANGATACNCGTGAATTNCTGGAAAATGTTCAGTATTCGCCNTCTCGNGGCCGNTTCAAGGTGTACTTGATTGACGAGGTGCATATGCTGTCAAATCATAGCTTCAATGCCTTGCTAAAAACGCTTGAAGAGCCGCCGGCGCACGTGAAATTTCTTTTCGCAACGACTGACCCGCAAAAACTGCCGGTGACGATTCTGTCCCGCTGTCTGCAATTCAATCTTAAAAATCTCAGTCCTCAGCTGATCGTGGAATATTTGCAGAAAGTCCTGCAGGAGGAGGGTATCGAGCACGAAGCGGACGCACTGTGGCAGATTGCATCGGCAGCTACCGGCAGCATGAGAGATGCCCTGACCCTTGTGGACCAGGCAATTTCCTATTGTCAGGGGCAAATTGTGAACGCCGGTGTAATCGAGATGCTGGGCGTGCCAGAGCAGACCCAGGTTTTTGAGCTGCTCTCAGCTATGGCCAGTGGTGATCTAGCCAGAGTGTTGGAGCTGGTCAATGCTATTTCTGCTCGCACGCCGGACTATGCGCATACTCTTGATAGTTTGCTGTCCACCCTGCATCGTATTGCCCTGGCCCAGGCTGCGCCGAAAGCAGTGGATAACAGTTTTGGTGATCGGCAGCAGGTCCTCCAGCTGGCGTCAGTTTTCGCGGCGGAAGATATACAGCTCTTTTACCAGATTGGGGTTAAGGGCAGGGGGGAACTTCGATTGGGCGTCGACATGCGNTCTGCGTTTGAAATGCTNTTGCTTCGCATGATGGTGTTTTCCCCCAGTCTCGTGAACCAGGATTTGTTGCCAACACAGTCTGAACAGGAAAGCGCCGCAGCNGCGCCGAATGAACGATCCAGCGAGGACTCCACNGNNGCNAAATCCGGTACTTGTGCAACAGNAGAAGTACAGNCAGGNGAGCATGAGCGNGNGCTAAAAAAAAAGACCTTAGCGNAGGAAGGTGAAGCCAATTCTGATNNANGGCNATCNCAGCAGANGCCGCCGGCGTTAGANTCGCANTCTCAGTCGGANCAAGAGCCAGCACTATCGCGGGACCCAGGACNCGGGCCATCACCGGATTTNTCAGACGAANCACCACTGAGTGTATCGATAGAGCCGCCACCANAAGAGGCGGTGCCGCGATCTGATACTCACCAGACAAGCNCCGCGGAAATTACTNATGCNTGCGCTNNGACGCCANCTCTGANCACGCTGNATCATGCGCAGTGGCTGCAGATCTTTACCTCACTNCCAGTCTCTGGTATCGCAGCTAACGTGCTGGCCAACACCCAATGTCTGGGTGCAGAGGGATCGTCGTTGAATTTGCTATTGGCAGAGACTCAGAGCGCAGTATTCAATGCTGATTTAGTGCCAAAACTGTCCCATGCTTTGAGTCAATATTTTGATGAGGCGGTTGACGTGGTAATCCATATTGGAGAAGTCTCTGAAGAAACACCGGCTGCGCGGGCCCAGCGATTAAAGCAGGAAGGTATTCAAAACATGATTAATGAGTTTGAAACAGATTCCAATGTCCAGCAGCTGATTGATCGATTTTCAGCCTCAATAGAGAAAAGCAGCATCACGCCGTTAAAGAGTTAGGTTTAAGCGAATGACTGATTTTAATGAATTAATGAAACAAGCCCAGCAGATGCAAGAGCAATTTAAAGAAGCTCAGCAGAATCTGGCGAACCTAATCGTAGAGGGTCAATCCGGCGCGGGGCTGGTCTCGATCAAGATCAACGGCAGGCATGATGTTGTTGGGGTAAGCCTCGACGATTCAATTATGTCTGAGGACAAAAGATTTGTAGAGGACTTGATCGCTGCGGCATTTAATGATGGAGTTCGTAAGTTGGAAGACAAGAGCGCAGAAACTATGGGCTCAATGGCCGGCGGTTTCAAGCTCCCCGAAGGCTTCAAGTTTCCTTTCTGATCCGTACTCGAGCTGAATCATGAATAGCAGCCCTTTGTTGGATAAATTGATCGAGGCATTTCGTTGTCTGCCGGGAGTGGGGCCGAAATCGGCTCAACGCATGACTTTGCATCTGCTAGAGCGCAACCGGGAAGGTGGTGTGAGACTCAGCGCAGCATTGAGCGAGGCCCTAGAGCATGTTGGCAACTGCGAGTCATGTCGCACATTTTCGGAAGAGGCGCTGTGTAGAATCTGTGCAAGTAATTCCAGGAACAGAACGATCTGTTGCGTGGTTGAATCCCCAGCCGATGTGTTCGCAATTGAGAGTTCCGGCACCTATCGCGGTGTCTATTTTGTTTTGATGGGCCACCTGTCGCCTATTGATGGCATTGGCCCGGAGCAGCTCGCGATTTCCAAACTGGTGGATCGAGTTAAACAGGAAGAAATCGAGGAAGTAATTATCGCAAGCAATCCTACCGTAGAAGGCGATGCGACAGCTTATTATATCGCTGAACAACTCAAGCCTTCAAATGTGTTGGTGTCCCGCATCGCCCACGGCGTGCCGGTGGGAGGTGAGTTGGAATATGTGGACGGTGGAACCTTAGCACATGCATTCACGGGTCGAATTCCAATAGCGGGACGTTGAAACATGCAGTCGAATGATGGAAGAGAAGTAGTATGCATCACAGATCAGATTGCGCTAGACGAAGCGTGTGAAAATTGGTTTAAGCTACCCGCGCTGGCGCTAGACACTGAATTTGTCAGAACCAATACGTTCTATCCGAAGTTGGGTTTATTGCAGCTGGCAGACGATTCGAATTGCTATGTCGTTGACCCGCTAGAAATTCAAGACTGGGCTCAATTCGTAAATGTATTGCTTAACCCTGAGTGCGAAATAGTCATGCATTCTGGCGGCGAAGATCTGACCGTACTGTTGACTTCTTTAGGCGCGGTGCCCGCGCGGTTTTTCGATACCCAGATGGCCAGTGCTTACGCCGGACTGGGCTTCTCACTGAGTTACCAAGCGCTGGTGCAGACGGTCACTGGTAAAGAGTTGCCAAAGGATCAAACCCTCTCAGACTGGCTAAAACGGCCATTGACTGATATGCAGCTTGAGTACGCCGCTAATGATGTCTGTTACCTGTTACCACTTTACCGGGAGCTAACGGAGCGTCTTAAGCAGCGCGGCTTTCTGGAGTATCTGAGGCAAGATACAGTACTTCAGGTAGAGAACAGCGTAAACCTTGAACAACCTGGCTACTGGGCGAAGATCNATACCGGTGTGAGTAATGCCTGGAAACTCAAGGGNAAATCCCTNGCCTGCCTGCAGGCTCTGTGTGTGTGGCGCGAAGAGGTTGCTCGTTCACGNAACCGGCCAAGAAACTGGATTGCCAAAGANAACGAGNTATTCGCATTGGCCTACTTGTCTGAATCTGGACGANGCATCACTGTCTCAGACCTCCGNAGCAGCGAAGAGCTTAGCNAGGAGCTAGTGCGTAAACAGGGAGAGTCTTTGCTGNATATAGTAAATACNAAACGTGTTGNCACCCGATCAAGCTACGACGCNGTTAATCCACCNCTGTCACCTCGTATGCGCAGAACCGTNAAAGCTTTTCGTGAAGTGGTGCTGCAGCGAGCGGATGAAATGGACATAGCNCCGGAACTCCTGGCGCGCAAGAAACATCTTACNGCAGTGGTGTTGGGCTTGGAGCGTGACGGTAAGCCGGGTTGGCCAGCGGACATGGCGGGCTGGCGCCGTGGCGTGCTTGAGAGAGACTTTGANGACATTGTGGCCGGGCAAAAGGCATGAGTCCTCCCTGCGGTCNCAATCCCAGAGTTAAATTCTGGGAGTTACCCATAGAGAGTCTGACAGCACAGGAATGGGANCTGCTGTGCGATCACTGTGGGCGCTGCTGTTTGAAGAAGTTGGAAGATGAGGACACTGGCGNAATNGGCTGGACNCGCGTNATTTGCAGATACCATGAGCGTGAAAGTGGGCGTTGCGGTTGTTACGCTGAGCGCACTGTNAAAGTGCCGGACTGTATANATGTCAGGCAGATGAGCCTTGCCGACGCGCGCTGGATGCCTGCGACCTGCGCCTATCGTCTGCGATTCGAAGGCAACCCACTGCCACAGTGGCATCCTCTGCTAACNGGGTCAAACACGGCATTGCAGCANGCTGGGATTCAGGTAGATAAAAGAGCGCTGTCAGAGGAATATGTGCACCCGTTGGGCTACCATGAACACGTCATCAGATGGGTGAACTCATAGCGCTCATGCAGCGCAAAAGCCATGTTCGAGCGACGGAATAAGGGATGGNAACGGAATCCAATTACTGGTTGATCTGGTTAATCTATATTGCTGCCGCCATGCTGTTTCTGAGGATTTTCTGGCGAATCGCGTGGCTGCAGAACCTGGTCTGGCTGCGTTTCAGCCTACGCGGACTGATGCTGGTTCTCACCTTTACTCCCTGGTACGCCAATATCGAGGGAAGTANTCTGGCGCCGGCCTNAATGGTTGTTGCTCTCGACGTCATTACCGTGGGGATGCNTGCGGCACCGCGCGCCTTAGTACCGCTGCTGTTGGCCNCGGTGGCTGCCGAGGTGCTGGCCACTATTCTGTATTTTGCTTTGCGAAGAAAGAGAAAGGCACTAAATACAGAGTCTTAGCGCATAAAACTCGTGTTTTTTGTAAAAATCTCTGCTTTGCCACTTTCCACCTGACTGGTTTTCTGATTGAATTTGTGATCCTTGCCTACAGCAGTTTTTGGGGCAACAAAAACAACAACTTATGCAATTGAGAGGTTAGTCATGAGTCATTTCATTTTACTCCTTTTCATCATGGTCCTGGTGGGAGCTGCTGGTGGTGTGGTTAATTATTACACTGTGGCCACGCGACGGGCTTCCGATACGTTCATGCTGGTACGCTTTATGATGCTGGGGATCTTTGTTACTTTCCTAGTGCCTTTCGTACTGAGCGTTTTTGGCAGCACACTGATCGAGGAGACTGCAGGAAATGCCACCAATATGCTCAATTATGTGGCTATTTGTCTTGCGATAGCTATGTCCCCGCGCTTCTTCATGAGCAATGTCGCAGATAATGTCTTGGCGGAGGCCCGGGCAACCTCAGACAAGGTTGATTTGCTGCAATACCAGCTGCGGCAACTGCAGGAAGAGCTACTGCCTTTGATCGATACGGAAACCGAAGATGATACCCTCACGGAGCCTGCGCAACTGGCTGAGGCTACCCCCGAAGAGCTGGATGTGACCAGCTCCAAGGTGCTAAAGACCCTTGGCTGTGGACGCTTCATATATCGCTCGGTGACTGGTCTATGCCGAGAGGCTGACACTGACGAAACCACCATGATGAAGACGCTTGGGTTCCTGACACTAAAATCCTTGGCGGGAAGAGTCGGCGGACGCAAAGGGGTGAGATGGTATATTACTGAGCGCGGCAGACGCATTATAGAGGTCGGCAGCTAGCGCAGGTTTTGTGCGTGAGTATGAAGCGATTATCCATCGTTTCAACTTAGTCCCAAGCTAACCGAGAAGCGGGGGTTTTCCTGTATAAAAGGGAAACCCCCGTTTACAATATGTGACTTTTAGAATTTGGAACCATAGGAATGAACTTTACCGGAACGGAAGAATACGTCGCAACAGACGAACTGCAAATGGCAGTAAACGCCGCGATCCAGCTGCAAAAACCACTGCTGATTAAAGGCGAACCCGGCACAGGCAAAACCATGCTGGCTGAAGAAATAGCGAAGGCGTTGGATCTTCCACTGATTCAGTGGCACATCAAATCCACCACCAAAGCGCAACAGGGTCTGTATGAATATGATGCGGTGTCTCGCCTGCGTGATTCCCAACTGGGTGATGAAAAAGTTCATGACATATCCAACTATATTATTAAGGGTAAGATCTGGCAGGCTTTTCAGTCCGAAAAGCAATCGGTATTGCTTATTGATGAGATCGACAAGGCTGACATCGAATTTCCTAACGATTTGTTGCTTGAATTGGACAAGATGGAATTCTTTGTTTACGAGACCAAGGAGCTGATTAAGGCAACAACCCGTCCCATCATTATTATTACCAGCAATAATGAAAAAGAGCTGCCTGACGCCTTTCTACGGCGTTGCTTTTTCCACTATATCGAATTCCCAGACACGCTCACGATGGAAAAGATCGTTGACGTTCATTATCCAGATATTAAGAAAGAACTGATTAGCAAAGCGATGGATATCTTCTTTGATGTTAGAAAGGTTCCGGGCCTAAAAAAGAAGCCGTCCACTTCTGAATTAATCGATTGGTTGAAACTGCTGATGGCTGATGATATTCCCGCAGACATCCTAAAGGACAAGGACGCCAAGAATGCCATTCCTCCGCTGTATGGTGCATTGTTAAAGAATGAGCAGGACGTGCACCTGTTGGAGAAACTCGCCTTCATGCATCGAGCTAATCGTTAATGCTGATAAATTTTTTTATGACGCTAAGGCAAGAGCGACTTCCGGTTACTTTTACCGAGCTGTTCGCGTTGCTTGAGTGCCTGAAACAAAACGTCATTTTTGGCAATGTGGAAGACTTCTATTACCTCTCGCGTTTGTGTCTGGTAAAAGACGAGAAGCACTTTGATAAGTTCGATAAGGCATTTGCAAAATATTTTGAGCAGCTAGATATTATCGATGATCTGTCGCTTCATCAGATACCCGAAGATTGGTTGAAAAAACAATTCGAATCCATGCTCAGCGATGAGGAAAAAGCGCAGATTGAGGGGCTCGGTGGTCTCGAGAAATTGATGGATGAATTCCGCAAGCGCATGAAAGAACAGGAGAAACGTCATCAGGGCGGTAATAAATGGATAGGGACTGGCGGCACTTCGCCATTCGGTGCCTATGGTTACAATCCAGAAGGCATTCGCATTGGGCAGGAAGGGGGTCGCAATCAGAGTGCCGCCAAGGTATGGGATCGTCGTAACTATCGAGATCTCGACGACTCAGTTGAAATTGGTACACGCAACATAAAGATGGCGCTGCGCCGGCTGCGAAAATTTGCTCGCACTGGCGCAGATGAAGAGCTGGACCTAGATGATACCATTTCCTCTACTGCGAGGAACGCAGGCCTGTTAGATATCAAGATGGTGCCTGAGCGTCACAATGCCGTTAAAGTGCTATTATTTTTCGATGTGGGTGGTTCTATGGACCCTCATGTCAGACTCTGTGAAGAATTATTTTCTGCCGCTCGTTCAGAATTCAAACATCTCAAATATTTTTACTTCCACAATTTTCTGTATGACTCCGTGTGGAGCAAGAGCCTTCGCCGTCATGCAGAAACCACCTCGACGTTCGATCTTATTCGCACGTATACCAAGGACTACAAAGTAATTTTCGTAGGTGATGCCACTATGGCCCCTTACGAGGTTACACATGTGGGAGGCAGTATAGAACACTATAATGAAGAGGCAGGGGCTGTTTGGATGCAACGCATCACAGACGCTTTTGAGAATCTCGCGTGGATAAACCCGACTCCCAAGGACTACTGGGAGCATAGCTACTCAATTGAAATTATCAGGGAACTGATCGATGACCGTATGTTTCCTCTGTCCGGAAAGGGATTAGAGGAGGCCATGGCATTGCTTACGAAGTAATCAACATGGAACGTCTACCCTCAGAGCTGGACCCGAGCAAGTTCCGCTCTCTATCTGAAGTCTATGATTATATAGGGGCAGAGCATGGCGACCTGAATGCCTACAGTTGTTTTGGNCGGACGCTNACATACGCTGACTGGAACGTACTGGCTGAAAGTTTTGCGGCATACCTGCATCACGTTGCCGGTCTCAAGCCCGGCGACCGCATTGCCATTCAGCTTCCCAACTTACTGCAATTTCCTGTCGCACTGCTAGGTGCAGTTAAGGCTGGNCTAGTTGTTGTCAATACCAATCCGCTTTATACGGCGCACGAAATGGCGCATCAGTTTAAGGATTCGCAGGTCACGGCCATCGTCATACTTTCCAGCTTCTGTGCCAAGCTAGAAAGTATCATTGACGAAACCAAAATAGAAACGGTAATNGTATCTGATCTTGGCGATCTGCAGCCAANACCAAGGCGCCTTCTGCTCAATGCCGCGGCTAAATACGTCAAACGNGCTGTACCGNGCTATAAGCTACCNGGTTCAGTGACGTTTATGGATAGCATTTCTTTTCAAGGCCCGGGGTTGCCTAGCGATCTTACGAAGGGAGCTGACGATGATGTTGCACTGATTCTCTATACCGGTGGCACAACGGGTTTCGCCAAGGGCGCTATGCTTAGCCACAACAATCTAATTGCAAACATGATGCAGCTACGGTCTCGCTGCTTGATGGTAATAGCTGACAAGGTTGAGAATATCGCTGCGCCACTNCCGCTCTATCACAGTTATGCTTTCCTTCTGCATTGTTTGGCAATGCCATATGCTGGTAATCACAACNTGCTTATCCCCAACCCCCGNGATTTGGAAAGTGTAGTTGCCTTGTTTGCCAAGAATCCGATAAGTGGGTTTGTAGGGATAAATACCTTGTACCTAGCGTTATTACAGAATGAAAAATTCAGGGCGCTGGATTTTGGGAGCATTAGGTTTTGTGGTGCTGGAGGTATGCCAATGTCTACTTCCGTAGCCAAGCAGTGGCATGAGCTGACTGGAGTTGAGATATTCGAAGGCTATGGTCTCACCGAATGCTCTCCGGTAGTTTCGGTAAATATGCCTGGGAAGGTTCGGCTGGGCACGGTTGGCCAGCTGGTGCCGGAAACAGAAATCAAAGTCGTCGATGAGGACGGCAACGCAGTTAGCCCTGGAGAGCGTGGCGAGGCTTGGGTCAGAGGCCCGCAGGTCATGCTTGGATACTGGGCGCAAGAGAAGGCAAGCCGAGATTCGATTACCGAAGGAGGCTGGTTCAAGACCGGTGATTATGTTGAGGTGAGTGATGACGGCTACATCACCATCGTAGACAGGAAGAAAGATATGATCCTGGTATCGGGTTTCAATGTATTCCCGAACGAAATAGAAGACTGGGTTGATCATCACCATGATGTACTTGAATCTGCTGCGATTGGAGTGCCGGATGANCGTACCGGAGAGCGCATCAAGCTGTTTGTTGTAAGCAAATCCGGGCAGGAACCTACCGACAGTATCGTGAAGCACTGCAAAGAGGGCCTTACGGCCTATAAAATTCCTCGTGAGATCGTATATGTGGAAGATCTGCCGAAATCAATTATCGGTAAGATCCTCCGCCGCGAACTCAAATAATGTGCCAGCGGGCATAATGCTTANCTCAGTCATATGTGAACTCGGATTCCCGTGATTGAAGAACTCCTTACTCAGCTCTCTGAATGTCAGTCTGGTGANCAATATCGCTTTCGCCAACGCCTGAAGTCTCTACANGCTCAGAGAGATGATCAATCAAGACTTGATAAGTTGCGCAAGCTGCAGCAGAAGATGAAGCATTCGCAGCAGCTATGCCAGCAGCGTATGCGTGCTATACCTGCTCAGATCGACTATCCATCGGAACTACCTTTCAGCGNCAAAGCCCCGANGTTNGTCNAGTTGGTGCGCGGCAATCAGGTATTAGTGGTAGCTGGCGATACNGGGTCTGGCAAAACCACGCAACTGCCGAAAATTTGCCTACAAGCTGGTCTGGGTCGTAAAGGGCTTATTGGACATACGCAGCCGCGGCGCTTAGCNGCAGCCTCGGTTGCGAATCGANTTTCTGAAGAATTGGGCGCGGAGCTTGGTAAGGGTGTTGGCTATCAAGTAAGGTTTACTGAGAAAGCCTCCCCGGAAACTTATCTCAAGATTATGACCGATGGCATCTTGCTGGCTGAAATTCAGCAAGATCGATACTTGAATCGCTATGAAGTGCTAATCATTGATGAAGCCCATGAGCGCTCTCTCAATATCGATTTTCTGTTGGGTTATCTCAAACAGCTGCTCACGCGGCGGCCAGAGCTCAAACTTATCATTACCTCGGCAACGATTGATGTTGAGAAATTCTCCCGGCATTTTTCTAACGCGCCAATCATTACTGTGTCCGGCAGAACCTATCCTGTGGATGTGCGTTACGCACCGCTGACAGATAAGGTAGAGGGCCAGTTTTATNGTGATGNNATCACCCAGGGAATTGTGGANGCAGTNCAGGAAATACAGCAGTCTGATCGGAGCCNAGGCAGTGGCTCTGGAGATATCCTGGTATTTCTGGCTACGGAGCGTGAAATTCGCGAAACAGCCCTGGCGCTGCGCAAAGCAAAGTTAGCTGCAACTGAGATTTTGCCGCTCTATGCACGACTCAGGCAATCTGAGCAGGCCCGAATCTTTAAGCCTCACGGTGGTCGCCGGGTCGTACTTTCCACCAACGTCGCCGAGACTTCAATTACGGTGCCGGGCATCAATTATGTGATTGATACGGGGTTTGCCAGAATTTCCCGCTACAGCCTACAAAGCAAGATACAGCGCTTACCTATAGAGCCTGTCTCTCAGGCCAGCGCCAATCAACGAAAGGGTCGCTGTGGTCGACTCGCCGATGGGATTTGTATTCGACTTTATACCGAGTCTGATTTCAATGCGCGTCCGGAGTTTACTGATCCAGAAATCCTGCGGACAAACCTTGCATCAGTAATCCTGCGTATGTTGCACCTGAGCATTGGTGAGGTCGGCAGTTTTCCTTTTATTGAGCCGCCGGAATCGAAGGCTATCAACGATGGCTTTAAACTGCTTGAGGAGCTTAATGCGCTTGATGCCAGGCGTAAGCTGACGAGGGCAGGGCGGCAGATTGCAACTCTGCCGGTTGACCCCAAATTCGGCCGCATGCTGGTAGCAGCGAACGCGCAAAATTGCCTCGCGGAAATGTTGGTCATCGTGAGTGCCCTGAGTATCCAGGACCCTCGAGAGCTCGGCGGGGAAAATAGACAGAAAGCTCAGGACAGTCAGCAGCAGTTTCAACACGCGGATTCAGACTTTCTTACTCTGGTG
>NYWC01000088.1 GCA_002684935.1 Gammaproteobacteria bacterium
GAAGTCAGGAAGGTTGACAACCTATACGCAATGCAAAATTTTGCTATGGAAGAAATGTTAAAAGCATTATATAAAAAATAAGATATGGAAAAACAATTAAAGGTTACGGGTGTACGATACTTTGAGACTCGATTAGGATTAGGGTATGAGTGCAAGACAAACATAAATGGATTGCTGATTTGGAATGACGGCAACGGAGGTGGCACATTTTTAGATTGCGACTTTCAGAATATGAATAGAAGAGAACTCACTCAGTACGAGGAAGAGTTTTCAGAAACGAACTTAGAACACCTTATAGATGTCTATGAGGGTGTGGATTTAATAAATAAATACATATAGTTATGGAAGAAATAAAAACTAAAACTATGGAGAAACATAATAAATTAATAGACATACTTGTAAAATATGGTAACGAAGAATTTGGAGATAATATAATTGATGAAATTTCTGAACTATTTAATTACCCAAAAACTAAACAAATAAACAATTAAAACTATGGAAAGACACGACCACGAATTAAAAGAGAGAGAGGATAGCATAATTAATATTTCTTCAGAGGAAGCGTATTGTATGAACTTTCATTTAAACCTGAAGTTTGATTACAAAGGGAAACAATATGAGGCAACGGCTTATTATCAAAATGGTTATGGAATTGATGACATTGATATATGGGACAATGAATTTCAAATGTTAGATGATAATATGCATGACGAGTTATACCCTCAGGTTAGAGGTTATTTTGAAGAAATGGATATAAGCAAAAAAACTATAACTTGGTAAAGAGAACGTTTAAACGAACTCTAAAAGAAGGTCAGGCAGTTGACATGAAAGGGTCAACATACGAAAGACGATATAAAAATGTAATGCCTGAGTCGTTCTTCTTTTTTTATTTTGTTATTAAAAAATTATTACATATCTTTGCATTAGATAATCAATGAAAAAAACAATTTGTAGCGTGTGTGGGAGTAATAATATCGAGATGATAAATGACGAGTATCAAGGAGAGTACACCGCACTTACATATAATTGTTTAGATTGCAACAAAAAAACGACTGACTATTATGACATTATTTTCAACCCCTTCACTACCTTTCTTGCGTCAACTACGCAGAAAGAAACGACATAAATCATTTGTATACGATAGTATGCTAGAGCAAAGAAACCAAGCAGTACGCTTATTGATTTCTTTTGACTCTGAGAAAGATGTACAGGTTATTAGAAAGTCTTCAAGAGAGCCTTATCTAGTTTGTAGAATACCTCAAGGAGATTTATATTTACTTAAAGAAGCAAAGAAAAAGTTTGCTTTAGCTAAGAAGTACAGAAGAAGATTACAATTATTAAACTTTTAATTATGCAAAAAGAACAAACATTTGAAGAGTTAAGAATTGAGGCTATTGTAAAAGCAGTAGCAAGTTCAATTAAAGATTTAAACCAAATTGATTTATCTGTCTTATCTTTTAAAGAGTATGAGACTTTTAATAAAGCAATGAATAAACTTAAAGAAATACAATGAAAGAGTATATATTTAAACAATACACCGAAAATATTTGTACCCATTTGGGTATAGAGAGTTCTGATTTGTTTGTAAAGTCAAGGGAAGCGGGAGTCGTCGAAGCAAGACAACTCCTGTTCTACCTTTGTCATGACAAAAGACAAATGAAATTTACAGAAATTAAATCTTATGCAGATAAGGTTGGACTAGTCCAAGATGTTTCTAACATTGCCCACGCAGTCCATAGCTTCAAGGCGAAGGTAGATAAAGACCCTGACCTTTTGCATATCATTCAAAAGCTAAACAAGATTGAACACTAATGAATTAGAGAGAGTGTTTAAACAGGCTCGCTCTGAACATTCAAGTGTCGAGGTAGACGGAGACGGCTACAAGGCGTGTGTGTACTTAGGTGTTAAGATAACCAAAGATGATATGAGTGGAGAGATTAAAATATATGACCCGCAAAAGAGTGCAAACTATTATGTGGAGATAGACAAAGGCTTGTATTCCTTCTTCGTAAACAAAGGGTGGACGGGTGCAGTAATAGAATTAACATTAGAAAAGTACAAAGACAAATTAGAAAGAGTAAAAGATAGTATGGCTCGAGAGATGAACTCAGGACAAAGTCCTAAGAGACTAAGGATTCTCAAAGAGACAAGAGAACACATACTAAAAAAATATTATAAACTAACTCAAAAATTAAATAAAAATGACTAAATTAAAATCAGTAAACATACAGGGGAAAGAATATGTTGAGGTCAGTGAAAGACTAAAACATTTTCGTTCTAATTATATTGGATACAGCTTGATATCCGAAGTCGTTGACATCAACGATACATCAATAACTATTAAGGCTATAATTTATGATGACAAACAAAACCCGATTGCGTCTGGGATTGCTCAAGAGGTAAAGGGAAGTTCATTCATTAACAGGACAAGTTATGTAGAAAACTGCGAGACATCAGCTTGGGGTAGAGCATTAGCTAATTTTGGTATAGGAATAGACGCTGCGGTTGCTTCATACAATGAGGTTGCCAATGCTATAACCCAACAAAAACAACAAAAGAAAGAGGAAGTAGAACAACTAATGACACCGCTAACCAAGACCAAAATGACTAAGGCTAACTATGCAGTTATGAAAAAGAGTGCAGAAAACCATAGGAAAGAGGGTAAGGAGTGGGAGGAGATATTAGTTATTATGTCAGAAAAAGTAATACTAGATACGAAGCTAGTTCAGAACATGAAAAAAGAAATGTATGGAAAGTAGTAAGATAATAGAGAAGTTAAAGAACGACAAAGATTACTACGGGAAGTTCGGGTCTAAGTTCCTCTCTAATAGTGATGTGAAGTCGCTACGAAACGATATCAAATCATTTAGAAAGCCAATGCGTTTAAACGAAGCGTTGGAGTCGGGTAGGTATTTTCATCAGCTTTTATTAGAGGAAGACAAAGCAAAGAACTTTCCAATGGTAGAGGCTAAGACAAGAAACTCTAAAGAATACAAAGAGTATTTGGAGGAGAACAAGGTTGAGTTTGTTTTAAAAACCAATGAAGCTATGGCGATTAAAGACATAGCGGATTGGGTTATAAGCGACAAGACCGAGTGTACTCAGTTCATCAGGGATTTACTTAACAATCCTGAGGCTCTGAGAGAGCAACCCACCATTTGTGAACTACATGGACACAATTGGAAAGGGAAAGCCGACCTCATCACGACAGATGAGACGGGACAATATGTCATAATAGATTTCAAAACTACAAGTGGAAACCCTAGTGATTTCAACAAGTGGACACTTGACTCGTTTGGATATAATTCTCAGGCGTATCTCTATAAAGAGATGTATGGTATGAACTTTAAGTTTATATTTATTGGGAAGAAACCAAAGGAAGATAGTAAAGGAAAAGTTTATTATGACGTGTGTGAGATAACTCCCTCGCAAGATACTCTTGATATGGGTAGAACGAGAGTTATGGAGGCACTTGAGCAATACGAGAAGTATTATGGTGAGGGTGCAACTGAAGATGTACGAGCGTCGTACACTAAAAAAGTAATTTAAATATATATATATATGAGTAATCAAAGAAAGGTTATTGGTACTTTAAACATAAGTATTAACCTTGATAAGATACCAAAAGAAAAAATAGTTAAAGGAGAGAAGGGAAGTTATGCTAACTTGACTGCCTTAATCTTTGACGGGGACGACCAATATGGTAAGAACTCTACGGCTATGGTTTCAAAAACTGCTGAAGAAAGAGAGTCTAATGTGGACACTATTTACTTGGGCAACGGGTGGTACAATGTCAAGGTTGACAAAGCACCATTCTAGTTAATTAAATTTAATTTATAACAGGAGCGAGGAGAGTTTTTCTTTTTCATATTAATTAGTCTTTCCTCCTCCTTTTTTTAACATACAAACAAATTGAAAAAAGAAGTAACAATATTTAAAAACATACTTGAGACTGACGCTCCCTTCCATAGAGAAGTAATGTTTATACTCGAAAGAATAAAGCAAGGGAAGAATAAAGAGTTAGTCAAAAGCATTAGAGCGGAAAAGGATAAAACAAAAAGGAATGAACTTAAAAAAAGGTTACCATCAATATGTTTCTCAGGAACCTTTAACAAGCGTGCTGACTCTTCTCTTGTCACTCATTCAGGATTGATTTGCCTTGACCTTGATGGGTATAAAAAGAAAAAAGATTTAGAAGAAGACAGGGCGAAATTTAAAAAAAGTAAGTTTGTTTACAGCGTGTTTGTGTCGCCTTCAGGCAATGGCTTGAAAGTGTTGGTGCAGATACCTCCTGAGGCAGACAATCATAAAAAATATTTCAATGCACTTAATAAACATTTTGCTTCCCCTTATTTTGATACAACCTCAAAGAATGTATCAAGGGTATGTTACGAAAGTTCTGACCCACAGCTTTATGTTAATGAACAAAGTAAGATATGGGAAAAACTAGAAGAAGACGAATACCAAGAAAAGCATTTAGCACAAGGTCAACCTTTGTTAAAAATTACAAACGAAAGCAAGATAGTAGAGATACTACTCAAGTGGTGGACGCTCAAGTACCCAATGTCAATAGGGAAAAGGAATAATAATGTCTATGTTATAGCCCAAGCTATGAATGAGTTTGGTATTAACAGGTCTACCGCTTCAATAATATGTAACAACTATGCAACCAAAGACTTTCCCACACGAGAGATAGAGACTACAATTAACTCAGCGTATAGCAAAAAGAATTTACACGGGACTAAGTATTACGAGGACACGGAGACCATAGATAATATAAAGCAAAGATTAAAAAGAGGAGAGCCAAAGAAAGATGTAAAGAATGATTTAAAGAAAACAAATATTCCTGATGAGACTATTGATGAAGTAATTAAAAAAGCAGAGGAGGGAAAGGAAGAAGAGTTTTGGACTAAGAACGAGAAGGGTGTTATAAAAATAGTACCGCTGTTGTTTAAACGCTTTCTTGAAGACAACGGGTTTCACAAATATTCCCCTGAGGGAAGTAAGAGTTTTATCTTTGTTAAGATAACTAACAATCTAATTGACCATACAAGCGAGAAGGAAATAAAAGATTTCGTACTTGATTACTTGTATCAACTAGAAGATGTGTCTATCTATAATTACTTTGCCGAGCAGACAAGGTTGTTCAAGGAGGAGTTCCTAACTCTTATTAATACCATAGATGTATATTTTATAGAGGACACAAGTGATACCTCTTATTTATACTTTAATAATTGTGCGGTTCAGGTACAGCAAGACAGGGTAAGGTCGATTGACTATGTAGATTTAGACGGGTATGTGTGGAAAGACCAAGTGATAGATAGAGCATACAAAGATTGTATAACCACAGAGTGTGACTATCGAACATTTATAAATAATGTATGCAACAAAGATTCTAAAAGAAAACTATCAATGGAGTCAACGATAGGTTTTTTAATGCACGGACATAAGAACTTATCGTATTGTCCTGCCGTTATACTTAATGACGAGGTCATATCAGACAACCCTGAAGGTGGAACAGGTAAGGGTATATTTATGAACGCTCTGAGCCACATGAAAAAGCTAGTTACAATAGACGGTAAAGCCTTTGCTTTTGAGAAATCATTTGCTTATCAATTGGTGTCAGCAGACACACAGATACTTTGCTTTGATGATGTGAAGAAGTATTTTAATTTCGAGAGACTCTTCAGCGTGGTAACAGAAGGTCTGACTCTGGAGAAGAAAAACAAAGACGCAATAAAGATTCCATTTGATAAAAGCCCGAAGATTGCTATCACTACTAACTACGCAATTAAAGGTGCGGGTAATAGTTTTGCTAGAAGGAAGTGGGAGTTAGAACTTTACCAACATTATAATAAAAACTTTAGTCCTTTAGATGAGTTTGGGCAGTTGTTCTTTGGAGATTGGGATGATGATGAGTGGTGTGTGTTTGACAACTACATGATTGAGTGTCTTCAGTTGTATTTAAAACAAGGACTCGTCGAGAGTAACTTTGTTAACTTGAAGATTAGACAGCTGTCCGCTGCAACATCTCATGATTTTATTGAGTGGTGTGGTTTAATTAATGGACAGGAAGAGAATGACAAATTAAGTCTTGGATTACAAATACATAAAAATGAAATGTATTTTGATTTCATCAACGAGTATCCTGATTACGGACCGAAGTCAAAGTTTACTATAAGCAGACAGAAGTTTTATAAGTGGTTACACGACTACTGTGTATTCAAAACAGGTAAAGAACCAATAGAGGGTAGAGACATGACAGGTAGGTGGATTCAATTACAAGAAGAAGTTAGCGAAGAAGAAGACAACGAAGAAGAGTTTATATTTTGAAATTTAGAGACTATCAAATAGAGATTATAGATAAGTCCCACACGGTTTTGGAGGCACACCGCTTTGTCTATCTTTCTATGGAGGTAAGAACAGGAAAGACGTTGACTGCTATGGGTGTGGCTAACAAGCTAGGTATAAAAAATCTTTTGTTTGTGACTAAAAAGAAAGCAATTAGTTCTATTTCCGCTGACTACAAGAAGTTAAACCCTAACTATGACTTGACTGTCATCAATTATGAGAGTCTACACAAGGTAGAAGGGGTGTTTGACCTTATGGTTTTAGATGAAGCTCATACACTTGGAGCGTATCCTAAACCAAGTAAGAGAACAAAACTTATAAAACAAATGGTATCCAAACAAAAGCCTTATGTTATCTTGATGTCGGGTACTCCCACTCCTGAGTCATTTAGTCAGATGTATCATCAAGTGTATGCGTGTCCATCGAGTCCGTTTAAACATCATGTTAGCTTTTATAAGTTTGCTAAAGAGTATGTAAATGTGACACAAAGGGTAATCAAGTCTTTTCCTTTGAATAATTATGATGACGGGAAGCAATCAATTCTTGATGAAATGAAACCATACATGATTAGCTACACTCAGAAAGAGGCGGGATTTAAATCTCAGATAAAAGAACATGTCTTGAAGGTTAAGATGAGCGACCTAACTTATAGGTTTGTAAAAGAAATGAGGGAGCATAGTGTTATTGAGGGAAAGAAAACGGATGACGCTATCCTTGGGGATACAGGAGTAAAGAAGATGTCAAAGATACATCAGCTGTTTTCAGGAACCGTGAAGTTGGAAAGCGGAAAAGGTATGGTAACTGACCTTTCAAAAGCTAAGTTTATACACACTGAATTTAAGAATCAGAAGATAGGTATATTCTATAAGTTTAAAGCCGAGTATGGTGCCTTAAAACAAGTCTACGGGGATGGTTTAACTGATGACTTAGATGAATTTAATACCACGAACAAAAACATAGCTCTTCAGATTGTCAGCGGAAGAGAAGGGATTAGTTTAAAAAAGGCTGACTGTCTAGTATATTACAACATAGATTTCTCAGCTCTAAGTTATTGGCAATCACGTGACAGGATGACAACAAAGGATTCTAAATCCAGTGATGTCTACTGGGTATTTGCAGAGAAGGGAATCGAAACAAGGATTTACAAAACAGTGACTAAGAAAAAAGATTACACGCTTCGTCACTTCAAAAAAGATTTACTAAGTTTATAAATATGAAAGAACAAAAATTAATTGAGATGATGAACAAGCTAGATAAGCTTGATAACATTATGAAAGAAGTCATCAACGAGATGATGAAGATAAGAAGCCTATCAGTCGGAACCCTTGAAGCTCTTAAAAGAATGAAAGGTTATGACAAAGCCATCGAACAATTAAAAGAAGATGCCGAGAAAGAAAAAGAGAAGGCAAAGAAAGAAAATAAATAACTAACTTTATAATATGACCGAGCAACAGATTCAGACAAAGAAAATAAAAGAGTTGGAAGCTGATGGTTACTTTGTTTTAAAATTAATAAAGACTAACAAGAATGGTATACCAGATGTTCTTGCATTGCACCCAGAGTATGGGATTGAGTTCTACGAAATCAAAACCAAGAAAGGTAGAGTGTCAAAGCTTCAGGAGTACCGTCTGAAAGAACTGAGACAATATGGATTTACCGCAGAAATACACAGGGGATGAGCACTACTATGAAATGGAAGAAACATTCCTAGAGGACCTTGAAAGTTTACCTTCTATATATAGCGCAGGCATTATTATGCAGCTGGATAGATTAGCTGAGGAGATGTATCAAGAAAACAGAATGTCTATGCCCACTAAAAGATTTGGATTAGTAGCTGGTGTAGTAGAACTAAAGAGTCCTTTATTTTTTAGTGTAGAATATTTGAACAGCAAGTCAATGCATCCACTGTTCTTTAAATTTAACGTCATAGACTGTGACGACTACTTAGATTACATTAACCTAAACAAAACTATAACTAATGATAAACAATAATTTTAAAGACAGAACTAAATTAAAAGTAATAAGAAATGAGGTCATGTCTACATTCGACACCGATATTAGAACCAAGCGTAGGAATCGTAATTTAGTTTACGCTAGAGCTGTTTACTATAGGCTATGTAAAGATTTAACCTCACACTCTCTAGCTGAAATAGGTTCTTGTTTACGTAAAGACCACGCCACCGTGCTTCACGGTTTAAAAGTTTTTGAAGGTATTGTTTTTAATAATGACTTTTATTATGTCAATGCTTATGAGGAAATGTATGATAGACTAAAGGTTAATTATTTTATCAACATACGAAACCAGAATGATTTAAAATCAAAATATTATAGGTACGTAAATCAAAATATTAATTTAAAAGAAAAGAATCAACATTTAAATTTTATTATTAAATCACAATTAAAAGAAATCTTTAAAGAGTGCAGGGAGGAATATGGATACGTGCCCCAAACAAGTTATCTTAAAGAAAAGTTTGATAAAATAAATGATATGTTAGAAAAAATTTCCTAACTTTAAGTAGCAGTGAGCTTTAAATAATGATTATAACACCGCTCGATAAGAAAAGACTTCAAAACATTAACTTTATAATGGCTGATATTCACGACTCAGTTAATCAGATTTACGAAACTTTAGTAGACCAAGAGTATGAAGAGACTCNCAAGACCATTCTCCTTCTTAATAGTAAACTCAAAACTATTAATGAATCTATTAATGATGAAGTCTAATAAGAATTTAAAATTCGTTATAGCCCTTTTTATAAATGCTGGGATTTTCTATTTGATTTACTGGGCTATCTTTTAATTTTACGCCTTCTTCTTCTCTGGCTAATCTTAGTTTTAGAAGTAGATGAAGAGTTTAAACGTACTGGTAAACGACCTGCTGGCGTTTCATCTTCCCACTCTTTAGCCATCTCTGGCATATTAGCGTACATCCATTTTTTTTGTGCTTGACTTTTAAAAGGCATAACTATTTAACACTGTCTTTAATTCGTTTCAAATTGTAAGTAATTATAGAGCCAACCTCTGCTGGAAGTGCACCAGAAATATATAAAGGCCACATTGCCGCAGTAATCTGCGCCAACTCTAAATGTTCTTTATCTAATTCCTTACCATTATAAGTACCAGACAGCATACTTTTTATTGCAACAAATGGTTGCTCAATAGATTTTTCTATCACAATACTTCCCAAACCTAAATCTTCTAATAAAGTTTCGTTGCTTGTGTAAAACTCAAAAGGATTTTCATCATCTGATAGTGAGGCAATAAGGGCGTTTAAACCTATTCTCACTCCATCATCAAGGGGTGGAAGTGGACTTAATATATCCGACACAATATTACCAGCCCTACCTTTAATTCTGTTAGCTGTTTGTTGCTCTAGTTTTTCTGGGTCTTCCTCTGGAGCTCCTAGCATATTAGATAATGCTGCAGTCCCCATAGTTAAACCTAATCCAATTGCATTAAACACTGCGGTTTCTACAATAAGTCCTCCTAAAGAACGAGCTGCTTTAACCCTATCAGGCGTGTTAGAGTTTTTATTAGTCATGGTGTTTAAATCAGAATACATTCTACTCTTTTGATTTAATAAAAAATTTGAAAAGGGTAAAAATATTTTAGTTAGTAACCTTGTATTAGTATTATCACTTCTAAACCAAGCTCCTTGTAATTCTTTTTGAGATGTGTTCTGCTGTCTGTCTACTTGTTGTTGAGCATAATTACCAGCCTCTTGGTCTACTTCATGGTTAGCCCAGTCGAATCCTTCTTCAAATACATTGATGCCTTTTCTTTTCATCTGCCTTCCATAGTAAGCCACCCACGATGCGTTAGCTGCAATCTTATCTGGATTAATAAGCATTTGTTTTAACCACCAGTTTTGCAATTTTTCTACTTCAGCCACCATTTTACCACTTTTACTTCTCGCTTGTTTTTGAAACTTACTATCATAAGAATCAATTAAAGCTGAAGCTTCAATCCCCCTGTTAGCAATATCAAAAGGTAAATTTATTATCCATTCTCTTAAATCTTTATTCGATGTAAATTCTTTTACAGCATTAAAAGTGTTTTGTCCACCTGCATTTACAGCGGTGTTAGATAAAGGAACTAACTGTTTTGGATATTGCCCTACACTTCCTAGAGTTCTTGACACACCTAAAGTTACAAACCTGTTTAATATACGAGCATCTTTTCTTGACTTCTCAGATATAAATTTATTACCTCTTTTAGAATTTACATACTCCTTAATCCTATTTAAGAAAGCCTCTCTTACATCTCCATCTTGAATTATATCTTTAAAAGAATNAGAATCTGTATAACCTTTTAACTGTTGTATACCTTCAGCGGTATTAATATCAATCAAAGCTTTTCTGATTTTAAATATTTGTTGAGAATCAAAATCCAAATTTACATAACGTTTTTTATCTCCCTTTTTTAAAGTATACAAACGTTGATTCGGCTCTAACACACCTGTTTTTTTATCATGAATTTTTCTTTTATTAAAATAAGTGTCATCAACAAACACAGGGTCATCAAAATTAGAGTCAGCTGATTCTTCTAACAAGCTATAAGTGTCTCCAACATAGTTAGGGTCGTTTTCTAAAATTATATTATATATACCTTCAGCGTGATTTTTTAAATCTGGATAAAACTCAGACCATTCATTAATAATATAATCAACAGCATCAATGTTAGAGCTGGCGACTTTACTTTTTACATCTTCTATTTTTGTTGCATCTTTTAATATGCGGTCATAAACCTTTGTATAATCCTCACCTTTTTGTCTTTCTAATTCGCTACCATATTTTAATTCTTCCATAGCTTCCTCAACTAATCCTTTTCTTCTACCAAACTCTTCTTGTTGTTGTGATTCTGTACCCACTATGGTTCTATTTACAAAAGCATACATACCTCTCTCGGTTACATTTTCTGGAGAATAAAAATCTTGGTCATTTGGATTGCTTTCAAAAAACTTAGCATGGTATATATCACCTATAGCAGTAGCAATTCTTTCACCATTTGCACTACCATTTATGACTTCTTGCAGACCACTGTTTTTAAAAAACGTATTTGAATCTGTCTGATTCCCAAACATAAACTCAGACATTATTGGAAGAGAAGCAATGTTAGTACTCCAATACAAACCTGTGCTGGTAGGTAATAAAGTATCCACAATGTTTTTTACTTCACTTGACCTTAAATTGTTTTGATTATCCATCGCAGCCATCTGACTTCCCCTATACTTAGATATTGTAGAAACCATTCCTCCTGTACCTTGATTAGTAGCAAAGTTTACAATCGCATCTATAACTTTTACTTTTTCTGGAATAGACAGGTCGTTTATATCAATCTCCATAAAATCTTGAATAATTTTTTTCTCCCTTGGACTTAATTTAACTTCATTCTTAGCATTAAAAGAATCTTTTCCGGTTTCTATTTGACTTTGTACAATAGTTTTATAAGTATTGAAAGCATTTTCAGCTGCTGTATTTATGATTTGTTCTTTCCCAGTTATCTTACTTATCTCACTTATAATAAAAGCATCAGGGTTTGATACACCTTCATTGTATGCGTTTCTTAAAACTTCATTTACCTCATTCATAGAAAGTTCATCTGCGGATACTCCTGTCAACTCTTGAAAAGCTTCTGATTTAATTTGCGCATTTCTAATCTCTACCTGTTTTAATTCCCCTAGAGTATATTTATTTACATCTTCAACTACAAATGGAGAGGCTATGTTTGAACCTTCAGTAGTAATCTTTGTAGGTTTTAATCCCTCTGTTATTTGTTCAGCTTTTTTGACATACTCTTTTAAATCGGCTACGTCTAGAGGGTTAATATCTAAAAACTGTTCTGCTGCCAATGTAACCTCTGGGCTTACTCCTCTTTTCCTTGCTCTTTTTATTTGGGTTTTAATGTTAGCAGTAATATTATTTCCTTTTTTGTACAAGTCTTTTCTTTCTTGTGTATCAAATGTAGTTACAATACCATCTAATGTATTTCTAACTTTATCAGGAGAGTCGTATGTTGATTTTTGAATGGTTGCTTTTATCCTACCTATGGTTGACTTATCTACGTCTGAGTCTTTAGATAAAGTATCTACTAAATCCAAGAAGGCTTTCTTCCTTGACTCCGATGTGTTAAGCGGTTTAGAAATACTTTTATATATCTTATCTCTTTGCTCGCTTATATTTTCTGACTTAGTTTCATTAATAACTTCTACTATGTTATTATCCACAGCAACACTAACCTCTTCACCTCTAGTTGTAAATCTTTTAGAAGGTGGTTTACCCTCTATCTGATTATCAACATCTTCAGTTCTTCTTTTTATTTGTTCCTCAATAGTTAAACCAGCTTTTTCCTCTACAGTTTCTTCTACAGCTTCTGCTGTAGTTACCTCAGGGTCTCTGTTTTTATTGGCTATTACTTCCTCGCTCTCAATAGTTTCAGTTTCTTTAATTACTTCTTCAGGTTTTAACTGGTACAATCCTTCTAACTCTTTATCTATTTCTTCAAACCTTAGCTGTGAGCCTTTATCTGTTTTGCCTTGAAGGTTTTTCTTTTCAATCTCTAACTCAATAACTTTTTCTTGAGCTTCAGGGCTAAGACTTGAACGTGCCGTCTCCCCCTCTCTTATGACCTCATCTCTAATTTTTAATGCTTTTTTTCTATCCTCTACTAACTCACGAAGTATAGGGTCATTTTTAATTTNAAATTTAGTTTTAGCAAAGTCTTTGTCGTCAGCATTGTTAATTGCATTTTCAATATCAGCTCTCTTTACCAGACCTTTATTCATAGAGTATTGAGGTTTTGCAATTAATTGCCCATAAGCAAATGAAGCTGGGGCAGTAGCCGTTCCTGCTATTCCCTCAAACCCAATCTCTTTTATATCCATTTCTTGACCCACAACACCCCTAGCTATAGCTTCTCCAGCTGAACCGCCAATGGCTTCTATACCACCTGCTGATATTAATTCTTTTGCCGCTTGTTTTTTTCGACTAAACTTACCAGCTTTTTTAGCAGCACTTTTTAAACTCTTCACTGCTTTCCCTGCAATACCAGCTGTCAACGCATCGATTGCACCAATAGTCAAACCTCTCCCTGCAGCTCTATTTTTAATTCTTCCGTAAGCTTCTTGGTCATTCAGTACTTCCATTACCGCTTCTTCTGTGAATTCTTTTCCATTCTTCTCTATTTCTTCTTGTAAAAATTCACCAAAAGATAATGCGGTTTCTAATGTTCCTCCTGCCGCACCTAACGCAACAGGTAAGCTTGAAATAAATCCGCCTATCGCCCCTGGTATAGCTCCTACTCCTCCTGCTAACGAACCTGCTCCTGCACCCGCTGCAGTACCCGCTCCAATTATACCACCGGCAGCCTTTAATGACGCTGGATTTAACATGGCCGACACAGAACTTACAAATAGCTGAGGTATAATTTGCCCTCTATTTTGAAATAAAGCTTTTACAAAACCAAACATCCCCCCTCCAGCTGCGTCAAAATCTTCATTAAACTTTCGCATTTCATCTGACTCAGCGGTGTTTGCTAATTCATTGTTTGCTGCAATAAAAGTTTGAACATCTTCTTGAGTAACATTTTTACCACTTCCCAAGATATCCATTACCTCTAAAGCATCATCTACAGCTGCTCCCTGAACTTGACCTTGTTCGGCAGCTCTATATATATCTCCAAAAAAATCTGTTATAAAGTTTTTCCCAAGTGTTCTTTCAAGAGCTGTGTCTTTTTCTTGTTCTGCTATAACGCTAGGTAGAACGGACTCGTACTCTGGCGATTCCAAAGAACCAGTTTCCGATTCTGATTCCGTAATGACTTCTTCTTCGTCTTTTTTTTTTACTTTATATTTTTCTATAAAGACTTCTTTGTCTTGAGTAAACAAACCATCTCTAGTAACCACTCCATAAACTTTATCTACGTATGCTGGGTCATTTAGTTGAACTTGGAAATCTTCAAAAGATTTAGTGTAGTAACCATCCCTAACTAATACGTCATAAAGTTTTCTAGTTTCATCCATACTATTAATCTAGTTCACCGCCCCCACCAGCCACTGGAGTTGTAGTTGTAGTTGGCGTAGAGCCGCCTACGTTTTTATCTTTAATAAATCTATCGTAAATTATCTGTAAATTTTCGTCTGGCACATAAACAACTGCTTCAGTAACCTTATCAATAATTTCCTCAGCATTTAAACCTCGGATATCTATTTCAACGTTAGCAAAAGACCCAGCTGCAGTAGGTATTCTAAGCTCTAGTTGTTGTCTTCCTAATTTTTGTGAGTCTATACTAACACCAATGTTACCCAATACAGAATTAAGCCTTTTAGCTATTTGATTATCCCTATCAGTTAACCACCCTGTGGTAAACGGCAATCTCATACCTTTTCCTCTACTAAGTCCCGCAGCAATTGGTCCAGATATTTCATTTCTAATAAACTCAGTTATCGATTCCATGTTTTGTGCAATATCTGAATCTTCTCCGTCATCTACCTCCAGCGTTCTGGCTTTAATTAAATTAGTATTAGCGTTTGTGTTAAGTGTTTTAGCTACTGTAGCTTTAATAGTTTCTTTAGCTTGTTTAAGGTCTGCGTCTATTTTTTGTTTTTCTAAGTAGCCCGCAGCAGTATCACTTCTTGTAGCTCTACTTTTAATTTCGTTTACAATAAAATTTTCAGCCTCATCTCTTTGAGCTTCACTTACTAACGGTCCATCATTGTTATCCACATACAGTATGCTCGTATCCAACTGTAACTCTGCAAGCCTTGAATCTCTCTCCTCTTGTGTTTGTAGAGTATAATAATCAGACGGTAAAGCCTGCACTCTATACGTTTCGCCTTTTGCATTTTGAGTTTTATTTAATCCCAATATGTCAAACACATGAGAGTTCTGTTGAACTGCTGCTTGAGCTTGTGTTCTTATAGGGGATTCATCAAACGTCACCTTACCATTTACTTGTTTTAAAAACTGTCCTGTAACTGAACCTTTAAGGTCATCCACAAACGTATTAGGTTTAGCTTTAAGAATATCAGTCATGAAATTTTCTGTATCAAACGCTTTAGTTTTTGCTACAGTTCTTCTTAAGCCTAGAGAAACATCTACAATTTCTTTTTCTCCATCTTCATTTTCTATAAAATACGTGGTCTCTCCTGTTATGGGGTCAACCATTGGTTCTACTCCCTCTAAACTAAAAAGACGTTGTGCGTTGGCGTTCATGTATTTAGTCAACATTGCACCATCACCTGCCGCTAACTCAGCCATTTCATCATAACCAGCTATGTAGGCTTTACCTGTAGCCACCATACCTTCTGCTCCACTAGCAACAGTAGCCCTGAAAGTGTTAAACTCTTGCTCACCTATCTCTCCTCTTTTTAATCTATTTAAATTTTCTAACATTGCTGCTGAAGTCATAGCAGAATACTTACCCATAAACCTTTGGTATACTGGGTCACCCCCAAGAGGTCTTTCAGCAAGCATCTTAGTGAAATCTCTTTGGTCTTGTTCTATCTTATCACGTCTAGACTGCCTATCAGATTCTATTGATTTAATAGATTCTCTTGCGTCTTTTGTAATCTGACCCCAGTCTACTTGAGTGGGTTTATCATCCCTTACATATCCATATCCAACTGCCATAATTTAAAATTTAATTTCTTTTTGCTCTTCTATTAGCTCTTCTTTGCTGTCTCTTAGCTTTATTCGCAGCTCTTCGTTCCGGCGTCCCTGAGAAAGCATCACCCGCTTCCATTGCACCTAAACCAACATCAACTAAACCTTGAACCCCTGCTTGCAAAGATGCTGCTCTCGCTGCTCTAGCATCTGCTGCTCTCATTTGTTGCCCTTCAACTTCTCCTAAATCTAAATCAACTCTTGCACCTTGTAGCCTTGACTCTTCTTGAGCCTTTAAAAAGTCTAAGTCTGCCATTTCTTTAGACATATCCGCTCTAACACCTGCTTGAGCTTCCTGTTGAGCCTGCATTACCCTACCAGCTGTAGCTGCTGCGCCTCTTGTGTCGCCCTCTACACCCGCCTGTAAAGCTGCTGCTCCTTGTTGTAAAAGGGCTTCTCTTTCAAGTTCATAAGGTTCTTTTGCTATAGATAAACCACTTAACATGTTTACCTCTAATTTTTTCTTTGCTTCAGCCATAGCTTTTGCAGCTTCTTTTTGTGCGTCTTTCTCAATCTTAGATTGCTTTCCTGCTTGTATAAAACTAAAAGCTGAACCAGCTGCTGACATTCCTAAAGCGGCTATTGTTGTAAATCCTGCCATGTTATAATTTTTTTATCATTTCGTGTGTGTATGAATCTCCTTTATTGTATCCTAATTCTTCGTATGTTTTACTTAAACCTTCATGTCTTAAAAGCGCATATATATATTTACTTCCGTTATCCTGACAGATGTTTGTTAATACAGCTATCAAAAACTTAACTGCTTCGTGTCTTAACTTGGTATCCTCTATGTTTTTATCAGAGATAATCCAATCTACCCACGAAACTTTTGAGTTGGTCATATACATAAAACCAGCGCAAATAGGCTGGTTATTGTGTGTAACCATTACTCCCCCTATCCCATCGTTTGGTAAAAAATCTTTAGGTGGCGGTTGCCAACCCCAATCTTTCCACCATCCTACCAAAACATCCTCATAATCTGAAGGATTTAATTCTTTTATATTAAACTCCATTCTAAGCAAAGATACTAATTTTTACGGATAGCTTTTCATTACTTCTGATTCAACAGCAAAGAGTTCAGTGGAATTAGTGCTTTCATTTATTAAAGTAAATATACAATAGTGACCAAGTAAACCATGGGATTCAGCGACTGAACTTTTAATATAAAGTATAAACGCATCTTGAGTTGTTATTGGAGCTGTTCCGGCTATACTTGTATCAATTGAAATTTGATTAATTCCTGCCGGGATATCTACATTTATATTTGTTATTTGTCCACCCAAACTAATTGTTGTATAGCTCGGTAAGGAAAAATATAAATAGTCACCAATACTTACAATGCTTCCAATTTCAACCACAGGGTTACTAGAAAAATTTAAAGTAGTTGTGTTTCCGACAGTTGTATAGCTTGTCGATTTTCCTATTCCATTAGCTGACCTCATAGCGTATTGCCCTGGAAGCGCTGGTACTTCTCCGGTTTGTCTTAGAAATGCAAAATAATCACCTTCTTTTTTAATAAACCAAGTGCTGTCAATAAAACCGTTTTGTTGTATATCAGTTTCTAAGTTTGCTTGCCACGCCTCATTTGATTCTAAATTGATAGTTTTAAATATTTTATTCTCAAGGGGGTTTTGATTAAACACCGTTGTTATTTGAGAATTATATTGCTCGCCATAAAAATTATTTCTGTTTCCATTTGCGTTATGTTGGTATAAATTACCACCATTAAATGTATAAAAGTATTGGTTCATACCAAGCATGTAATCAGGTATGTATGAATAAAACGATGGCCACCCTTTGGAAGTTTGACTATACGTTAAAGTATACTCCGTTTCTACTGGTGAAGGTATTGGAGGTACAACACTAGTCGGAGTAGGTACTGTAGGAGTAGGTGTTGGAGTAGGAGTAGCTGTCGGAGTAGGTGTTGGCGGTCCAAGAGTTGGTGTGGGTGTAGGAACTGGAGTCGCAGTTGGCGTGGGAGTAGGAGATGAACATCCAACATTTTCACTACGTGCTTGTCCATTTTGTACAGTTGGTATATTACCATCTTTTACACAAACTTCATATTCAGTGTCAGTAAACAAAGTACCGTTTTGTAGTACATTACCACAATCTCTATAAGAAAAATTACATGTGCCTGGCGCAGTACTAGGACAGACTAAAACCCATTCTGTACATCCTGTTGAAGGAGTAGGAGTAGGCGTTGGTGGCCCAGGCGTAGGTGTCGGTGTTGGATTTGCTGAACATGCAGAAAAAGGCCCTACTGCTGTACCACCACTTATTATTGGAATGTTGGGGAATGCAACACAAGCGTCTATATCTCTATCAGGCTCAACTGTCCCTGTTTGAGTTACTAGGTTACAATCTATATATTCATAACTACAACCATAAGGACTTGTACTTGGACATAATAGTTCCCACTCATAACACTGAACACTTACTGGCGTTGAGCTCGGAGTTGGTGTAGGAGTCGCAGTTGGTATTGGCGTTGGTGTCGGAGTAGGACAAGGCCCATTTAGAGTCACATTCCCATTACCGGCTATTACAGCAGGCACTCCAAATGCACAAGCTGGCATTGAATCTCCATCATCTACACTTTGAGTTTGTGGACTACCACCACAATCAGTGTAACTAAACGTACCCCCACCTAAACCACCTTCTAGCTCCCACTCATTACATCCAGCTGGCGTCGGNGTTGGAGTTGGCGTCGGNGTTGGAGTAGGTGTTTGGGTAGGTACTATAGNAATATCACCACAATCAGACGAACATTCTTCAAAGGAGTTTGAGGCTGAACCAGATAAAGATGTTACAGTAACTGTTCCGTCTACACAAGCATCAACAATATCATCAGGCTGCATAGTGTAGATAATTGTTTGTTCATTACAACAATTAATTTCAAACGTACACTCATCTCCTATTGCGTCTATAGGACACGTTAATATATAAAGTTCACAAGCCATCCGCTAAATATTTTTACAAATTTACGAATTTAAATGCAATGTCTTTTATATTGNTTTTTAATTAAAACAATTTAATAATTTTGATTTAGGAATTTTCCAAATCCAGTTTTGGAAATCTTCTAATCCTCCAGATAGAGTTACTGTATCTCCTGTATCTATCATAGTCATAACAAAAAATAGTCCATAACCTATGTGTTTGTTTATAAAAGGAACAGAAGAAATTTTTATAAAGTTAAAGTTACTGTCAAGCATTACTAACCAATGATTATACTTTCTTTCGTTATATATTTTTGTATGTATCGAATATATCAACTTATCTTCTATAATTATAGGAGAGGTTGAACCACCGGTTGTAACTTTAGAAAAATACATTTCATCTCTTGGAATGTTGTGTTTGTTGTCTGTATCTTCTTTATGATAAATTTTAAAGTATAATGTATCCCAATCTTCACATTTGTATATCTGTAAGGTGGGTGTTGTTGAGTAAATAAAATAAAGCTCATCATCTTTTTCAAAAAACAACCAATTCTTTTCAAAGTAAACTTCTGGTCCAACTCCAAATTTCATCTTGTTATATTCGTCTATAACAACATCTCCTAAAAAAGTATATTGATAATCTAAAATAGCCATNTTTGTATTAAACTCGCTATCTATATACGCTGCACAAAAGTAATCTTTACCTTTGTATGAAAAATGTCTAAAGTCTTCAAACTTTGCTTTTTTACTNTATCCTGNTATAGGNANAACTTTTGAGTTGATAACGTCAAANTCTTTATTAAACAAATACTCTGTTAAACTTCTACAATCACCAATNTCTTTCATAAACAAAGTNCTTTCNGTATTCTCATCATATCTTGATACGCCTTTATACCTATCTCCATAAGGAAAAATTGTAAGGTTGTGTGTGACAGAGGGTCTTGTTAATGTGTCTAATTTTTTTATGTTTTTGTTTTCCGCTGTTCTCCAGGTGCCCTCAAACATGTGGGTTATGTAAATATCATCTCTTGTTACTTCAAATGGTTTTGATGTTTTAAAAGCATTACTATGTGATTGGTTAGAGCCAAAACGATTTATCGACAGACACGCTGAGTTATCTTTAAATACGTCTTTTGTATAGTCTTGTGTTGTTCCAAAATAATCTATAACGTGTTTTGTAATTCTACCAGGCCCGGTGTTAACTAAAGCACCTTTATCAACAGGGTTGTTCATTATATCTTGTATAACCTGTAACATAATAGGATGATGTTTTTTAGAAGCAATTGCCCAGTTACATACCGAAACAATTTTTTTATCTACCACATAACCTATACCAAAAAAGTTATCTTTAAAAAAACCTTCCTTAACAACGTTGCCTTCTAAACCAAAAATTATATCTTGATAAGTTATCCAATCGTCTAAGGGTTGATTACAAAAAGTGTCTGTATCTACATAAACTCCTCCATTTTCATAAAGATAACAGTACCTAAAAAAATCACTTATCTCTCCTTTGTTTGAAAGTGTACAGTAAAATTCATTGTATACTGTATTTTCAAACCATTTATCAACCTGTGTTTGGTCAAAAAATAAAAACTCATAATCGGGGTTATGCTTTTTAAAACTATCAATCATGTAATCATTAACACCAAAATAATCTAAAGCTGTATAAATTATTCTCCTTGGTATCTCTCTAAATATTCTTTGTTTCTCAACATTATCCCAAAAGTAAGAAGGTAAGTTGTCTTGTTGCTTTGTAGGGTATTCACATTTTATGTAATTCTTTTTATTAAAAACTATATGACCGTTCTGATGTTGAACAACTAACATATTACTTGTTTTATCTAAACCTAANTTAAAATCTTGTTCTGTATCTCTTCCAAGATATTGATTTATAGCTTTACCAAACATAGCAGGGCCTGTGTATTCAAGATAAAACCTTTCCTCTTTACTTTCAACGTTAGATATAATTTTTTGTATGGCAATTTTAAGAGCAGGATGTCTTGGTGTTGTAGCTATAAAACCATTCCATAGCCATTTTTTAGCCATAGGGTCATCTCTACAAACTATAAGATTTACATTTTCATTTAAAAGTTCCCCCAGGTCTTCTAATAGTACAGTGTCAATATCTGAATAAACTCCTCCATAAATATACAAAGCACACAATCTAAATAAATCAGCTTTGAATGCACCAGGGACAAGGTCTATAAATGCGTTTACTTCTTTATGTGTAAAGTGTTGTTTGATAAATTCAAGACATTGTTTGTCGTCGTAAAAGTTATAAACAAAGTTTTTTACAGCCCATGTTTGCTGAGCGTGTTCCATACCCTCAGGTAATTCAGCTGTTTTAAATGTTTGAAATATTTTTTTAGGTATTAACATTAAATAGGAATGACTAATCGTTCAGCCCACCCTTTAGATGCTGAATGTGCCCATACAATTATATTAGCAGGTTTTTTAGTATTNGATTCTACCGGTATATTAAAATTATCTTTATTTTTAATTAAGTGATTTAGATGAGTTATATCTTTTCTATATAATTCTTTTTTCTTTTTATCTTCAAATATTATAGCACAAAATGTATAATCATTATATTGAAATTGATTTCCATTTAAATTTAATATATGAGAGAATTTAGAATGATACAATTCATCCTTTTTACCTAATGTTGGTATTTCATTATATAAACATGATTGTCTAATAGCTCTGTCANTAAACCTAATTCCACTATATTCNTCNTAATCCTGTAAAGTTCTTTCTTNACCAAGACCATANACACCAAAATGTTTTTCATTACAAGGAGAACAAATTTCACCATCTACCCCTAATAGCTGTCTTACTCTATTATGTGTGTNTGTNTTTTTTTCNACCCAAGTTGTATCGTCGTCCCAATGTTTTGTTCTACCTNNTCTTGTGTANTCNTGATAAGCAATTATTTCATTTGGATGAAATAAATCATAACCATGNGTAAAAGACCTAACAGCAAGAGTTATTTCTTCACCGTGAAAGTAAAAAGAAGGGTCATGTTGAACCTCTTCTACATGTTTACCTGTTGTAAAAGCAAAATGTGCTGAATAAAATCTTGCTGGTAAAGGTTTTCTTGTATCTTCAATTGTATAAGGAAGAAAAAACACTACACCTTCAGGCGTGAATCTATCAAATTTCATTCCCCAAACATCAGCGTTATCTTTAATGTTAAAATTATTTGGGTCGTATGCAGTTGCGTAAGTAGTAAGCAATGGTTTTTTATGCCCTGCATCTTGCAGATTCTCATACATTTTAATCAACTTAACATCCCAATGTTTTACAAATCTGTGATGACTATCAAGTTGTAATGTATATTTTTC
>NYWC01000089.1 GCA_002684935.1 Gammaproteobacteria bacterium
GCTTGCGCCTCGGTAATTACGGCAGCGAAATCATGCTCAAATGAGCTGTGGGTGAGATTTGCGCCAATATCAACAAGCCCTGGTGCAGNAATCTCCAATCTAACCTCCGGCTCAGATTTGGCAGTGACAGCTGCCATCAAAGTTGGTGCANAGTCTAATTCAGCAANTGATCTGAGCCAAGAGCTATCTGGCTATTNCAGAGTCAATATTGAATAATATNNATGTATATAAGNTATAGACAGGAATAGCAGTTGGATGCAAAAGTGATNAAGAAGCCACTGAACTGGGCNGAGCTCGGGTTTCAATATGTGAAAACAGATTTCCGCTTTACCGCTACCCATATCTATGGAGAGTGGCAGTCAGGAAANCTGATTAAAGATGAGAATATCTCTATNCAGGAGGGGGCACCTTCTNTGCATTACGCGCAGCAGTGNTTTGAGGGCATGAAGGCCCAGACTGCGAGAGATGGNCGTATTCTCCTTTTTCGCCCTGAGCTCAACAGCGAGCGCATGAACCGTACTGCTGCNAGGCTGCTAATGCCCGAGGTGCCAAAAAACTTGTTCCTGCAGGCTGTGGAGGAAACAGTTCGTGCGAATTATGCCTGGATACCCCCTTATGGCTCAGGGGCGTCCCTTTATATTCGCCCCATGCTGATCGGTGTTGGTGAAAATCTCGGGCTCAAGCCAGCTCGATCATTTGAATTCCGGGTTTTTGTATCGCCGGTTGGACCCTATTATANAAATGCAGGCCTCGCGGCCATCAGCTTAGCTGTGTCCGANCTCGATCGCGCGGCACCGCAGGGTACNGGGAGCTATAAGGCCGGCGCCAATTACGCCGGTGGCNTGATGGCTACTTTGAAAGCCCAGGAATTAGGTGCCAATGAAGCGCTGTATCTCGATTCAGCGGAACATCGTTATATCGACGAGGCAGGGTCTGCNAACATCATNGTATCCATGGAGGATGGCACTTTGACTACACCAGCGTCCAATGCCATCTTGCCCAGTATCACGCGCCGCTCGGTTATGGAAATCGCAGCGACTCAGCTCAATATGAAAACCGTTGAGCGATCCATCGACTTAAGGGAAGAGTTTGGGTCATTTCAGGAAATGGGGGCTTGCGGCACGGCTGCTGTGCTGTCTCCGGTGGGCCGGGTTTTCTTCGATAATGATTGGCACATGGTAAACGGTGATGGGCAGACTGTCGGGCCTGTGATGCAGCACCTCTATGATTCCCTGGTTGGTATTCAAAAGGGTGAGAATGATGATGTTTTTGGCTGGCTGCGCGAAGTGGATATTTAGAGTTTTATTGTGGAAATTGCAAATTGCTTGACCTGAGCCTAATGAATCGGGCGGCCAATTTTAAAGTGCTAACTGGCACTTAGAACAAGCGCTTTATGATTACTTTCCTACCTTAAGTATCCGTTTNGGAAAACGATNCCTGCTTCTTTTGCCCGAATTTCGGNTAGGTTTCNCGCCATTTAGGNTCCGTGGCTGAACTCGGGAATCTTGTATAAATGTCTACTCAAGACTTGACCCAAAACAATCTTGCCCTTATATATGTGCGCTGCTCGCAGCATGTCAGATCTNAATAGAGCGCAATCCAGGCGTATAAAATGACAAAATCCCTCGTAATTGTTGAGTCTCCAGCGAAAGCTAAGACTATAAACAAGTACTTAGGCCCGGAATTCGTGGTCAAGTCCAGCGTGGGTCACATCCGCGATTTACCAACCAGCGGCAGCGGCAAGCCGATCGATACCAAGGCCCGGGCAGCAGCTGCAGCCAAGACCCGGAAGATGAAGCCTGAAGAAAAGGTCGTCTACAAGAAAAAGAAAGCAAAACAACAGCTTGTAAGCAGAATGGGAATCGACCCAGAGTATGATTGGAAGGCTAACTATCAGATTTTGCCGGGCAAGGAAAAAGTTGTTGCCGATTTAAAGAAGGTCGCCAAATCAGCGGACAATATCTACCTCGCGACNGACCTTGATAGAGAGGGGGAGGCNATAGCCTGGCACCTGAAGGAAGCAATAGGTGGGGACCCCGATCGCTATAAGCGCGTGGTCTTTAACGAGATTACCAAGCGCGCTATTACCGAGGCCTTTTCAGAACCGGGCGAATTAGACATGCGCTATGTAGAAGCGCAACAAGCCAGGCGTTTCCTTGATCGGGTGGTGGGCTTCATGGTTTCACCCNTGTTATGGTCGAAAGTTGCAAGAGGCCTATCCGCAGGGCGNGTGCAATCAGTGGCCGTGAGACTCGTGGTCGAGAGAGAGCAGGAAATTCGAGCTTTTATCCCCGAGGAGTTTTGGGAAGTNTATTCTGATTTTACCACTTCCAACAAAAATAAATTGCGTGGCCAGGTTGTGCGAGATGAAGGGAAAAACTTCCGTCCAGGCAGCAAAGACGAAACTGATGCGGCGCTTAAAATCCTCGAGGCGGCAGATTACACGGTAAGCAAGCGTGAAGACCGCCCAACTTCCTCTAAGGCAAAGCCACCGTTAATCACATCTACCTTACAGCAGGCGGCCAGCACGAGGCTCGGATTTGGCGTCAAGAAAACCATGATTATGGCGCAACGGCTCTATGAAGCTGGATATATCACTTATATGAGAACCGACTCGACGCACCTCAGTAATGATTCGATCCAGATGTGCCGAGACTACATTGAGGGTAATTTTGGCAAGGAATACCTTCCGGNAAAGCCAGCTCTCTACAGCTCTAAAGAAGGCGCACAGGAAGCTCACGAGGCAATCCGGCCCAGTGACGTGAAAGTGCTGCCAACCCAGCTTATGGGTATGGAGCAGGACGCTGTTCGACTGTACGACTTGATTTGGAAGTACTTTGTGGCTTGCCAAATGCCTCCTGCACGCTACCTTAGCAGCAGTATTACCATTGCGGCAGACAAGTTCGAGCTCAGGACAAAGGGTCGCATAATGCAGTTCGATGGCTACTTGCGGGTAATGCCATCTAAAGAGGAAGACGTGGTACTTCCGGAAGTTGAAGTCGGCGACTCTCTCAAATTAGAAAAGCTTGATCCTTTCCAGAACTTTACCAAGCCACCCGCGCGTTTTACCGAAGCAAGTCTGGTCAAGGAGTTGGAGAAGCGAGATATCGGCCGTCCNTCTACCTATGCATCTATTATCTCTACCATTCAGGATCGAGGTTATGTGAGGGTAGAGAACAAGCGATTCTANGCCCTGAAGATGGGCGATATCGTGTCCGAACGGCTGATCGAAAGTTTCGATGAGCTGATGAATTACGATTTTACAGCGAAGATGGAAGACTCNCTCGATGACGTGGCTGCGGGTAAGAAAAACTGGAAATCTCTGCTGAATGATTTCTATCAGAGTTTCACCAGTCAGCTTGCGGAAGCAGAAGCNGAAGAGGGTGGTATGCGCACCAANAGGCCCACGGATACTGATATTGAGTGTCCTCAGTGCGNCCGTAATATGCAGATNCGGACAGCNTCTACTGGCGTTTTTCTGGGTTGTTCNGGCTATTCCTTGCCACCNAAAGANCGCTGCAAGAGCACTATAAACCTGACCCCGGGCGAAGAGGCGATAAGAACCGACACGGCTGAGGAAGCTGAAAAGCAGGAAAACATTCAGCTTCGCCACAAGCATCGCTGCAAGATATGTAATACGGCGATGGATGCTTATCTGATTGATGAAAAACGTAAATTACACGTTTGTGGTAATAATCCTGATTGTCAGGGGTACGAAATTGAACATGGTGAATTCAGAATCCGTGGCTACGATGGCCCGGTAATAGAATGCGACAAATGCGGGGCCGATATGCAGCTAAAGACNGGNAGGTTCGGTAAGTATTTTGGCTGCAGTAACGCTGATTGCAAGAATACCCGTAAGTTGCTTCGNAACGGNGAGGCTGCACCGCCCAAAATGGATCCGGTGCAAATGCCAGAATTGGCTTGTGAGACGGTGGATGATCATTATGTATTGCGAGACGGCGCGTCGGGTATGTTTCTGGCTGCCAGTAAATTCCCCAAGAATCGAGAGACTCGTGCCCCCTTGGTTGAAGAATTGCTTCCCCATAAAGATGTAATAGATCCGAAGTATGAGTTTCTTTTTTCTGCGCCAACTGAGGATGATGAAGGTAATAAAACCCTTGTGCGATTTAGTCGTAAAACCAAGGAACAATACATACAGACGGAAGTCGAGAAGAAAGCCACGGGCTGGAAAGCTTTTCACCGGGATGGCAGGTGGGACGTAGAAAAGCCTGAGAAAAAGGCGCCCGCGAAAGGGAAGGAAAAGGCTAAGAAGAAAGTAAGCAAGAAGAAATAGGGCGGTCATGCTTCCCTAGGGGTGTTCAATTATACTCCACAGTGCTTGCGGACCGATACTTGTGGAGCGCTTGCCAAGTTGCCAATGGATTCAATAGATTGGTGCCAAATTCAGGACAGGGCGTGACGGGAATTTACCTAGTGCTGGCTACCTAGCCTTTCTCTTCCTTTGCCTCTCTTACTAATCTTTAGACACTCTCTAGCCATGTCCGACACATTCTCAAATCGTTCTTTGCCTATCCTTTTATTGCAGGTTCGATGTTTTATCGCTGCTGTATTTCATAAGCGAGCAATTTCTTAAACCAGTAATTTCCTAATCTCGCATTTCGCTTTTAGAGTGGCGACTCTCCATAGAGCTATAACTGCCGGCGTATTACGCCTACGCTAATACCTTCAATTGCGAAGTCGCTGCTACGCAAGTCGACTTCGATTGGCGAGAAATCCGGGTTCTCAGCGATCAGTGTCACCTTGTACTTACTGCGTGAGGTTTCCAGTCGTTTTACGGTGACCTCATCGTCAATTCTGGCGACAACGATGTCACCATTGTTGGCGCGATCGGCCTTGTGAACGGCGAGCAAATCGTCCTCATAAATACCCACATCAATCATACTGGTGCCTTTTACAGTGAGCAGATAATCAGCCTGGGGCGAAAACATGTCAGGCGGTATGTCACAGTAATCGGCAATAGACTCTTCTGCCAATATCGGACTACCGGCCGCAACCTGTCCGATAATGGGTAGTCCAAGCTGTTCATTGATTGGCAGACGAATACCCCTTGAGGTGCCGGGCAGCATTTCGATTGCGCCCTTGCGCGCTAAAGCCCTCAGATGCTCTTCTGCTGCATTGGGAGACTTGAACCCCATTTCCTGGGCGATTTCAGAGCGTGTGGGAGGAAACCCGGTCTCCTGCAGATAATCTTTGATGTAGCCGAGGATCTGTTCCTGGCGTCCCGTAAGCTTGTGCATGATAAAGGCCTTAGAATGAATACAACTGTAATTATATACAGTTATCTGACGATCTCAATCAAACTTTAGAAATGACCATGACTAAGCTGAAACGCCTAATTCATGGGCTTTCTGGGGTGAGGTAAGCTTATTAGAGTTAGATTATGGGTTGGATCGTCCTCAGAGAATCTAAAAATCGTCACCAAAATCCATTAATTCCGGTTCCAGCTCAGTGAGTGGCCCGGAGAAGTCTTACGGTACCATTATTTGGTCAGAGTAAGCCTTGTTTTCTGTGCTGAGGGCATATGGGCTACGCCAATCCTCAGGAGCTTCGGCAGGGGCCAAATAGAGCATTTGCCAGCTGGCACTATCTTATTCTCCGACTTCGCCATCAAGTAACTGGTATTCGATACCGCCGCTGGCCTGATCTATAGCTACGACTTCAAATAAATTGCCGCTGGCTAACTCCTGATACCAAATTGATACTTCAGGCATGCGAGTGTTCATAACCTTGTCTCCTGTGTCTGTTGTATTAGCGATTTACTGCAATCTTGCGTTCCTTTCTTTCCCACCGGCCTGGCATACAGTTGTCTCCGATGCGCGGGGTATTGTTTCGGCATGAAGTCATGTCAATTACGAATCCACACGATCAATGGCCGCCGATAATTCACACTATCGGTAGTATCCGATCAAAAAAGAAAGCACTTTTTCCAATAAAATTGTTACAAGCGGAACGACAGAATTAACAGTACGAGCTAAGCTATTGAACAGCTTTGAAAACTAATTTTGCTCGGCAAAATGTTATTTGTGATAATTCCGCGACTATCAAGAGAATACCGTAGACATGGAAAGCAATTGCCCCCTGGGCGCCTTGATGTTGGATATTGAGGGCCCGGAATTAACTGCAGAGGATCGTCAGTTGCTGGCTCGGCCGGTAGTTGGTGGCTTGATCCTATTTACCCGTAACTATTGCGACTCCAGGCAGCTGCGTGATTTGGTGGCAGACGCCCGCAATTGCAATCCGGAGCTGCTGATTGCAGTGGATCAGGAAGGGGGCAGGGTGCAACGCTTCCGACATGAGTTCGAGCAGTTACCTCCGTTACACAGTCTATTCACGGTCTACCAAGAAGATCCAGANAGGGCGCTGGAACTGGCGCGCAGCTGTGCCTGGGTCATGGCTGCTGAAATCTTGCATCACGGCATCGATTTAAGCTTTGCGCCCGTGTTGGACTTGTATACAGATATCAGTGCAGTCATAGGAAATCGCGCCTTCGCAGCGGATGTCAAAACAGCGACGGATCTGGCTCGGGCATATATCAATGGCATGCATGAGGCCGGCATGATTGCTACTGGAAAGCACTTTCCAGGGCACGGGTCAGTGGCTGCCGATTCTCATCACGAGCTGCCAGTTGATACCCGGGATTCGGAAGAAATCTTCGGAACAGATATGCAGGTCTTCAGCCACTGCATTGATGTGTTGGACGCCATCATGCCCGCCCACGTCTCCTATCCGTCGATAGATAGCGAATGCGCAGGGTTCTCCAGCAAGTGGCTTCAACAAATCCTGCGACAGCAACTGGGATTTGCAGGCGTCATTTTTAGCGACGATCTCGGGATGCAGGCCGCCCGGGAGAGTGGCAGTCCCGCTGACCGTGCAGCGAAGGCACTCAGTGCAGGATGTGACATGGTGCTAAGCTGCAACGACAGGGAGGCAGCACTCGCAATTGCTGATTATCTGGACGCAAATCATTCCGCAGGCAACTATCGACTAAGCAAATTGCGGGCGACCCCAGCCGCTGACATCAGCGAACTGTATAAAACTGAGAGATGGCAAGCAGCAACCGATCAGATTGCTGNACTGGTNTCCTGACGAATGAGGATTGATTGAATGTTTGANTTTCTTTNACTGGAGCGATTGGCCGAGCTGGGTTGGGGCGTTGAACTATTTGCGGCAGTCACGCTTACATTGATCGCCCGCTTTACTGCCATGCGCGCCCTCAAAGTGTTGGGCAGACAGTTTGAAAAGACTGATAACTTGTGGGATGACGCCCTGTTTAAGGCCGCCCATGACCCGGTAAGCTGGTTCATACTCATCATGGGTTTGCTCTGGGCGATTCAAATCAGCGACGGGTACATCGACACCGAATTGTTCAGCGCTGGCAACCTGGATCTNGTCAGACAGCTTACCTTTATTGTCCTGCTCATGGTGTTTCTGGTGCGATTTATAACCCTATCAGAGGAGCGCATCCTCAAGGATTTGCAAGAGCGGCCCGATGGTGANCAGACCCGGNTGGANCCAACAACCCTGATAGCGCTGGCAAAACTGTTACGGCTTTCGGTGGTAATTTCCAGCGCACTAGTGGCATTGCCCACCCTAGGCATTGAAATCGGCGCCTTACTGGCCTTCGGCGGCGTGGGGGGAATTGCAGTTGGGTTCGCAGCTCAGGACTTATTGTCGAATTTTTTTGGCGGTCTGATGATCTATCTGGATCGGCCATTCGCTATTGGTGATTGGGTTCGCTCACCTGATCGTGAAATCGAGGGCACAGTCGAGTCCATTGGCTGGCGTCTTACAGTAATAAGAACATTCGACAAGCGCCCGCTCTATGTACCTAACTCGGTATTCACCAAACTTGCCTTGGAGAACCCATCCCGCATGACCAACCGGCGCATCCGCGAAACTATTGGTATCCGCTATCAAGACTCCGAGAGGATGGAGGGTATCATTGNTTCTGTGAAAGCCATGCTGACAACGCATGAAGATATCGATGCCGAACAGACACTGATCGTTAACTTCAACGCCTATAACAGCTCCTCTCTCGATTTCTTTATTTATTGCTTTACCAAGACCACGAATTGGATTCGGTTTCATGAAGTTAAGCAGGATGTACTTTTAAAGATTGTTGAAATAGTGCATACGCACGGCGCAGACTTTGCNTTCCCGACCACCACGCTGGATGGTCTGGATCAACTGCGACCAGAACCTGAAGCGCTGATATCGGACTAATCGNGTTATAATGCAAAATACCATNGATAAACTTNGGAATAATCCATAGGCGCCAAGTGACACTCGAACTTATTAAGACCGTTAGCTCGCGAGCTACCTGCTTGTACTCNGAGCAGGTCGTGGAAACGGCAATTGACGCCATGGCTAGCGTNATATCTGATAGACTTCATGGGCACAANCCNATCCTGCTCTGCGTTATGAATGGCGGGCTAATCCTAACCGGNAGATTGGCAACCCGTTTAAAGTTTCATCTACAGATGGACTACTTGCACGCAACGCGCTATCGAAACAATANCCAGGGCGNAGACCTGCGTTGGGAGCGTTATCCAAGCATCTCGCTTGAAGGGCGACAGGTTCTGGTGATAGACGATATTTTGGATGAAGGGGATACGCTGGCAGCAGTGATGNCGCATTGTCAGGCCCAGGGAGCGCGGGACGTACTGAGNGCGGTGCTAGTAGACAAGCAACATGATCGCAAAACCACAAATNTGAAAGCNGACTTCGTCGGACTCGAAGTGCCTGACCATTACCTGTATGGATACGGCATGGATTACAAGGGGTATCTNAGGAATGCCCCGGGTATTTTCGCNGTCGATCCTGCAGACTGTGANTAGATCAAAACTCCATTTCAACCAGTGCAGGAATGGCGGTGAGCAAGAGNCCAGTGCGAATGGGGCGTGACTCCATGTAGCTAAACAAGCTGCGATAACTATCCAGCTGACTCCGGTAATTCTCACGTTGCTCAGCTACAAAGCTATCAATCGTTTGACCTGCAGATGGTGTGCTGGTCTTGTAGTCTATCACCCAGCGTACGTCATTCTGATCAATAAAGGTCCGATCTATAATAAAGTTTCTNAGTTGGCCGGACTGAAGCCGCGATAGTTCCAGCTCGCACTCGCTATCGAGGTACTGATCATCGAAGATCCAGGCTAACGAAGGCGTTTCGAGAGTGCGTCGTACTGATGCATGAATAAATGCGATCGCTTTTTCTTCAGCCTCGTGCTGCAAATCCAGATGGCGTATTGCCAGACGCCAGTGCGNNTCCAGCGACCTCAGGTCTCGCAAGAATAAAGCCCTGTCTGGCGCTGACACATAGGTCTCTAAAACCCGGTGCACAAGCGTGCCAAGAATACTCGGTAATTCGGACTGCTGATAATTCTCCTCAGCCGTGCTTGAAATCGAAGCTGCATTTTTTAACGCTGGCTGCAGCGATTCCTGCGCGCCAGATCGACTTTCACTAGCCGCTGTTTCTTCAATTTTTGCTGGAAACTCTAATGCCCTTTGCTCCCACGGCTCAAATTCTATGGCTTGATTAAAGCGAGTTATCAATGTGGGCTGAATGTCATCCNAGATTCCGCTANCGTCTGTTTTTGAAACGGCATCGANATCCTCCAATGCTGATACTGTTACCGACTCATGACNTTCAAGTTGCGGCCAGATCCGCTTAAGCAGGGTGCCACTGTCTGGCTCCTTAAGACCGCCATCTTCATCTCGTACCACATTGGCAAANAGCGTAGCGGATTTCTTCGCGCGGGTAACGGCGATGTAAAGCAGGCGCGTACTTTCTANTAACTGCTTNTGTTTGTGCTCGTACCTGATTAGCTGATAGAGCGAAGACTCCTCAGAGCCAGTTTCGGTCACCCCCGCCATAAACAGGTGCGACTCCTGAGCAGTGTTCAGACGCTGATGCCAAACCAAAAGCGTTTTATCATCGTGACGAGGAGGGCGCGACAAACTCGGCANCAATACATGATCATATTCCAGGCCCTTGGACTTGTGCATTGTCAGGAGATGGAGTCCACTGAGGCTTTCCTGTGCGTCTGTACTTGGAACNAATGACGAGTACACCATATCTTGGAAGTCGAAGAAGTTACTGAGTCCGCCAGCGATCTCTTGCTCATCTAATAAATTGAGAAAACGGGCAACGCTTTCTAATTCCAGNTCACTGCGGCAGCAGTTGATTCCCCGTAACAATCCCCAACTTGCTTCGATATGTTGTCGAAGGCTGCGTTTACCCCGACTCGCCATGGTAAACATCATGNCTGTTCTGAATGCGNCGAGCATTTCCCTCGCGTGTTGNGAAAGTTGTGAATTGCNGCGGAAATGCTGCACTGCTTGCCAGATAGAGGCTGAAGTTTTATCGGCGGCAAGCGCGAGCAGGTCTCCACTNGAGAGTCCACACCAGGGCGCGCGCAGTAAGGAAAGCCAGCCAAGCTGATCCCCAGGGTTGATCGCTACGCGAACGAGGCTCAGGAGGTCTTCAATCACCGGCAGGGCCGCTAGGCGGTCGATGTCACTGGCTCGCCACTGCAATTTTCTTTCGCGCAATGCCGGCACAATGGCCTGGAGCTGAGGGCGAGTTCTCACCAGGATCGCGATGCTGTCATTCGGAAACTGCTGCTGCAGCGCGCTGGCTTGCTCGGCGACCAACTGAGCTTCTGCGAGGTTAGCTGCCTGGCGTTGGTCGCTTTCATGATGCAGCAGTTTAACTCTGACGCCTGTGCCACCACTCTTGGGATGGATTACCTGGGCTGGGCTGTAGGGCACTGCGCCGCGAGATATATTGGGGTGTCGTGGAAACGCACCGGAGAATACNTCGTTTACCCAGGACACGACGGGCTCCTGAGAGCGGAAATTACTGCTAAGCGCCAGTGGCGTGAGGCTCAGCTCACCGATGCCTCGTTCCTTTACCGACAGATAAATGCCTACATTGGCATTTCTGAAACCGTAACAAGACTGCATGGCATCACCAACGAGGAACAGACTGCGACCATCATCAGGCTCCCAGCCNGCCGTCANCTTCCGTAAAAGTTCGAGCTGGAGCTGCGAAGTGTCCTGAAATTCATCAACAAGAATATGGTTGATGACATTATCAAGCGCCAGCGCAAGATCGGTCGGTTCCTCCGAACTCCCTAGGGCGAGACTCGCTGCTGCGCCAGTCTGGGTATAGTCCACTAGGCGAAACCGGCTAAATGCAAGCAGCAGTTCGGCGTTAAGTGCATGCAGCACATGGCAAAGTGCCGTCAGAAAATNCCATTGCTGTCGGTCCAGTTCAGGGCCAGGTAGTAATCTTACATAGCAAAGCGCCTCTAGCAGTTCCGAGTCAGGCAGATATTTGTTGACCAGTTCATNTCTTCTGCTCTTGAGCTGNTTGCATAAAGCNCCATATTCTTTGTCGGGCTGATTAGCTGGTGGAAATCCATTTTTCGCAACCGCACGTTTAAGCCAATTGCCTTTAGCGCGATTATTTGGATCAAGCTTGCTAAGTAGAAAACTGATCAGAAAAAGCCATTGTGGTAAGGACTCGCTGTTGGCTGCTGGGAGAGTATTAAGGGGTATAAATTCCTGTAGGGGCAATTGTCCCTCTTTGTCCAGATTGCTTGCGGCAAAATTATAGATGTCGACTAGCTCTGCTTCATCTTCCTTGAGCAGTGCTATTGTTGCCAATAAAGTTTCAGCCACTAATTCTTCAAGGCTGGACTGCAAGTAGCGTTCAGTCGGCTGCGCGGCATTGGTGAGGGCGAATATATAATTACTCCATTGATCGCGCTTCTTCAATAGCGTGATCAACTGAGTTTCAATCGCGGCCACATCATTGTCGAGATGTCCCAGGACGGTCGCAATGTCGTCGGCGAGCCGGGTNTCGGAGTTAAGGTTGCCAAGCGTTGCGCTAATGGCTTCGCGAAAGCAGAGCTCGATGTGCTCCGTGACGTTAGGGTTNCCTCCCACCTGCGACAGAATTGGTAGCTGCTTGGCAAGATAGAAACAAAAACTGTCAATTGTCTGAACCCGAAACCGGCCAGGTGACTCGAGTAACCGCCAGCCGTGNTTACTGTCCGCCGCCAAAACGGCGCTACCNATGTNGAGTCGCAAGCGCTGTATCTCATCCNCAGGCGCAGAATTGCCGTCCATGCAGTCCTGGCACCAGTTTAAGACTCTGATAATGCGGTCTCGCATTTCGCTAGCGGCTTTACGGGTAAACGTGATTGCAAGAACTTCCTCGGGTTGCCGGGAAATCGAAAGCAATTTCAGATAACGCAGGGAGAGCAATTCCGTCTTGCCCGAACCTGCTGGGGCTTGCACGATAAATGATTCCGACACTTCCAGCGCAGTTTTCCGCGCTNCNTGGTCTGGTAAGGCGTTAGACATCACCGNCCCCAATAGAATCTGCTTGTAAACTTTCTACTCTTCCTGTTTCTGCCTCATCGATACGACAGAGCCCAGCCAATTCACAATAGCGGCAGGTAACATTGCCGTTAGCAGGATCAACCCGGATTAGACCCGCCTTNAACTCGGATGAAAATCGAGAAATCTGGCTGGTAAACAACTGGGTAAGTTCTGACCANGGTTTCTTTACTCCTCGCTCTTCCTCGGTAGGTTTGACGCGAACGTGGAATGTAGAATCTGCTGACAAGCCCGTATAATCGATACGCGCGGCATTAACATGGGCGAGGGCAACCGCTTTTACCGGCGCTCCCCGCATTTCCGCCATGGCGGTAAAATAGAATGGAATTTGTAAATCTTCCGGCCGGTCAGCTAACCAGCTTCCACTGGAGGGAGAAGATTTGCCGGTCTTGTAATCAATGACAGCAAGACTGCCGTCTGCTAGCTTATCAACACGATCGACCACCAGATTGAAATGCAGCTCATTATGTATCCAATGATGCCTCTGTTCTAATTCCACAATACGGTAGTCAAAACGCCCAGCCTCAGCTTCCTGTGCTGTTAAAAATTTCTGCAGTAGTTGCGCGGTTCGCTCAACCTCAATAGANTGAAATCGCGGGGACATTAGCACCTTATGCTTACGGGTCAAGTATCCCACAGCCTGTTCAGCTGCCTGCTCGCATAACTTATGTATCTGCGCGTTAGTCTGTCGAGTCAGGATTTCCTGNCTATTGATATTCTTGAACAGGTNCTCAAGTGCTATATGCATGGCAATGCCACGCGNCATCTTACTCAAGCCCGTGCTAAATGGCTGCANCGGTGCGGCATCGAGGCGATGNAGGGCAAATGCGCGGAACGGGCAGCTGGATTGGTTGCTNAGAANCTGATGTCCTCCGAGGCTGTCTGTTGATGCCTCAAGGGGAATCTCCACATCGTCTTCAACTTGAATNAGGAGCTGTTGGCGGAAATGCTGTTTGCCATAAAACGACGTCAGGACAANTTGTTCGCNGGANTCAGGGANAAANTGTTCGAAGTTTGCCACAAAGCTACTGGGTCTGAATTCCTCGTCATCNTCGCTTTGATGGTGGCTGCTGCGCAATTCNGTGCTCACTGANTTGCAAAGGGCTGTAAAAATNCCAANTGCGAATTCATACTGCACTTCACTATGACTTGCTGGCATTTGGTTGTCGCGCTGTAGGTTGTAGGGAAGAAATGGTGACGGCGCGATGGAGGGTGGCCAGACCTGGTCATTCATGTTTAAAAGCCATAAGTAATCGAACTCAAGTCCGGCGGCTTCCTCGAGGCTATATAATGACAAGTTTACGGCTGGCATAAATTTTTGTGATGCT
>NYWC01000090.1 GCA_002684935.1 Gammaproteobacteria bacterium
AGAAGGGAAAGGATGATGGCGTCTAGTTCGGTCTTCATTTGAGTAGAAGAAGAGATGAGTAATGGGTTTCTCTTCTTACCGATATTATAGCATAGAAATGGATTTGGCGTGAGATTGGTAATGGGGTTGCGCTTATCTTTATGCTCTGGTATGCTACGAACGTCGGCAGAGAACCAGTTATTCCCTCTGCTGCCCCCTTTGGAAATGGATTACCCGATGCCATCCGTTCAGTCCATAAGCAGCTCCCTACAAGCCCTAGACGGCTTCCGTCTAAAAACCGATGGAACAAAGTGGTCCCTAATCAATAGGGACGGCAAGACCGTATGGACTGGTGGCGGTATGAACCAAGAAGAGAGTATGAGGACGCTTCTAGTCGTGGCTCTCAATCAAACGGCAAAGCGGTTAGAGAGCTACGAGTAAGCATCAGGGGGCACAGAGCCCCCTTTTTTATTGCCTGTTGCGTTAGAGAGCATAATGGTGTATGATAAGCCCAAGCGAGAGAGCCCTTTACTCACTCTCGCTTCTTCTGTCAAATGACCGTCCTTTCCCAGATTGATGCTCTCGTAGCTGAACTGAATGACCGTTTCCATATTGATGCCGTTGAGAGCGGGCATTCTTCCTTCTATCAAGTTGCCCCATATGTCGGCAGGCGTTATATCAAGCTTATTGAGGCATTAGTCCAGTCCCGTGCTGATAATGTCCTTACATATTTCAATAGAAGCGTCTATATGTTTATTGATAAAGAGACGGGTAATATCTATAAGCCTGCCTCTGCTAAAACTCCCGCCAAAGGTATTAGGTTTCATATAGGCCAACTAGTTGAGTATCCCGCTCTTTGTGACCCCTACGGTTCATTCCTTTATAAGCGTTGAGTTCTAGGGGGGCACCACTGCCCCTCTCTTCTATGTTGTAATATGCTACGATTATCCCACCAGCGAGACCTCTTCTTATGATCTCAAATCAAGTCAGCCTTGCCTATAAGCACATAGAGGGCGATTACACCGTGCTTGGTATTTACGACGATATACGGAGAGCAAACCGAGCCATCACCAAGCTCAAAGAGGACTTCCCTGATACCCATTTTGAGTTGCTGAACCACTCCCTCTCTTGGGTTGCCTGAACCAGCAGGGGGCTCCCTGCCCCCCTTGCGCTCCATAGCATTAGATGCTATGATTATTACAACAAGAGGAAACCATTTATTCCTCCTCTTGCTTCTAATCAAATGAACCGCCTTACTGCCTTCTATTTGTCCCTGACCGCTGTTGCCTTTATCGCTGCCCCATTGCTTATCAATACCGTTGAGGGCAGGCTGAATGCTTTAGAAGACCGATTGGAGAGCCGAGTTCAACTGGTTCAATCCATTCAATAGGAGCTTGCTGTTCATAGCGTCATATGCTATGATTATTACAACAGAGGGAAGCCAGTTACTCCTCCCTCTGCTCCTTCTNTCAAATGTTCGGTGCTATGACCTATTACGTAATCTTCAATACTGTTGAGTATGATGAGCCAACCTATTATGGTCCTTTCTACTCACTAGAAGATGCCGAAGATTATGCAGACAGCGCCAATACAGGTTTAGCCCTTGCGGGTGTTCCTGGCTCCGTAGCTTCCTACGGGGTGGTTTGATTACAAGGGGGCATCACGCCCCCTCTTCTTATAAGGGGTTGCGCTTATAGTCATAGTGCCCTATACTATGGGGACAGCAGAGAACCCCTTACTCACTCTGCTCCTTCGCTCCAATGACTTTCACAGCCAAGGAACTCCGCACCAAGACCATCTACCGCTCAACAGAGCGACCCAACTACACCATTGAGACCACCCACCTCATCGGCGTTCCCAAGACCTACAAGATTTACGAGACCCAAAGGATCACCGAACTACACACCACCAGCGAGTGCGTAGGCATCCACACCAGCCTCAAGGAAGCCATTGCCGCTCTCACTTGGTGAGTCACCTGCCCCCACCACCAGGGGGCATTTTTTATGGCTCCCCTTTTTTGTAAAAGCCTCTATCTCCATCATACTACTTTTTATAAGGAACTAACCTGAGAGGTTCATTAGAAAATTGCTTTTGTTATGGGGTTGCACTATAGCGTCCAATGCTATAAGATAGTTTCAAGAGCAAGCCAATCACTAGCGCTCTACCCCACCATTTCTTACAAGAACTATGGACCGCCAAGCAATCATCACCAAAATCCAAAATATGATGAAGCTTCAAGAGAGCACGGACTTTGAAGGAGAAGCAGCAGCAGCCGCTCAAATGATTAAGAAGCTTTGTAAGCAGCACGGTATTAGTGTAGAAGAAGCAAATAATCCAGTTGCTCTCGATGAGACATTTGAGAGCTTTAAAAAAATGAATTCGGCTTATGCTTTGCTATTAAACGCAGTAGCCAAATATTATGATGCGATGCTTTATGTAAAAAGAGATGGAATTAATAATTATCAAATTATAGGAACTGAAGCACAGCAAATTGAAACCAAGTTATATTTTGAATATTTGAATGATGTAATGGAGAGAGAAGCTGATAAGGCTTATAAAGCAGAAAAAGTTATTGCCTTCTTACACGATAAAAGAGTTGATCGTTCTTTCAAAACTAATTTTAAAAAGGCATATGCTCAAACGATTGGTGAGCGGTTAGTAGAAATGAAGAAGAGCGAAGGAGACCACGCCCATAAAGAAGCTGTTCAATCTGCCCTCTCTAAAAGGCAGTTTGGTAAGGGCAAGAGAGTAGGCGGGGCTTCTGGTGCTGGTGCTCACGTAGGTGGATCCGTTGGAGCTGGCGCCTCATTGAATAGGCAGGCAGGGGGGCACAGCCGCCGATCACTTGTAGGGGCTTGATTGAACAGGGGTTTAGCCACCCCTTGCGTAGTCTCTCGCGCTATGGTATAGTATATTCAACAAGGGGAACCACTTCACTCCTCCCCTTGCTTCTTCTAACAATGATCTACAACGCAGAAGGCAACGCAGTCGGCACCTATAAGCAGAGCACTTCATTGATTGGGCACCACACCTCAAAGTTCTTTCACGTCTCTGCTGACCTTCAAAAGGATTGGGTAAATGGAATTTTCCACAACTCACGCTATGGAATTTTCAGCCTCCAAATGGAGAAGGGGAAGCTAAAGCTTGAACTCATTTCCAATGGGCTAGACACCCCGAAGTTTCGTAAGGCAACAGTGAAGACGGAATCCGCAGCCATTAACAAGGTTCTTCAATGGCTCTCCGATATCAGGGAAGAGAGCGTCTTNCTAGGNGCTNTNTGATCCNCCACTGGCNGGGGGAGTNNCACCAGCNCCCACTTGCGCAGGGGCTTTTTTATTGCCTGCCCATTCTTATAAGAGTCTCTATCTCCATCATAGACGATTGGAAGGCTTGTTGGGGTTAGANCTTTATGAGAATACTCTCAGACAATCCACTTGCTTATAAGGAACTTGTCTGATATGCTTATAGGAACAAGCGGACCCAATCAATTCCCGCTTGCTTCCTATCCAATGACCTATCGGATCGTCCGCAATTATTTCTGCGGCAAGCCCCGCACCATTAAGCGCGGTCTCACGCTCAATGAAGCCAAACTCCACTGTTCAGACCCAGAGACCTCTTCAAGCACNGCTACAAGCTCCGCCGCTAGGGCTAGGACCAAGCGAATGGGCAAATGGTTTGACGGCTTTGAGAAGGAGTCATAGAGCCACCAGGGGGGGCATCACCAAGCCCCCCCCCCTTCTTGGTGCCACTTTCTGTAGCGGTTACCATAGCTTTATGCTTCCTAGCGCCATAGATGTGCTATAGTATCTACAAGAGCAAGCCAATCACTAACCGCTCTTCAATCCACTCGCTTCTAATTCAATGCTTTCTTCTAATGAGTTCCGCTTCAAAATCTGGTTCCCAGGTTTGGAAGATGAGAAGCCAGCCAACCTGACTTGGTACGCCTCTGACGCAGAGACTGCTTACAGCCAGCTTATAGAGCAGTATCCAGATTGTTCAATTCTCTGCGTTGTTAACTGAATATCCATTGAGCCCCTACGGGGGCTTTTTTATGGCTCTCTACCCGTAGTTGGCAAACTCCCCGTGGTATTTGTCTGCCGCTTCGCAGTAAGCCTTGTGGGCTGCTTCTGGGGTCTTGTAGGAGCCTAGGTAGTGGCTTTTACCATTCTTGCTTATTTGTGCTTTATATCTATTGCCTTTCTTTCTTACTCCTTTTATCCCTACCTTATTGTTTTTATAGCTATTTGTATTGCTTTTATTTTGCCCCCTTGTTGCCTTGCGTAGATTACTAAAAGCATTGTTATGCTTGTTTTTATCATCGTGGTCTATATCAAGCTCACCTGGGTCTTCTCCTGTTACATACATATAAGCTAGTCTATGGGCTTTATAGTTTATTTTCTCAATCTTTATGATAATGTATAATTCTTTAGTGCCTGCTACTTGTCCTATTTTCACATTGCTATTCTTACTGGTTTTTTTCTTCCATCTAAACACCCCTGTGTCTTCATTGTAATCTAATACTTCTTTTAATCTAGCCTGTGTAGGCAATGGTAATACTTTCATTATTCATATGTTTGTCGTTATTACTATTTAGATATTATAGCATAAAAAAAGAGCCCCCAAGGCTCTCTCTTTATGTTCTGCTGAGTAACGACAAACATTAGAACTGTGGTTATTTAGGCAGCCCCCTTGCGCTTATAGCCATTGTGCCCTATACTATGGACAACAGGCAAGCAAATCACTCAAGCCTGTTGTTCCATCGCTTCCAAATCAAATGACCGTCGCTCTCACTTCCATCAAGCAAGCNACTAACGAGCTCAACCGCCTTGAAGGAATCAGGAACAACCTTGCGGGGCTCATCGTTGAGTTACAGGAAAGCGGCAACCCCTCAGCCAACACCTGGGTTTCTATCTACTCCTCCCGCCTACAAGAAAACGTCCTTCCTGCCCTTAAAGAGATCCGCCACTACCTCAAAGACGCAAGCCAGCTAGTCCCTGCCACCCACGGGCTCCACAGCTAATCAACACCAGGGGGGCTCCACAGCCCCTCTATCAACTCACCACCACTACAAGCCAATGTTCACTTCCTACGCAGAGAGCGTCCTAGACACCGCAGACGAGCAAGGAAATCTTTCCTACGCAGATGCTCAACGGCTGCTAGGTGAGCACGGCAGTTCAATAGAAGACACCTACGCAGACAATCACTGGGTGTGCCCTGTTTTCCTAGATGAGAGGAACGCCCAAGCCTTGCTGAACTGGCTGGGGTATTGAAGCCCTTGTGCCAATAAATAACTGGCACTGCTATGTTGTTAGACGCTATAATATTTGCTATAATTATCTCATAAGAAAAAGCAACCAATTATTTCTGCTTTTCTTATAACAAACCAACTCACTCTAATTATCACAATGACCAACATTCTTGCTTCATTGGCGAACACATTGCCCAATCAGTTCTTTACTCTTTTCTCTATTAAAGTGATGAGCCGAGCTATTGAATTAGAACGCATCAATCTTGCTAATAAAGCACGCAAGCGTTCTTCTCTATTAGGGCTTTCTAGCTGATACACATAGGGGCACATTGCCTGCCCCTTTCTTATTACTAACTCAACTACCACTTGCTAACAATGAACCAGCCTGATCCTAAACTTGAACTGCTAATGAGCCGCGAAAAATTAATGGAGGATATTGTTAATATTATGGAAGAGAATTTTGATGCTATTGAAAATAGAGATGGAGTTATCAAAGAACTATGTGACGCTGTTTGTAATAACTTCCCCCTGTAACTTGGCTCTCAATTCTTATTAACAACAACACCCCTAATCAAATGCCTTTTTATTATTCTTCTACCAATGGCTGTGTATATTCATTAGACCCAAAAGACCCCAACATTCTTCTATACACTCCACTCTCCACTAAAAATACTTTCAACGGCAATACTGATGCTTGGATCGAAGTTGATTTTATGCTAATGATGGATGAAGAGGCTAAACATCAAGAAGAATCTGATTACGCTTTGGGTCTCCTATCTTCTTACTATGAGAAGTTTAAGGAAGACCAGTAGTTAAAATAAATACATATGCACAAAGTGCGTACATAGAAGAGGGGGTTAGGCTTATAACTTATTCCCCCTTTTTTATCCACCCATTCTTATAACTAATGTACAAACTCAAAAAGACATCTCATCTACTATTGCTAGGAATAATGATAATTAGTTTTCCTGCCATTGCAGAAGCAATTAATGCCAGCCCCCAGAGCCAAGCGATTCAATCCAGCCGCCCATAGCATTAGGCGCAATAGTATGCTATTATATTGGCAAGAGAGAAACACATCACTTTCACCTCTCTTCTAAATCCAATGACCACCAATTACAGCAACACCGATCTTGTTTCATTGATTGAGCAAGCCCACCAGGCATTCACCGAGGGAGACAAGTTGAAGGCTTCAGCCCTCAGAGCAAAGATCAATATCAAGCTTCGCAAGAGGGGCGATGACCCAATGGAGTTCTGGTCCAACTTTCAGCAAGCCGCCGAGTATTACCAGTCAACATTGAGTCGATAGAAACCACGGGGGGCAGCCATTGCTCTCCTTGTGCCAACCAATCATCTGGTACTTCTATGGCGTCAGACACCATAGCTATCTGCTATAATGACGGGGTAGAGAGAACCAATCACTTATTTCTCTACTCTTTCCAACCGCAATTCATTCTATGAACATCACACCGAAATCCACCAAGCAAGACATCATCGAAGAGTCAGTGGTAATCATCACTGAACAGGACGAACAGATTGCTTCACTTAAGCAGCAGCAGTTTGCCCTCTTCGCTATTGCTGGGGTTCTGCTAATCTCTAATTTCTTCTGATATCCATAGGGGGACACTATTCCCCCTTTTTTATTACATAGCGGGGCTGTTAGTTAGTGATATCGACAGTCCCCATAGTCGTCCGTATCGACAGTTAAAAAGCGTTACCTTAAATATATCCGCCGCCGAGTTGCGGTTGATGGATATAACCGACCCCCCTAATTAAAAAAGTACCTTCTTTCCAGGCTACAAAAGTAAATATTGACCTTTATATATCGCGGATCTCAATTTTTTTCCGTGGGTCTCCAAGCTCTCCAAGGTCCGCCAAGTATCTCCACACCTCTCCATATTATTCCAAGTTCCCTCCAAGGCATATCCAATTTTTTTCCCAGATATAAAATGCCCCTCAAAGTTGCTTACAGAACCACGGAGATGGAAGATGTCGAAGACAGAGCGAAGCGATACCGAGAGACTGTAAAAGATTTTGTTTTTTCAATGTACTTGTAAGTAACTCCCCTTTTATCCTTCTGTTATCTCTGAGTAACTCCAAGGGAACTCCAAGCACTTCTATTTTGGTTCTCTATACCCTCTCTAAGTGGCTATGTCGGGCGTTGAACCCGTATCTAATACATTCTGTTGTCTCTGCTGGTTACTGCTTTGCAGAGGGATACAGAGAGGCGCAGGGAGATGTAGAAGAAACTTTTAAGAATAATTCTACATCCTTGGTATGTGTTGCTATTGACTTCTATTTTGGTTTATTTGATGGGCGTTTAGAGCATCTCCTGTTGGCTTGCTGTTCCTTACGAGTAGCCCACTTACAGTTCTCTTTGTAATACCCTTTATCATTATTAATGCGTTCTAGCGTCAAACCTTTAGGGCGCTCACCCATATCCTTAAGGAAGTTTAGGTAGTCGTCCCAGCGGGAGTCTTCAATAACAATACCCCTCTCAAAGTAATCCTTGGCGTTATAAAAACCTGGCTTGGTGCGTTCTCTCATTTTATTCCAGCAGTTATATGTCTTCGTGCCTGAAAGCCCGTGTTTTGGCTTGCCTTTCATACATCCACAAGACTTCTGCCCGCTTTTTACAGAGGATAAGCTTGCTTCGTGGTTCTTGGTGCCGCAATCACAGTCAAATAAAGCTCTCTGCTTTTTTCCTGCATCTCTTTCTACAAGGGAAGTACAGACAAGCATTTTATATCTTTGCCCTACACTATCTTTTGCCTTTTGGGTCTTACTAACAGACTTACCAAGCTCATTCGCATACTTCCACGCAGTAGTTATAGATATTGAAAGCTCCTCAGAGACCAGCTGATATGTCTTTCCCTCAGAGAGTAGCTGAAACGCTTTCTGTTTCTTGTCTGCTGTCTCTGTGGGTAATCCAAGGTCTCTTTTGTAGCCATCCATAGTTTTTCTACTTACACCAAGCTTCTTACAGGCTTCTTTGGTTGAATACCCTTCATCTAATAGCTTTACTAGCTCTTCTTTATTCCTTTGCGCTTTTTCTTTACCAGTCATCTCGCAACACCTTATATACTTCAACGCCGAGAACTACGAGACAGCGCTTTGAGCCTCATTTTCTTATTTATACGGTGGGTTTATACTACCAAGCTTTTTAAATTAGCTTGACTAGTCATAAAATACTGTGTAGAATAGCCTTGTCGCGGTTGATAAGATCCACTAAGAGCATAGAGAAAATAAATACAGAAAACCTAATAAGTAATGGCTTACAAAATCTGGTACAGTCCTTTGAGGTCCATAGTTGTTGAGACCTGGGAAGAAGCCCGTGTCTACAAAATGATGCAGCAAGCCGCTACGGGGACTTCACCACACATTGAGCTGCTCAGTAGCCCGTAGAGGGGCATTTTTAAATCGCAGACCCTTTAACGGTAAAAACCAACAGCCTTCTTTCAGGGGACATAGAGCTTTATATGGGTTTTCTGCTACCGCACCTTAGAGGGGAACAGGAAGGCAATATCGCCTTTAACTGTAATACCTACTTCCTTACAGAGAAGAGCAGATCTACGGCAACAGGTTACAGAAGGGCAAGTGTAGTTGATTGTTTCCCTTGCCTTCTCTATAAGGAATCTTAGATCATCAATATTTTCCTTTACCATTTCCTTCCACTTCTTGTAGATATCTTTACCGTAGTTCCTTATGCAAAGGTGTTCAATAGCATCTGGTTGAAAGCAGTAAACATTGTTGTACAACACACTTGCCGTAAAATCATATGATCCATCTGCTTGCTTTTGAGTATCAATACGCCATATACCTTTGGAAAACTCATCAATGAGTTGTATGCCCTCATGGGTTTTGTTATTCCATTTAACTTTAGGATTATGATTGTGTTCGTATTCTTTTTTCTCTGGGAATAATAGCTCTTCTATTGAAACTTTATCATATTTCCTAGAGGAGTAAGAATCAAGCCACATAGCTTGAAGGGATTTGATTTTTTCGTGGCAGTTGTGAGATTTGCTTTGCTTTAGGAAGTTTTTGATATAGCTCTTTTGAGTGGTGGTGCTTACTCCAAATCCAATGCTCATTCGGGCTGCCCGTTTCGTGTTGACCCCTATAAGATCCCACAAATTCTCTGCGTAGAGACGCTGTAGTGTGCCCTTTGTTCTACGGCAACTTCTCTACGCCATCTCTACGGTTTGTGGTATAGTGCTTCCAGTGAGGCAAGGAAGAATGACTAAGGAAGCAGCTTTAGCCCTCGTCTCTGAAAACCCATACACAGGCAGTGCTAATCAAATAATCCATCTATCCATCGGCATCCATCAAGCTTCTCTGGAACTGGATAGGCATACTTTCCGTGAGTTCAGAGAGCAAAGCGGTATCGGGGACAAGGTTTTTTCCAAACTCAAGGTCATCGGCAAGACCATGAGTGACCTTAATCAAGAACAAATCGATGAAGCATCACGTTTCTTGCCCGATTCATATTCTACTATTCACGTTCTTTCTAGTCTTACAGCCAAAGAACTTATAACAGGTATAAAGAAGAAAAGCTTTGATAGAAATATCTCCATTAGAACTGCAAAAGAATACGTCAAGCAAATAAAGTTTCCTCGATTAGCTGGTAAGATCATTGAAAACAAGTTAAAAGATAATATTTTTCTAATTAGTATGCCGTCTGATCGCAAGCTTACAGAAGAGCAATCCAAAAGCTTCAAACTCTCTCTTGAATTAATCTGTTCACCATATGGTGCAGCTCTAGAAGAAACAAATTCAGGCACAACAACTTCTCTAAAACAAAAAGATAGAGCGGAGCGAGAGGTGTTTTGGAGAGGAGTATTAGAGAAGGAAATATCTATTGAATGGTTTGAACAGACTAACGATGATATTAAAAAGCAATTCAACATTAAATCTATTGAAGAGCTAAGAACTGGACCTCTTCGTTCATTTACAGGTTTTTTAATGTGTGCTGGCGGTGGTAGAGAGGTGTTTTGGGATAAATTTGCGAAAGGATATGTTGCTAAGCTTAATTTGGAGCAAGAAATGACTGGTAATCGCACTCAAAGACATAATATAAAGCGTAGGTTAGATGAAGTGCTAGAAAAAAGAACTGAATTAGCTGTTTGGCACAACGCTATGCTTAAAAGCAGTGGTTTTTTATTAAGATGAGAATACTATAAGTGGAATGGTTGGATTCTCACGCACTTCTCATCCCTCTGCGCCACATCCATTGCTTCCAGTGCTATAATGGTTATAGATAACTCTATATTATGCGAAATCAATTAGTTCCATTTGAAGGCGAGCAAGTAGTTTATGAAGGTCACCTCTCTGAATGGAGAAGGCGTGATGATGAACATCATATTTGCTTTATGAACTTATCAGTAAATCAATTTAATAGTAATAAGCCCCTCAAAGATGGCTTGGCTACTTGTATTGACCATCTTTGGATGACCTTTGATGATGACTTTATAAAAGACGCTCCCAAAGACCTCTATACCAAGCGTAGTGGGCTGGGGCAGGTTTATTGGTATACAAGGGGTGATGGAACTTTAGACCTCTCCTTGAAGCCTGTTGGTGCTATTTGCCTTGATAAGTACTTCACTTTTATAGATGAATATCATCATACTAACTATAATTCACATAGAATTAAAATTCTCTTGGACAAGCTGTCTAAGTTGTTTTATCAATATGATGTTGAAAATGTAAATTGTTATTCAACCATTATGGTGAGCCATCCAATTCACGAAGTTATGGAGATGCTTAGAAGAAAAGTCAACCGTATCAAAAGAGATTTACGATCTAATGAAGAGAGGTTTAAAACTATCAAAAACTACGGTAAGCCCACGGGTGTTTCCTTATTCAATACAAGTAGAACTATCAAAAAAGTGAAGGTTGGATTTGCTTAGTCTTTAAGTCCCATAAATCTTGTTTGAGCTCCTATCAAAGGGGGCTTTTCAATGCCTATATAAAAATATGAGTAATACCAATGAAAAAGACTGAAACCCCAGAGCAACTCCTTCAAAGATTCAGCAAGAGAACCGCCCAGCTTCAAGCCAGGAAAGCGGAACTTCAATCTGCCTACGATGAGTATCTAAAAATTGAAAGGGACTTGCAGCGCCTTGAGGGGTCCGCACAAGTGGTTACTTATATGACTTTTGGTGAGCTTCCTTCTGATGGAAATCACGATCATTATCTGAACCATTCTCCAATTGAACCGTCTTCTAATAAATAATAGAAAAGAGCTAGAACGATGAATTACATTGACCAAATGCGTCAAGCACTTAATGAAGTCGCTGATACTACGCAATTTATTGCTGAGGGCGCTCTCGCAGATAAGATGAGAGCAAACCTAAAAAAGAAAAAGGCAGAGTGGGACGAAAAAGGAACCAAGGCGACCAAAGATGGCTACAAAGCTCTAGACCACGCCAAAAAGACGCAAGACGACCTAGAAAAGTCTGATTNCATTCAAAATGTAGGCGAGAGTTATAAAAAATATCTTNCTAAACGCATTAAGTATTGGNGTAANAGTTANTTCTATAATAATCATAATAAAAGCCCCCGTTAAGGAGGCTTTTTTATTATCAGGGGTTCTCTAAGTCATCAATTCTCGCTAGAGCAGCATCTAGTTCTACTTTCAGTTCCTTTACAGCATTCACCAAGATAGGAAGCATTGCTTCTGTTCTCATTTGATATTGTTCTGGGTTGTCCGTAATAGCAATACCAATATGACCTCCCATAGAATGTTCAATAGAAGACAACTCCTGGGCAGAGAAACCATAACGCCAGTGAGAGTCTCTCAACTCCCAACCTTCGCTGTAGTCCCACTTGGTAAGTTCTGGTGTTGAGTTGACCGTATCAATACCAGCAACAGGTTTCTGATACTGGAACCGTATTGGATTGACTTGCTCAATGAAGCTCATACCAATACCAATGGTTGTAATACCAGTTTTCCAGCGAGTATCTGAAACGTTGGTTAGACCACTACCGTCACCAGAGATGACGCCACCATTGGTAACATCTAAATCTCCCTGGATCTCTACATCACCATTGAATCGGTAGTCTCCATTCAATACAACAAGAGTTTCTATGATGCTGATTGTGGTAAGGAATGGAATACCTGGATTGGAGATTGAGTATGACCCATTAGCAAAGTTGAAGGTATTTCCACTTGGACCAGTATATTGTCCAGTAAAGGTTTCTCCATCTCCAAATTGGACTTCGTAAATGTTATTAATAGTGAGCGTACCAAAATCACTGGTTCTATCTGTACCACCATCATCAATTTTATTAATAGAAAGATTAGTTGGATTAGCATTTGGGTCTAGCGTGGCTTGACCAGGACCAGCAGGACCAGGATCAAAAAAGGTAGTAGTTCTCTCATAGGGCAAGTTGACGATAGAGACACCTCCGCCGCCACCAGTCGCAGATGGATTCTGTGCTTCCCATTGTGTGCCTGTCCAAGTAAGAACTTGGTTGTTAGATGGAGAAGGAGTACTTACATCACCAATGTCGTTTAGAGCTGCTACAGAAGCTGCTTGTGCTT
>NYWC01000091.1 GCA_002684935.1 Gammaproteobacteria bacterium
TGGCTAACTTGCCGACTAGGAAATGCCTAGGAGAGCGCTATCACGTCCGGGCTAGTGCATTCACTGATTGTCTAGAATCTCGAACGTGAAACTGCCGCGCTGGCGCTGGCCGAACTCATCCTCTGTCGTCACAATGACATGGTGTAGGCCTGCGGGCATATTATTGGGAAGCGCGAGCTCCCAGATATGTGACGACAGGTGGGGACGACCATAGGCGTCATCGGTGTCGGCATAACGACGATGTGCCCTCTCCACATAGGGGTCAGTACGCACTGTGTAGGCCATTGCTACAGCGGCGNCACCATCAAATNCAGCCCAGACTTTATCACGTNNGCCGCCATCGAAAAGGTTAACCACNANNCGGNTATCAGNCNGNAGCTGGCCGCGATTCACGCTACCTTCNGCAGGTGATTCCAGCAGAGGGTCGAGGGTAATGCGCAGGCGCTGATTCGCATCNGGNCCAAACGGNAAGGGGATGAATTCTGGGGTCAGGTNAGTNCCGGCGAAGTGGANCACATAGAAACCATTNGGGTTGCCGTCTTCCATCATGGCATCACGNACACCGCGNAGATCTGNTGGACCACGGGTCCAGCCGTTGCCACGCACTTCCGCNAGNGTGTGCGCCAACCAGGGTTGGCCACTCCAGCCGTGCTGGTGATTCACNTCTACTTTCCAGCTGCTGCTGGTGTCGTGGCCGGCAATGCCATAGATATTGGAAAACGGTGCCAGAATATCCAGCAAAGCTTGGAAGTTTTCCGTATTGGGGCCGGTGGCACGGTTGCCGAATTCATCTTCTGTTTCAGCGACCAGCGGGATATGGGTGGCAATCACAATGAGCTTATTAGGATCGACCAGGGCCAGGTCGGCAGTCAGCCACTGCAGCTGATTTTCAGTAATAAATCCACGGTAGCGACCGCTAGTAAACTCTTTGCCCAGGCCGGCGTATTCTACGTTGTTCAGAGCCACAAAGTGGGTATCGCCATGGTTGAACGAGTAGTAGGTCGGGCCAAAATGACTCTTATAGGTTTCATTGGCGAATCTTGCGTCTGGCGAGTTGTAGTTCACGTCGTGATTGCCCGGCAGGTACCATTGAGGGATCTCCATCAGGCCCATCATGACCTTGTGACGGTCATAGATGGCGAGATTGTCATTGGCGACATCTCCAACGGTGATGCCGAAGTCGACTCCATAAGGATTAGCAATCAAGGGGTTGATCAGGTCTTCTCGTAACATGTCCTGGCTGAGATCGAAACGCGCCTGGGTATCGGCGAAGCCATGGGCGATAAAGACATCGCTGTCGCTGCTATCGGGCAGCAGGCCAAAGTTGATGGCATCTGGCAGAGGGCCGGTGGGTTCGATCACGGGAAATAACCACTCCACCGCGGTCCCGCGAATCTCAGAGGGTGTGCCTTCGGGGTAGTGTCGGTAGAAAAACTGCGGTACCTGGTTGGCATCAACCGGCACGGCATATCCCGCAGGTTTGCTGATGAATAAAATCTCGGTAGGGGCCAGGTCAATTTCATAGCGGCCATTGCTATCGCTGGTCACAACCCGGCAACCATTGCTAATGGCAATGTCCGGGACACCGGGTTCGCGCCGATCAAACCGTCCGTTGCGATTTAGGTCAGCGTAGACCGAGCCGGTTGCGGATGCCGCGTTGGTTCGATTGCGATCGCATTGCGCAGCGGCATCAGGCACAAGGACTGCTAGACTGAGCAGGGCAAGGGTGGTGGTTTTTGCAATCCAGGCCGCTTGTGACATCATGAGGGCTTCCTTTGATTTTTAGCTCAGTATGCCTGAATCAGCTGTCAGTAACATGTCAGCAGCGCAAACTGCAGTGCAGGCAATCTCATGAAAGATGAACCAGGTAAGACTTTACCACCCTCTACTCCAGTGTTGATAGGTGCAGGACAGTTCATGGAAAAAGGCAAGTCGCCGTCTGTGAGCCTGCCGCCCATGGGCATCGCGGCGGCTGCGGGACAGCGGGCATTAGATGACACGGGTGCTCCAAAACAGGTCGCAGCGGCTTTAGATGCACTGGTCTCGGTGCGAATCTTTCCGGATTCCTGGAACCGGCCCCGTGATCCAAACCCTTTTGGACGCGCGGAGAACCCGCCTTTTGCCATTGCCAGAAGGCTGGGGGCAGAACCAGGACTGGGGATCTACGGCAATGTCGGCGGAAACACACCCCAGAAGTACATCAATGAGATGGCCGACCGTATTGTCAGGGGCGAATTTGAAATGGCGATGGTGGTCGGTGGTGAAGCCCTAAAAACCGCGCAGCTCGCTGTGCGAGAGGGCATCGACCTGGATTGGCAGGAGCAGGACAACCGGGCATTTGAAGATCGTGGCATCGGCGAGTCTCTGTCCACTCCTCATGAGTCCGCCCACGGCTTAGGCGTGCCGATCCAAACCTATCCCCTATTCGAAAATGCGCTGCGCCATCGCGATCAGCACAGCCTGCAGGCCCACCTTGCGGCTATGGCCAGCTTGATGCAGCCCTTTAACGCTGTGGCGAGTCAAAACCCTTACGCAAGCTATGGTGAACCACGCTCGGCACAGGAATTGGCGACCGTCACAGCGGAGAATCGCTTTATCTGTCTACCCTATCCCAAATGGATGAATGCCATGGATGGGGTGAACCAGGGCGCAGCTGTCATACTGACTTCGGTGGCCAAGGCCAGGGAGCTGGGTATAAGGGAAGACAAGTGGGTGTTCCTGCACGGCTGCAGTGAGGCCAACGAGCGGCTATTGGTGTCGGAGCGCCTAAACTATTCGAGTTCACCAGCACTGGGTATGAATACTCGCCAGGCCCTGGCTATGGCGGGCAAGACCTTGTCGGACATGGAGTGTTTCGATATCTATTCTTGTTTTCCATCCGCAGTGGCCATTGCCTGCGAAGAACTGGGTCTGGCTCGTGACGATCCCCGCGGGCTAACGGTCACTGGCGGTCTGCCGTACTTTGGCGGGCCGGGGAATAATTATTCCCTGCATGGCATCGCCAGCATGTTGGAAAAACTGCGGCGTAAACCCTCCGCATTTGGGCTGATTACGGCCAACGGTGGCTATCTGACCAAACACGCGTCCGGCGTGTATTCCTGTCAGCCGCTTGCTTCAGAATGGCAATTACCTGACAGCGACAGCATACAGCGCGAGGTGGATAGCTTGGATTATCCGGTTTTTACAGAAACGCCGCAGGGCGATGCCACTATAGAGACTTACACGGTATGCTTCAGGCGAGGCGAGCCTGTTCGGTCGATCGTTATCGGAAGATTGCTAACCACGGGCGAAAGGTTTGTGGCGAACACGGCAGCAGAACCGCAGCTATTTGATGATTTGATCAAGCACGATTGGATTGGCCGCCGTGGTCAGGTAGGCCAATGCGGTGAACTGAATCTGTTTAAACCAGTCTAGCCTGCAAGCTGGTCTGGTAATGGCATCGCTATATCTTTTTTACGTCGCTTCGAATCACTTCTACGTTGGCGGGCCTAACGGGCTCTCGGCGCATCCTGTTCTTTCCACAGTCCAGCTCAGATTGGTTAGCAGCCAGCGCTCATCGCGTTTGATGAGCTGGAATGAGTCGATGCCGCAATGTGAGAATTCGCCGTTGACGTGAAAATCATAGGGTGCCCAAAACACTGCGATGTCGCGCTGAATCAGCACCGTGGGATCCCAATAGCGTTCCAGTAAGGCTGGTCCATCGCTGCTCAGGTTATTTAACAGTTGGGCATAGTTCTGGATGCGAATTCGCTGATCACCGCCTGTATTTATCGACGTGGAAATATTGAGCGAGCCTTGCATTGAAATGCTTGCCAGCAGCTGTCGGTTACGTTCGGCCAGCGCAGTAAAGAATTGATCTACAGTATCAAGAATGGCATCTTCGTCTGCCGTGGATTGCGCGAAAGCCGGCTTGCTGGTCAATAAAAGTATTAAAACAAGGGATTTGAGCAGGGTGTGAGTTTGCATAAGTTTTCTCCGTGCATAAATGGCGGCACCTAATTTCTGATAGCAAGTGGCTTGTTTTCTCGAGGTGTGATTTGATCCCAAGTCAAATAGACTTCGCAAGATACTATCGCCTGCGGAAAAGTGCTATAAAGCCAAGCCTGCAAGTGTATTTATAAGAACTCTTCCATCCATGTTGCGCCGCTTTTCTTGGCAATCCTTTCTGATCTCCTATCTGTGTTCTATGGCAGCGGTTTCTGCTCAGGAGCTGGAACTCAGTCCGGCCGAGATTCCGCCGGGTCTGAGCACTGTTGAATTCTTCGGCTCAGCGGTCAATCGCAATATGAAGTTCGATATCGTCTTGCCCCAGGACTACGAGACTTCGTCTCAGCGCTACCCCGTGCTCTATTTGCTACATGGCTACATGCAGAACTACACCACCTGGGGTCGCAATCTTGCCGCCAGTTTCTACGCCCGCAATCTGAACGATTTGATCCTGGTGCTGCCGGATGGAGGTAACAGTTGGTACGTGAATTATGCCAGCAATGGGGCAGGGCAGCTGAATAATTGGGAAGATCACATCATCAAGGATGTGATTCGTCATGTTGACGAAAACTTTCGCACCGAAGCTCGACGAGAAGGTCGAGCCATTGCCGGGTTGTCAATGGGCGGATTCGGTGCGTTTGCCCTCGGTTTGCGCCACCCACAGATGTTTATCTCCATCGGCAGCACCAGTGGCGCGCTCAGTTACGCGCGCACCGAGGCGGCGCGGATTGAAGCGGGTGTCGAGGATGTTCCAGCTCAGCACAACCCGGAAAATCAAGCACAGTTTGAACAGGTCGATGCCTTTATCGCCGAGATTGTTGCCATGCCAGGGTTCAGCACACAGGAAGAGCGGACGCCTTTGGGTAAAGCGTTCGACTCGGTGGAGCAGGCTAAAGCCTATGATCCCTTTGAAATCATCTACAATGTGCAGAAGAGCCAGATGCCACACATTTATCTGGACTCTGGTACCGAGGATGGATTGATTCAGGAGGCCCGAGAACTGGTGCAGCTCCTTATGGTGAACAACGTACCGTTTGATTACATGCAGAGCAGAGGGCAACACAATTCAGAGTACTGGCGCCGCTCTGTTGGGCACATGATGACGATCCAGCATGAAGTTATGCAGCGTGCCCTGGGAAATCGACCATGAGCACCGAGGAAACCCAAGTGCTTAGTTCTCAGCAAATTGAATCCTTCGCTGAGCGTGGCGTGCTAAAACTGGCTCTGGGTTTCTCTGCGGATTTGCTGAATAATATCGTCGAACAGGTACAGCCACTCTATGAGCCTGCGTATCAGCAAAATCCGCTGGTGGCCTCCCGAGTTCAGGATGCCTGGCAGCAGCTGGATAGCGTGCGACAGCTGGCAGTTGATGCGAAAGTGCTGGCTGCGCTTGAGCAACTTTTAGGTCGCAAGCCGCTGCCGTTTCAGACCCTCAATTTTCCGGTTGGCACCTCACAGTATCCCCATTCCGATTCGATCCACTTCAATACTGACCCGGCAGGTTATATGGTGGGCGTATGGGTAGCGCTGGAAGACATCGATGCCGAGAACGGGCCGCTGATCTACTACCCGGGAAGCCACAAGCTGCCTTACTACTCCATGCAAGATCTGGGGCTGGAACCGGGTTACCCTCAATATCATGCCTATGAACGGCGGATTCAGAACGTAATCGCCGAACATGGATTACAGCCTGAGTTGGGCTTGGCCAGGAAAGGCGAGGCCATAATCTGGCACGCCAATCTGCTGCACGGTGGTGCTGCCCGCAAGGACGTGAATCGTAGTCGGCATTCTCAGGTTACCCACTACTTCTTTGAGGGCTGCGAGTACTACACGCCAATGGAAAGCTCTCAAGCTAAACGCAAGAAAAGAAAACCATTCTGGATTCCGCAAACCGCAGATTTTCAGCTACCGCCTAAACTCTGGGAGCGACCCTTGCCGGTGCGTGCACTGCGGAAAGTGCTGCGCGGGCTGGGTCTATCTAACGAGTAGCGTTTAATAAATGGCAACAAGAGAAATGCCGACTTCCTCATTACTCCGGGTTTCTGATGCGCTGTGTCGGATCAATCGCGAGGTGCTGCTTCGGGTACCCCAGTTTTCTGTTAAGCCCGGCGAGCACTGGTGCTTGTTTGGACGTAACGGCGCCGGCAAGTCGGTATTGGCGGCGCTGCTTACTGGCAAGCGGGTAGAGTCTGGCAGTTATGTGGCTTATCGGGACGACTTTGAACCGGCGCGGGATATTCTGCTGGTGTCATTTGAGGAACAGCAGCGGCTGTGGCAGCGGGACAATCGGCTCGATATGAGCGAGTACAGTGATCGTGCTCAGGATAGCGGTACCCTGGTGCGGGAGTTGCTGCACTCTGGTCTGGAGGCAGATGCTGAGGTACCGCCTGAGACTGAGATGATTGTTGAACAGCTGGCGCTGCAGCCGCTGTTGGAAAAAGGTATTCGCTTCCTGTCATCNGGTCAGNTCAGGCGAGCTTTGATTGCGCGCGCCCTGGTNGCCGCAGTCGGCAAGCCAAATAAACTGGTNGTGCTGGATGAACCNTTGGAGAGTATTGATAAAGATTCCAGNCAACGTATCAGTANGTGCATTGATACCCTGCGCAGCTTGGGTTTTAGCAGCCTGTTATTGTGTCGCCGGCAGCAGGATATATTGCCCGGCACCACCCATATCGGGTTGATGGTAGACCTCGAGCTGCGGCTACAGGGAACTGCCAGTGATGTAATGCGAGATGCAGCTTTTCAAGCTCATATAAAGAAGGTGCCAAGACTCCCAGAAATATTGCCTGGTGTCAGTCTTGAAGATACATCTGCTGAGGCCAGTGAGAAAGTGCTGATTGAGCTTGAGCAGGTGCAGGCCAACTACGGCGATCAACTGGTGTTGGAGGCGGTATGTTGGCGCATGACCTCTGCAAATCACACGCTTATAGAAGGGCCAAATGGCTGCGGTAAATCCACCTTGCTAAGCCTTATCGATGGTGAGAATCACATGGCCTATGGTCAGCATGTGCGTCTGTTTGGTAAGCAGCGAGGTAGCGGTGAATCGGTCTGGGAGGTAAAAGCCAGGTTTGGGGTGGTTTCCAACGAGCTGCACAATAAATATGTGAAAGGTTGGAAAGTGCTAGACGTGGTGGTGAGTGGCTTCTATGACTCCGTGGGCTTGTATGATGATAGCGGCGCCACGGAATGGGCGGCAGCGCGCGCCTGGCTTGCCTGCGTAGAGTTGGCCGAGGTGGAAGCCAGTTACTATCATGAATTGTCTTTTGGTCAGCAGCGCCTGGTTCTATTGGCCCGCGCTATGGTGAAGAATCCATTGCTGCTTGTGCTGGATGAGCCCTGCGTGGGCCTGGATGATTATCACCGCAAGATGATTCTGGGCATTCTTGAACTGGTGGCGAGCCAGACTCGCACCCGTATCATCTATGTCAGTCACGTCAGCGAAGAATGGCCAGCATGCATCAACCAACACCTGGAGTTTGTTCCCGCTAGCGCAACTACCTATACCCTCGTGCAGCACGCGTGCTGATAAGGTGATCTGCCTGCTTATTTACTGCACATAATCACTGGCCGGCGAGGCATTCAGCTCCTTAATAAATGTCATCCTTCCGGTCACTGTTGGTCTGATATGCTCATTCTTTGGGCTTGCGCCAAGGTGCAGCGGGGCCTGTATTACTCGGTATGCAATCTGCATGCTTTGGAGCGACCTCTGTATAGCCAGCATTGGCAGGTCGAGTCTTTTAGCCATGGACATTAGCGGGGCATATGCCCATCCCGGGGGAGAAATGATTAATGGATAAACGCCATTATCAGTTCGCTGAATTCCAACCTCTACACCCCCCGATGGTGTCCGTTGTTGAAATACCTGTAAGAGCTGGTGCCGCAGGTAACATTAAATACACCAAGATCAAAATTCCTGGCTCCACTTGTCTTGGGTGATGTTTTAAGAGGGCAAATTATTCTGGGCGAGAAAAACTCATAGTTAACCCTTAACCGCCTCAGCGGCTTTGCGCCCAAAAGCCCGGAAGTCTATGTTTGTCTTGGCTTTTACCCAGAATACCCTAGGGTGAAAAATACCGCCGAGTTTCCTATTTCTATCAATTTGCGCAAGGCTATGCTCGGCTCATAAATGAGCAACTCCGGAAAGAGGAGTCTGGCTCGGCGTCAAACTGCGGTATTCGAAAAGGATTTCTTAATTTCCAGGCGCTTTTAGAAGGGCATACCCTTGTTGCAGATTAGGATTTCAGGTGACTCTAGCCAAGGCAGGGTTGGTTAATTGGTTTATATTGCCCATACTCCGCCAGTAGCGTCACTGGCGTCAGCTAGGCAATCTTTAGGGTCTTAACATAATCTGAGGATTCCTTGGCCGCCAGGCTGCTCTGAAAAGATAGCGTGCTGTTAACCCGTTATCGCGCGAGAATAGTTACATGGCGTGACAATTACTTGTGCTTAGAATAAGGAAATTTGCTTGTTCTTGGACTAACCGAGGCATAACCTAGGCGAACTGAGCCCGCAAGTGAGATTCCATAATGAATTCCAGATTGCTGCCGTTTTACCTGATACTCCTGATTAGCTGCCTGCCTACTGCGGCACGCGCCGCTGATTCTCCTGTTGACGCCATACAAGACCCCTTGCCAAAGCCGATCGAGTTTGGTGAGATCAATGTGACAGCTGCGCCTTTTTTGCGGGTGCCGCGTAGCGAAGATTCCAGCGACGTGGCCATGACCAATCCCGCGTACGCGCGAATTCAATATATGTACCCGATTCCCGATGGTTCGAATCGGCTTGTGATTAATGATTTGCGCGGACTGCTTTACATCACCGATACAAGCGGTCGGGAGCCAGCGGTATTTCTGGACATCAGGGAGCAGAGAGTAGGCTTCGATGACTCTATGTTTCCCAACGAAACCGGCCTGGCGGGCTTCGCCTTCCATCCGCAATTTGCTGCTGCGGGCACTCCTGGATTTGGAAAGTTCTATACCACCTTCAGCGCCAGTTCAAATAGCGGCACGGCTAATTATCTCAATCACGACGCAGAGAACCACGAAAGTGTCGTTCGCGAATGGAGCGCGGCCGATCCGTCTGCTAATCGGTTTCAAGGCAGCAGTCGCGAGATATTTCGCATTGGCCAGTTCGCCCAGAATCATAATATCGGCAACATTGCGTTTAATCCTGCTGCGCGTCCGGGCGATGCGGATTTTGGCATGCTTTACTTTAGTCTCGGAGATGGCGGTGGCGCCAACGATCCCAATGAGAATGGGCAGTCCTTGAGCGAGCCGATGTCCAGCATCGTGCGTATCGATCCCCTCGGCAGCAGTGCAGGACGGGCCTATGGCATCCCGGCTGATAACCCCTTTGTGGGTCAGCCTGGCGTCGCGCCGGAAATCTGGGCTTATGGTCTTCGTCACCCGCAGCACTTTTCCTTCGATCAAGATGGCACGCTGTATATTTCAGATATTGGCCAGGCACAGATTGAAGAGGTGAACATCGGTATCCGTGGCGCCAACTATGGCTGGCGTTTGCGAGAAGGAACCTTTGCTACGGCCTTTGGCATAGGTGGCGTGCGACCCAATCCGGTTTATCCCTTGCCCGTGGTGGATAATGGCTTCACCTATCCCGTCGCGCAGTTCGATCATGACGAGGGCTATGCCATTAGCAGTGGCTTTGTATATCGTGGCTCTCTGATTCCTGAATTGCTGGGTAAATATGTTTTCACAGACATGGTGATGGGGCGTATCTTTTATATCGACACCGTAGGTCTCACACCAGGAAAGAACGCACCAATTTCGGAACTGCGGGTGACCAGGTCGGGAGAAACAATCAGTCTGCGTGAAGAATTTGGTTTTGCAGACACCTACGGGCGTGAAGTCCGTGCCGGCTTGCGCCTGGGCATCGATGGAGAAGGGGAACTCTATCTGCTGAGCAAAGGAGACGGCTGGATCAGACAACTTGGGTCCTTGCCATAAATGCAGCGAGAACGTTCGGTCGCAAGCCTGTCTATATGAACATCACAATCCTCGCCAATCGCGATCTGGCCAGTTGTATCGCGTTGAATCACCTTATCCCAGGCCTTTCTGCGCATCGAATCAGTGTTTTTCTGTCCTCCAGGGTTGGCAGCAAGCCATTGGCGCCACCGCTGCAACAGCTTAAATTCGTTGAACAAGATCTGCTTAACCAGATAATTGCGCCGTTGTTGAGGCGCGCATCCAATGTAGCGAAGACTGCCAAACAGTCACTGTTAAGCTTCGAACAGTTGGGAGAAGTGATGGCCGGTGGCGTGAGCGAACTCAATAATATCAATGAGGCAGCAGGGCTGGAGCGATTTGCGGCATCGGAGCCTGCGCTGGTGTTGTCGATTCGGTATGGCCTGATCCTCAAAGATCCGGTGATCGCTATTCCTTTTCACGGCATCTTGAATCTACATTCCGGCGCCTTGCCGGATTACAAGGGCGTCATGGCGAGTTTCTGGGCGCTGCTCAATGACGAATCAGAAATCGGTACAACTCTGCACTTCATCGAAGATAGCAGCATCGATACGGGCAGTATTGTCGCATCGACGCGGCTGGCGGTGCAGCGGGAGCGCTCCTACTTGTGGCACGTACTTTCGCTGTATGAAGCAGGGTGCGGGGAAATGCTTGCTGCTGTGGAGAAGATTGAAGCGGGGCAAAACCTGCGAAGCACCAGTCAAGCCGAGGCAGGTAATTATTATAGCTTCCCCGGCGTTAAAGACTTGCAGCGATTCAGCGACAATGGTTGGCGTCTGTTTGATCCGGAAGATGTGCTGAATGTTGTCAGACAGTTTGTGATTGCTGGCTAGCTGTTATACTCCGAGGCAAAACACCATCTGGAACTGCTATCACGCTCGGCGAGGCGCTCTGCTGCGGGTCATGTTTCTGCTCTGCCTGCAGTCGGCCGAAGCGCAGGAAAGAGTGATTTGAGCTGATGCATGATGCCGATCAACCCTTATAGTGGTCACCACAAGGTCATAAACCTGGGCTGCAGGAGGCCGGGCAGTGACTGGGAAAATTGCGTCAAAATGGCCCTAGCCCGAAAGCTTTCACTTTCAAGACCGCTTACCCGCCACCTGATGCTGAGCAGTCCCTCGCAGCTATTGAAGATAGCTGTCCCGCGGATTTAAGTTGGTGCCGGTATGAGTCCGAAATTTAGCACCAGCGTTCAAAAAACCCGTAAAATAACCAGAAGGTTCAGTTTTTTCTCAGCGCTATTCCTGTTGGGCATGACCCTGCTGACGTTTTTCTCTGTCTGGAGTGGCGATCTCACACTGGAGATTGAAGTGGGGGATGACACTATCCTGAACCCCTATTTTGCCACCGTATTGTTTTATTTGCTGCTGCAGCTTTTGCTTTCAGGTATCGTATTTGCGCTTAGTTTGCCAATGGTGTGCCTATGGAAAAGCTGGCGCGGCACTGAGTAGTCCCATGAATCCGATTAGAAACCCCTTTTCAAAATAATTAAGTTAAAGTCTTATCGAGGCAATCATGATCAAACCATTACTACGAACCGGAATGACGTTTGTGCTGCTCTTTTTGTCACTGAGTTCCTGGGCGCAGGGTCGTCTGGAGATATCGGAGGTTAAAGACGGACTCTATATGATTACCGGCCCAGGCGGCAATATAGGCGTTCGCTTGACCAATGAAGGTGTGATTCTCATCGATGACAAATTTCCACAGGACTTTGACGAGATTCAGTCCCTGGTAGCCAGCGTCAGTGAGCTGCCGGTTCGCTACGTGATAAATACCCATCACCACGGTGACCACAGCGGCAGCAATGTAGGGTTCCTGGAAGTTGCTGAAATTATCGCCCACAAGAACGCCCGGGATAATATGATTCGCGGCAACCAGGAAGGCCCACCGCGCCTGATTTATACCGAGAGCACTGCAGTTTTCCTCGGCGGTGTCGAGGTGCAGGCTTTTCATATGGGGACCGGTCACACGAATGGCGATACCGTTGTTTACTTTCCTGAACTCAAGACGATCCATGGCGGAGACTTATTGCACACTACCGCGCCTTTTATGGATTATGCCAATGGCGGCAGCAGTGGTGGTTGGGTTGAAACGCTCAATAATATGCTGACCCTGGATTTCGATACGGCGATCCCAGGTCATGGTGGTCTCATGGATCGGCGCGGCATTCTGGCCTTCAGGAATCAGATGGAAGCAGTGCGCATGCGCATGGCAGACCTTATTCGTAATGGCGTGAGTGCGGACGATGCCGCTGAAAGGCTAAAGGATCCTGCGCTGAGCTGGACCCAGGCTGAGAGCGGCTTGTTTATGAGTCGCAGCATTCCGGGTTTCTATCAGGAAATTGCTGCTGAAGTTCAATAGGAGCGAGTAGCAACCTTAAACAAACCCACAATTTGACGCTAATTCAAGGGACCGCAATGCCGGGTGAAACTAATCTTGAAAAGATGCTCTCCGCCCTGCGGCCAGTGCTTCTGGATGGAGACTTCGTGTTCTGCACCGTCGTGGGTGCAAGCCTTGTCGATGTCGCGCACTTAAATCCACTGGCCACCTATCAAGAGCAAGAGGGGCTTAGCCTGCTATTACAGCAAAGGCAGGCTGACGCCTCGACCTATGAGTATCACGGGGTATTCAAGGGTATCACGCTGTCAGTGCACTCAAGCCTGGATGCAGTGGGCCTGACTGCGGCGGTAGCCAGTAAACTGGCTGAGTTTGACATTCCTGCCAACATGGTGGCGGCGCATTATCATGACCATGTTTTTGTACCGTGGGAAAAAGCGCCAAAGGCATTGGAGCTGCTGCAGCAGTTCGGTGACTAGACAAAACTGACCAGCAAAGGGGTAGGGCCAGCCCTGGTTTAAGGGGGAGCGCCACTGGCTCCAGTGCCAAAGGCGTCAGCTTGTTTGCTTCTGGATGACGAGCAGCAGCTCGCCCACTTTAATTCCAAATTTCCTCAGCGTGGATTCATTAAGCAAAACTGTTGGTGTGATCAGATACATCCGATCATCTATGCGCATGTCAATGCTGCCATCACCGTAAGGAATGCGTAAGACGTAATCGAGGAACGCGCTGTTGCCTGCGACCGTAACTTCGCCATCGCCAACCACATCGCCTGCAGTGCCCGTGTAATTGTTCGTGCTATGTGTGTGCAGCCTCCAGACGCGGCGCTCCAGTTCACCATCATCGAACTCGAAGTCTTCTTCCAGGGTGCCGACACCATCCCCCCAGTAGGCGAGTATCTCCGCCGTGAACTTGCGGATGACGCGACCGCGAAAATCCTTAACCACGCCAAAAGCCACCAGGTCCCCTTGGAAAAAATCTTCCATCTTCAACGTGGGAGCCTGTTTGCGATAGTCATCTACCTGTACCGCGTTGCAAGCAGTAAAAATGGCAAAGCAGGCCGCGAGAACGAGAGAACGTGTCATGGGTTGCTCCTTTGGCTGTCAGGGCTGGGGCTGGTAAGGTCGCGACAACTAAGCAAACTACGTGGTCCATGGCGACAATGGATCACAGCGCAGTTCGCCATGGCTGCCATTCCGGCAGATGGGGTATAGTTGATGCTAGCGTATGGCAGCGACAGCTGGCTGCGTTTTACAACGTACTAATAACAATGAGGATCCGATCATGTCCCGCCGCGTCTATCTGACAGTAGTACTCACACTATTAGGGCTCATTGCTAGCCTTACACTCCGCGCCCAGACCCGGCAAAACCTCGAAGTTGAGGGTCTACAGGCACCCGTGGAAATCCTCAAAGACCGCTGGGGCATCTCGCATATTTATGCCGAGACAGAACATGATCTGTTCTTCGCCCAGGGTTACAGCGCGGCACGTGACCGTCTGTTCCAGTTCGAGATCTGGCGCGCGCGTGCTACCGGCACGACAGCTGAAATTCTTGGCCCCAAAGCGATTGAGCGTGACCATGGCGCGCGCCTGTTCAAGTTTCGCGGTGCGATGGGAGAAGAGCTGAGTCATTATCATCCCCGCGGTGTCGACATCGTTGGCGCCTTCGTACATGGCGTAAATGCCTATATTGATGAGGCGATGCAGGACCCGGACAGTTTACCTTTACCCTTCAAACTGCTGGATATAGAACCCAAACACTGGACCGAAGAGGTTGTCATTTCCAGACACCAGGGCTTGCTCGGCAATATTGGCCTGGAAATGAACATTGGCAGGGCCGTATGTACCATCGGCGAAGAGGCAGTACGGGAGCTGCAGTACTTTCATCCCCATGATCCTGATCTGACACTCGATCCTATGATCGACTGTGAATCCCTGGTAGAGAACGACATTCTCTATCTTTATAACGCCTATCGGCGCAATCTGCGATTTGAACCTGCTGATATTCAGGTTGTGGCTGCGCGCAACGATGCCGGTGACTTCGAACAGTTGGCCACTGTTCTCGACCAGGAAGCTGATCTCATTCAACGTTTCGACCTCGACGACATAGGGAGCAACAACTGGGTGGTGAGTGGTGATCTGACCCAGGATGGATGGCCCATGATGATCAACGATCCACACCGGGCTCAGTCCGTGCCTTCCTTGCGCTATTGGGCACATCTGGTGGGGCCTGGCTGGAATGTACTCGGTGGTGGCGAACCAACAATTCCGGGTATATCCATTGGTCACAATGAGTTTGGTGCCTGGGGATTGACCGTGTTTAACACTGATGGGGAAGATCTCTACGTATACGAGACCAATCCTGAGAATCCGAACGAGTACCGCTACAACGGGCGCTGGGAACCCATGTCTATTATTAAAGAAATCATTCCGGTCCGCGGCCAGAACCCGATCACCGTTGAATTAAAATACACCCGGCATGGTCCGGTGGCTTTCGAGGATCAGGACAAGAACCTGGCCTATGCGCTGCGTCCCGCCTGGATGGAATTTGGTGGTGCGCCATACCTGGCGTCCTTGCGCATGGATCAGGCGCAGACCTGGGAAGAATTTCGGGAGGCTTCAAGCTACAGCAATATTCCCGGAGAGAATATGATCTGGGCAGATCGTAAGGGCAATATCGGCTGGCAGGCAGTGGGTATCGCACCGATTCGACGCAACTTCAGCGGCATGGTGCCGGTACCGGGTGATGGCCGGTATGAATGGGATGGATACTTGCCAATCAAGGCCAAGCCCAACGAATACAATCCCGAGCGTGGCTATATCGAAACCTCCAACAGCAATTACACGCCACCAGATTATGAATATCTGGATGCCATCGGCTTTACCTGGACCGATCCCTATCGCTGGGCCCGTGGTAGTGAGGTACTGGCGTCCGGGCGCAAGTTCAATATGACTGACATGATTGCGCTGCAGCATGACTACCTGTCCATTCCAGCCCGTAGTCTGGTGCCGTTCTTCAAGGACCTGCCGGCAGATGACCCCCAGGTTGAACAGGCTCGCCAGATGTTGCTGGACTGGGATTTCGTGCTGGACCGCGATTCCACAACTGCCGGTATCTACGTGGCGTTCGAGCGTCAGTTGCTAGATAACATTGAGTCCTTGAAAGTGCCAGAAAATGCTCAGCAGTATCTCAACGTCGGCATGAAGACCACGATCGACTTCCTGCTGGCGCCGGACGGTGATTTTGGTGCCGATCCTCTAGCCGGTCGCGACGCATTCCTGCTGCGCACATTGGCCCAGGGTATTGCCAATCTGCGGGAGAAGCTTGGGCCTAACATGCAAAACTGGGTTTATGGTCAGGATGACTACAAGCATGCGCTCGTTCGCCATCCTCTCAGTGCGGCGGTCAACGAGGAACTGAGAGCGCAGCTGGATGTAGGGCCACTGCCCCGAGGTGGTAACAGTTTTACCCTTGGTAATACCGGGAGTGGCGACAATCAGACGACGGGAGCCTCGTTTCGCATCTTTATTGACACCCGGGATTGGGACAACACCCTGGGTATGAATTCGCCTGGTCAGGTTGGAGATCCAGAGAGTCCCCTTTATGCCAATCTATTCGAATTGTGGGCCAACGACAAAGTCTTTCCTGCGTTTTATAGTCGCGAGAAAATTGAATCGGTGTTGTTCGAGCGGCTGGAGCTGAGTCCTGCTAACTGAGTATTCACCTTGGTGGCTCGCGGCTATTTACTTACTAGCCATCTTCATCGTAGGGGTGCACCTCGATGCTAAGGTGTTGAACGGGTAAGCTATCCGGCAGCAGTGATTTAAAATAGCTCGGCTCGGCGGGAGAGCGGGACACGATAGATAGCACCGAGGCGTAAATTCCGGGACCTACTATCCACAGATGCAGGTCGACGATGCGATGGTCGCCATTGAATTCAATGGCGTCATGGATGCGCTTAGTCATGTCCTCCGAGCCTTGCTCATCCAGCAGGATGGCACCAGTGGATTTTAAGAGACCAAACGACCAGCGGGATACCAGTATGGCGCCGACTATGCCCATGACTGGGTCCATCCACACGGCGCCATAATACTTACCAATCAGCAGCGCGAAGATTGCTAACAAAGAAGTTAGTGCATCGGCCAGTACGTGCAGGTAGGCCGAGCGTAGATTGTGATCGTGATGATGATGGTGGTCGTCGTGATCATGTCCATGATCATGATTCTCGCCGAGGATAAAGACCGATGCGCCATTAACCACCAAGCCGAGGCTGGCGACGAAAATGGCCTGGTTAAAGGCTATCTCCACCGGATTCAGTAAGCGTATCAGGCTCTCCCAGGCCATCAGCGCGGCAAATAGTGCGAGTAGAATCGCACCTGTGTATCCCCCCAGTGTATTCACTTTGCCGGTGCCAAAACTGAAGCGCGCATTATGTGCGTGACGACGGGCGTAGATATAGGCAAAGGCATTAATGGAAAGTGCCACTGCGTGCGACCCCATGTGCAAGCCATCTGCTAGCAGTGCCATGGAGCCAAATCCTATACCAGCTCCAATCTCAACCACCATCATGCTGGCGGTGAGTGCTATGACAACAAAGGTGAGGGATTCCCCGGGCCTCTTTTGGTCTTGTCCAAAACTATGGGAATGGCGCCAGCGCGCCAAAATATCATCTCTCATCACCTGCTTATATCATGTGTCAAGCTTGGAAATCCATGGTCACTGCGACCTAATGATGCGGCAAAATGAACCAGTATTGGTGGGTATCCGGACTAGGGTTTTGATATAGTGGCATAGAGAAGCATAAAGCCCTTTTATTCGAGGAAATCATGAAAAATTTAGCGTTAATCGCCGCAGCCACAGTGCTCCTTAGCCAAACTGCGCTGGCCGTTGAAGAGCCCCCTGCGGAACTTGAAGGAATTACCAATTTTCGTCAGTACAGTGCGACCTTCGCCAGTGCTGGCCAGCCCACCGCTGACCAACTCCAGGCTATTGCTGATCAGGGGTTTGAACGAATTGTTTACATAGCGTTCACCAATAACACTAATGCACTTCCCGATGAGGATCAGATCGTAAAGGGTCTGGGCATGGAGTATATGCAAGTGCCGGTAGATTTTTCTAATCCACTGCCTGATGACTTCTATGCGTTCGCCGATTCCATGCAGCGCAATACAGGCAAGAAAACCCTGCTCCATTGTCAGGTGAATGCTCGGGCCACCGCGTTTAGCTTTCTCTATCGGGTGTTATATGAAGATGTACCTGTAGCCGAAGCGAAGGAAGACATGAACACAGTATGGCAGCCTAACGAGGTATGGCGTGACTTCATCTTTGAAGTGATGGCTCAGAACGGCAAGAACCCTAACTGTGAGGGTTGTGACTGGACACCGCCACCACCGCGTAACTAGCACATTAGCTACCCAATATGCGTAGCATCTGCTGCGCATATTGGGTTTGAGCTAGAGGGCATGCTAAGGCAAACTCCTTGATATACATTTACCGGGCTTTCCCAGAGCCTTTCCCTTCTTGCCACCTCCTGACCACCCCCTTAAATGAATCTGCCTCTTCTGAGAAGCCAGCAGTGCAGCATGATTTCACGCTGATGAAATGACAAAAAAATCGAGCCCGGGCTAACGGGATTTTGTCTGCCAAAAACATGAGTTCGTAGATATTGAGATTTAAGGATTCAGAAGTTCAAGAGAGGGTATATGAATAACAACAAACCTCGTCACTATGTAATCTGGTCAGCCCGAGTGTTGCTATTACCGAATACAGACACCGTGGTCGCACAATAATTGGGCGGCGCTGGCCAGTCAATTCAGAATTTTGCCGAGAACTACGCGGTATGACACGGTGAAAATCTCGAAGGGTCACCCCTGAGCGTAGCTTTGCTGGGAGATCTCAGACATGGCGACAGCATCGATGAAATCGTCAACAGCATCAGTAACGGTTTCGCGGAGGCGGGTATGCCCGCCTGGGGCGAACGCTTTACTCGTGCCGATATTCGCAACCTGGCCTTATATATCGCTGAGACGCGATCAAATGTGAATTATGACGACTTCAATTACGATACGCCCCTGGAGATTCCTACCAGTATCGTAACTTCTGAGCTACACAATTTTCGATTCGAAACAGTCGTGGCAGACCTGGGTGCTCAACCATTCTCCATCGCGCCCTTCCCGATGGCAGAATTCTCCTCACCGAAAAGAAGTTTGGCGTTAGAGTGATTAACTCTGATGGGGAGAAGTCCGCTTACCTGCTGGATACGCCGAGAGCCTACTCTGACGCCTATAAAATCACCGTAGATCAAGATGGGGTATAGGTTGGCTGTTCGATAGAAAGCCTCACCGCGACTATCATGACAACGGCTGGATCTATCTTTACTTTGCCGATCGCTGCGCCGATTGCAATGAACTTTCCCGTGAAAGTGAGCAAGATGTGTCCATGAACAAGCTGGTGCGTGGTTGAATTCGTGATGGGCGCTGGGTGGACCAAGAGACGATTTGGGAAGCTCAGAAGGAGTTCTATACGGTCTTCACCGATGTGGCTGCAGGTGGCCGGCTGGCTTTTGACGATAGAGGGCACCTGTATATGAGCGTTGGTGCAGAAGGTGGCAGCACTTTTAACGGTATCCAGGATCTATCTACGCCCTATGGCAAAGTCCGCCGAATTTATGAGGATGGCAGTATACCTGCTGAAAATCCGTTCTATGGTCAGGAAGATATTATTGCCAGTATCTATACCTATGGTCACCGTAGTCTTCAGGGGTTGGAATTCAACTATTTCAATGGTGAGCTATATGGCACCGAGCATGGGCCAAGGGGAGGGGATGAAATCAATCACCTGATCCCCGGGCGCAACTATGGATGGCCGCTGACATCCCTTTGTATGGATTACGACGGTACGAGGGTTGAATATGGACGTGAGTAAGGTATTACCTTTGAGTTGGCAGATATCGAGCAAGCTGTGGTCGACCTGACCCCTTCACTGGCCGTATCCGGCTTTGTGATTATGGATAGTGGTCAGTTCCCGCAGTGGCAGGGCCACCTCCTGGCGGGATCATTGAAGGCACGAAGCCTGTTTCGTTTCGTGATCGATAAAAATGGGCTCATCCATCGCGAAAACTGCTTAAAGGTTTTGCGTGAATTCGTGATATTGAGATCGGTTATAGAGATGATGTCTTCCTGCTTCTAGAACACAATGCGGGTAGTCGGATTCTGCGTATAGTGCCAGTTTATTAAGGCTAGGAATTTGCCTAGGTGATGCAGGCAGGGATGAGCGAGTTGTAAGCAATTCATTCTTCAACTGTTGCTGCGGGAGGACTTCTGCCACAGCCAGCATAATTTGGTATCATAAAAGTGGGAAAGCGTGCTGGCATTGTTGTCAACGAAAGGTGTTCACATGGGTCATCTCTAAACTGGAGCGGGCGTAGCGCAGTTATCGCTCTGAGAGAATTGATCGGATAGCAAAGATAACCGGCATGAAAAAGGCGAGTCACTGACTCGCCTTTTTCTGTTTCACTTCACCCGACAGTTCTAGTCATCGCCGCCCTGGTTAGATTCCTTCCATGCATAAAACCCCATGAACATCTCCTCAAAACTTTGCTCACCCCACGAGAGATCTATACTCGGATCTGGATTAGCACTGTTTTGAGCTGAATTGTCAAACGCTCCTATTGCACGAATCTTTGTTCCTGCTGGAACTCTTAATGGCTCTTCTAACTCGTGTACAAGTTGCCAATTAAAGTCGTAGTCAGGGACCGAGAGCAGAAGTTCCTCGCTACCGTCAGGATATTCGGCAACGAATCGCATTCTTTTCCCTCTGAAATGCATGTGCGGCATTAGACTGTAAAGGTCTGAGTCGTTTTTGATGAACGTAACTACTTCCATCTCATGGTCTTTGGAGAATGCTGGTATCGCAATATCAAAGTCATTGCCAACGCCACCTGTCATCTTTTCTGTTGGAACTTCGCCTTCAGGGTAGAAGTAGATTCCGATTTCTGTCTCATCTGTAACTTCACGCCCTGACGTCGTGTAGTGCATTTGGAGGCTAAGTGAGGTTCCAGCTTTCAAAAGCCCCCCAACGCCCTCTGGTGCAAGCGCTACAGCGTTTCCGGGAGCGTAGCCACCAAATTGAGGCAAGTCGTCATCTCCACCGAGAATCTGGCCTATACCTATGTCGGGGTTTTCACGGAAAATCTTGCCAATCGGTGGTTGTTTACCCGAAGCTACCGCTGAAAAAATCTCAGCACGGATTGCGGCAGCCCGTTCTTCAGGTAGCTCCTCAAGCGCGGCCGTGAAAGCCTGCATTGGATCTGGTCTGCCTCCAGGAGGCACAACTGTCGTAATTATGTGGTGAAGAACCTCGGACTTGTCTGGCGCAACTTCGCTAGCCCGCACCCATCGATCCTTTTCGAGGCCAAGATCTAAGATTATATCTCTGTAGTCTATCACCCCGGTTGCTGGGATCGCTTGGGGGGGAACTTTGACAATTAAATCCGGCTCACCTAAATCTCTAGCGAGTGTCCATTTAGTGTCTGGCCAAACCAACTCTGTTAGCGGGTCGACATCATCTTGTACATCTACTGGTGAGCCAGAACTAACCCATCGAACGAGCTTTTGAATCTCGCTGTCGCTAAGGTTCATTTCATTCTTAAATTTGTGACCAACTTTATTATCAATCTGGCCGGGCGGCATGCGTTTGGTCATGAGTACTTCACGAATCATTTGAGACCAGCCCTGAACTGCCAGACTGCTGTCCATCGCGAAGGGAGCTATTCCGCCATCGCGGTGGCATGTAGCACAATTGCTAGCAATGATCGGTGCAATATCTTTGGTGTAGGAAAGGTTGGTGTGGTCAGAGATATTACTGCTAATCAGTTTGGCAGAACCCACTGCAGAAACTAAGTCAGCGTTCTCGCCTACTAAGAGCCTATCGATCGCTGCTTCGGCAGCAGCGACGACTGGGCCGCGATAGACTAGCTCGAATGAACTCGGATCATAAACTACCGCCTCGTCCATGCGCTCGATGCCCAACAGTTCAGTTACTAAATGGGTGTCATCCATCAGCACTGGCAGTTCAATACCGTACTTCGCAAGATCTGCTGCGACTGCTTCGCGGTCGGACTGGAGACCCGGGTTCATCATAAAAAAAACTACATCGCGATCCTGATACTTGGACTGCAGCTTGATCAGCACTTCCAGAGTGGCTGCGTCAGTCGCGCCAACGGCCTGTGGCACAATCACCACGGCCTGCTGGTCATCGTACCAAGCCATATGATGCTGGGCGCCGAGGTGATCGATCAGGGCAAAATCGCCGACTCGTTCACCGGCAAGTGAGCTAAGCGAGGCGGTCGCCACTGCACTAGAGATTATTGATAGCAGGAGTTTTTTCACGTTTAAGTTCCCCATCATTTGTAAAAATACGTTGAGCCAAATTTCAATCGATTAGTGGACTCGTTAAGCTATCGCTGAATTCTACGGATTTTTCTGCGGATTGCAGCTATTTTTTGATTTTTTGTTACATCTTTACTCATGTTCGCGGTTAGGCCCATTGCAGGCTTGTGAGCAGCAGCGTCGACTATATTCTCCAGGTCCATTGTCGTTGCGGGCCTGCTAAAGATAGTTACTAAATATGGAATGCCCCAAAACAGGGCTTTTTATTGGGTTCGCTAGGTAACACTTCAGGTAACACTTTTATCCCTATCATGTGGATAAACCTGAGTTCAGGGCCTCGCGTCGGGTATGAAGCGCGTGAATAATGTCGGGGCCGCTAGGTTGTTTAATCATATTGGCGACCACGATTTCGCTGCCGTCGGCCCACATAATGCTGCGGCTGGCTACAGGCTGGCCGTCACGCATAAAACACTGTCTGATCTTGGATTACGTCAGTGCTATTTCCTTCAGTGACTGTCTTTACCACGCGGGCCCGGCAAGCGCGGAGGTAGGCATCTTTGCGGAGCAATTCCAGTGTCTGGTACTGGCTCGAGACATAGGAATGAGTTTGTGACATGGCGACCTCCGGTTAAGTAAGAACGCATAGAGTACTGCGGATACCGCAGTGTAAGCGCTATGATTACATGGCGCATAGAATGGTCAACGCAGCCACTAGCGCTGAGGCTAAAGAGCTCATAAAGCCCAATCCACTCGCTTCTCATGGGCGTATGTACAGCGCATGAATTAGAAGTATGGAAGCCTGAATTGACCTGCGAGTCAGTAGCACGGCCATCCGCTGTTAAACCAGTTGAACGGAGAGGTAAAACGAATATGACGCAAGCAGTACTATTGATGAACTTGGGAACCCCAGCTGAACCGACAGCCAAGGGCTTGCGCGACTTTTACAAATATTTTTTCGCAGATCCCTACGTATTTGATTTTAACCCGATCGGTCGCTGGCTGCTGCGCAACATGATAATCCTGCCATTTCGTGCCCCTCGCATCGCCAAGGACTATGCCGAGATATGGATGGATAGGGGCTCGCCGCTAAAGGTTTATGCGGATGAGATGGAATCCAGCGTGCAGGAGGCCTTCGATGCGCAGGGCCGCAAAGTACTGGTTCGAACCGGCATGGCCTACAGCAAGCCTTTTGTCTGGGATGCCATGGCAGAACTTGAGGCAGCTGGGGCGTCGGATATATTGCTGCTGCCCATGTTTCCGCAGTACTCCACAGCAACGACCGCGTCCATCTTCAACTCGGTAGAGAAGGCAGCAAAGCGCTGGAAGACGCCACCGCGACTGCATTTTGTCGACGACCTGTTTCAGGAGTCGGCTTTCATCGAGGCATGGGCCTCTCTACTCAAAAAGCACGTGGACTATGATGACCTCGACCACGTTATTTTCAGCTACCACGGGGTGCCTGAAAAGACGATTAAGAAGGCAGACGCTAATGATGTCTGCCAATTCGGCGGCTGTTGCGATTCTGTCACTGACGCCAACAAGCTGTGTTACCGCATGCAGTGCATGCAGACCACTGCGGGTATTACTAGGCAGCTGGGATGGGAATCAGACAAGTATTCCGTTGCGTTCCAATCGCGCTTTGGTCCGCTGCCATGGATTCAGCCCTACCTCGATAACCATATTGAACATCTAGTAGGGGAAGGCAAGAAACGCATCGCTGTAGTTACCCCGAGCTTCATATCGGATTGCCTGGAGACGCTATTTGAAATTGGCATCGAATACCGGGAACAGTTTGACGAAGCAGGCGGCGAAGCTTTTCAGTTAGTCCCCAATCTCAACAATGATAAGGATTGGTTCCGGGCGGTTCATGCCATTGCTAGCGAGCATTTGCAGCAGTTTTCCCTAGTAAATTGACTTTGATTAAGGGCAAGAAATCGGACTGAGCTATCGAGCTGAGCAAGCTTTTTTGGTCCAGCCTTGCGCCTGAGATAGAGGTGGCGGCAGCGCCGCTGCCAGACACTTGCTGGTAAGCTGCCCCGACTTGAATTGCAAGGCAAGGCTCATGACAGGCGCGAGAAGCCGCGGAAAGCCCCACAAACTGCCAGTACACCTTATGAGGGATCCACAGTGGTCGGAGTTCGCACGTCACTTTGTCTTGCACTAACGCCCGTTGGCGTGGCACTTGCCTGCTGGCTGGGCATATGGGTGATTTTGTAGATCCCTTACAAGCAATTCGCAACCGAAAAGGGGGCACATTTTGAAGGATGTGCCCCCTTTTCGGTTTGCTTGCTTGTTAGCTTAGGAATTGGCGCAGTCTATAAGTGCGGTCTGGGATGACAGACCGAGGCGGTTACGCACTGATCGCGCGCTTCACCAGGTTTTGCATTAATGGCACTTTGAAGCCATTGTGCGCCAGGGTGCGAGCACCCGTGGTGGTCATTTCCTTGACTGATTCAGCAGTTTCAATCGATCTCACGCTGCCGCGTATCGCGTTCTCTACATCAGTTAAGCGGCGCGGTGTAGTCTGCACTGCGCCGACCACGATGCGAGAGTCCTGGATCCGACCATCGCTGACTTTGAACGCAGCAGCCACGTTAACAAGTGAGAAATCCCACACGTTGCGATCCGCAACCTTCTCCCAGTAGAAGTCGGCATTGGCCCAGGCGGAAGGAATCCTGACAGCAGTCAGGATGTCACCGGGACGCAGAATAGTGGTGTTCTCAATATCGTTGGCTGGACCAACAAAGAAGTCCTGTGCTGAGACCACGCGCTCACCGCTCGAATTCTGAATCACCATATAGGCGTCCAGCGCCACGAGGGCTGGCGCAGTATCGGACGCACCGGCCGCAACACAGCGACTCTGGTCGAACAGCGCGTGTTCTCGGTTCATGCCTTGCGGCGTGTCCGCATAACAAAGGTTACCGCCGGCACGATAGCAGGACAGACCGCGGCGATAGTACCAGCAGCGTACATCCTGACTCACATTACCGCCCAGGGTCCCAATGTTGCGAATTTGCGGGCTGGCTACCTTGCCGGCCGCATCGGCGAGTAGTGAAAAACTGCCGCGCACCAGGTCGCTGGTTGCGACTTCAGTCAAGGTAGTCAAAGCGCCGATTTCAATTCCGTCAGCGGTCTCGCGAATTCCACGCAGTGACTCAATAGCACTCAAATCGATAAGGGCGTCGGCGGACTTGGCGCGGTCTTTCAACCAGCCGTAAGTGTCCTGACCACCGCCAACTAACCAACCTCTCTCAGCGAGGCGGTCAGCAATCGCAAGCGCATCTTCAACCTGTACCGGTTGGTACAGTTCCATATTTGGCATTACGTCATGTGATGGCATAGTTCACCTCAGAAAGTATTAGTCTTTAAAGAACCGGCGCCGGAGCTATAGCTGTTGCCGGCTAGGTGATCGATGATCATGTCAGTCGTCACCGGTGCGGTGTTGAACAGATGTCCGCCCAGCGCATCGCGCAATGCACTAGATAGAGCGGCAGCTGCCGCACCCTGAGTCGGTTCACCGATACCGCGTCCACCCGTTGGGTTTTGCGGATCAGGAATGTTCACACCCTGGGCAATGGTTTCAACCGGAACGTCCATATTGGTTGGTGGCTTGCACTGATACAGACCCGTGTTCGCCGGTAGGCCATTTTGTGGATCGTAGACGTGTTTCTCCAGACCAGACAGACCGACTCCCCAGACCGCGCCGCCACGCATGGCGTTTTCGAAGTTCTTGGGGTGCACCACAGTGCCGCAATCTGCAACTGACGTGTAGTCGATGATTTCGTACTTGCCGGTATCAACATCCAGCTCGATTTCCATGAAGCCAATAACGTTCCCCGGTGGTTGGCCCACGCCTGGGATATTGTCCTTGGCAACCCCCACCAGACCTGAACCCGCCATGCCTTGCACCGCGATTTGGGTCAGTGGATTGATGTCATCTGGATACTCTTCACCGCTGAACTTGCCACCCAATTCCATGGCGCGCTGTGCGGCTTCACCGTAGGAATAGCCCTGGCTGACATCACTGGAGTTGAATACCCGCTCGTTGCCAATCTCGTAATCATCCACAGCGCCGCCAAAATCCATCGCAGCGATTTCTTTCATCTTCTGGATGGCATCTTGGGCTGCTACCCAGTTGGTACGGGTGTGGGTAAAGATGGTATTGGAACCACCCTGTCCAGAGCTGTGCGGCAGGTAGCGGTCAGAGCGGCCCCGGACAATCTCACAACGCTCCCAGGGGATCTGCAGTGCTTCAGCTGCCGCGCGACAAGTTCCGGCGTAGGAATAGGTGCCGAGATTACCGACACCACTGTGGATGTAGAGTTTGCCGTCAGTACCAATGCGCAGAAGGCCATCGTATCCACGACCGCCAGCACCGTGATAGCCGAGGCCCACGCCGACGCCGCGTCGCTTACTGCCACCAATTTCTCGTGGCTGGCTGACTCGGTCTGACCAGTTAAACGCGCGCGCACCCTGGTCTAATGCTTCACGTACGAAGGCGCTGGTGACAGATCCCTGACCGCCTCCCTGGAAGCCATCGCTGTCCAGCACATTGACCTTGCGGAATGCAACCCGGTCCATGCCAACAGCGTCAGCGAGCTTGTCAGTCATTGGTGCGAGAACCGCGGCCATTTCATTTTGACCGGGCCCACGTTGGGCGCCGCGAGGCGTGGTATTGGTGTAAACAGAGATATGACGGAAACGCATGTTCTCCGGCTGATAAGCCACAGTGACGTGTTGTGCAGACGAGTTGCCGCTGCCGCCACCAGTCATGCCGCCATCATTGACGATTATCAGGTCGACAGCGGAAACCTTACCGTTTTCCTTCACGCCAGTTTTGATCCAGCCCTGCATGCCGGAGCGAGCTGACCCTATATAGAACTCCTGTTCGCGAGTAATACGCAACTGCACGGGTCGGTTAAGTACGCGAGAAAAGTTGCCGGTAATGGACATGTAAGGGTAAGGACCAATCTTCGAACCAAAGCCGCCACCAGTGGCTTCGTTAATGAACACCAGGTCTTCAAGCGGGATGTTCAGCATTCGCGCAAGGCCGGCATTGTTGGCGCTCTGGCTCTGTGATGAACCATGGAAGTAGCATTTCCCATTCTCCCAGTAAGCCATACAGGTGCGGGCTTCTAAAGAATGGTGCGGATAGCCCATTGTGACGAATGGCTCTTCAATGATTTGGGCAGCTTCTGCAAAGCCTGCCTGGATATCACCGAAAGCCCACTCGTTCGTAAATTCCGCGCCTTCAGGTTCGCGACCCGCGCGAAAGGCGTCGATTGCGCTCTGTGGCCATTTGATACTCTTGATCTGTGCGCCCCTTATCGGGGTGCCTTCGGGACCTTCTTCCTCGGTACGGACCAGTGCGTTCCCATCGGGGTAGGCGTTAGGACCACTCGGAGACAGGCTTTCCAGCGGATCCACCACGAATTCACGACGTTCCAAATCAACGCGAATACGATCCAGTGCAGTTTCAGCAATCTCTTCTGAAGTTGCGGCCACCGCGAGTATGGGTTGGCCCACGTAGGTGATGTAATCGGAAGCCAGCGCCGGATTGGCGGGTGGCGCGACTGGCGGCAGGTCGTCGGCTGTGAAAATGCCAACCACGCCGTCCATGCGCAACGCTTCTGATGCATCGATGTTAACAACCCGTCCGGAGGGCATTGGGCTGGTGAGCAAACGGGCGAATACCATGCCCTCTGCCTTGTAGTCTTCCGCGTATTTGATTTCACCCGTGACCTTGCCCGGCACACAGGGAGGCATAAAATCTTTTCCTATATGTGTACTCATGCTATTTGCCCCGAGGCGCGTAACACGCCGTTGATATAGTGTTCATAGGCACCGCAGCGGCACAGATTTCCTGACAAGCCGGCGCGAACTTCCTCACGACTAGGTCGTGGGTTGCTGTTCAGCAAGGCGACTGCCGACATTACCTGACCTGGCGTGCAGAATCCGCACTGAGGCGAATTTTCATCTATGAATGCTTGCTGTACTGCATGCAAACTGCCATCTGCAGACTTGACGCCTTCGATGGAGACTACTGCCTTGTCCTTGACGTTATGGGTCAGGACCGAGCAGGCATAGTTGGGAACACCGTCGATTAACACTGTGCAGGCGCCACATTCACCACGGTTGCATCCAATCTTGGTGCCGGTGAGATCCAGTTTGTAGCGTAAGGTGTAGGCAAGTGTCTCCGAGGGCATGACATCCACCGGTCGACTTCGGCCGTTGATGTTCATCGTTATCAAGCGCTCAGCGGCCCCAGCCCCTGATTGGGCATTGGCGAGGTAGACTCCGGCACCGGTTGTAGCGGCAGCACCGGAGAAAATTACCCCCTTGATAAAACGTCTGCGTGTGAGTTTGGAATTCACTGACTTAGCTCCGTTTTTAAGTTGAGTAAATACATACAGTTAGCAGGGCTTAAATATGCATGTTTTAGAAGGATTACTGCGCTTATATCTACCGATGAGGCTAGACTCTTTCCTCCCCAAAAGCAATATGACCACAGGGCGTGGAACCCCTTCAAAGCCTGTAANACGTGGGCTTTACCTCTATTGCGAATANAAAATCACACACTGTCACAAAAAGCACTCAATTGGCTCGGGGAATGCGCCCCTCTGAGCCTGTCAGCATACGCGGTAAATTAACTGGATTTCTCAGTCGCTTTGCACGCAGAATCTGCTGCAGTCGCTATCAATCATGCAGCGGAGTCCAGAATTACAGTGATCCAGACCAACAGCTTAAGCAAAGCCATCACGGTGCTTTCCGCCTTAACAAGCCTGTGCTGCCCTGTGGTCCTGCAGGCCCAGACTTTCACCGAAGCCATGATCACCATTGCTGAGCGCACAAACTATGAGCGCACTTCAAGCTTTCAGGAAGTGATGGACGTTATCGATGCCCTGGACGAGGAGTCCGAATTCATGCACCGGGAAACACTGCTGCTCACCCGGGAGGGTCGCGATGTGCCCATCGTGGTGCTGGCGAACCCTGTGGTGAAAAGTCCCGAGGCAGCAGCAGCATCCGGCAAACCTGTGATCTACATTCAGGGTAACATCCACGGTGGAGAAGTGGAGGGTAAGGAAGCATCGCTGATTGTCATGCGCGACATTCTCTTTGGTGACAAGCAGCATTTGCTGGACAACCAAATACTGGTTTTTGTGCCGATCTACAATGCCGACGGCAACGATGCCATGGTAGAGAACTCTCGACCTAACCAAGAGTTAAGTCCAGTCATGGCAGGCATACGCACCGCCCATGGCTATGATTTAAATCGTGATGGTATGATCATGGAGGCGGATGAAACCCAGGCGTTGTACAGTAATGTGCTTCAACGTTGGGACCCAGACCTGCTGGTTGATCTGCACACAACAAATGGCACCTGGCACGGTAATGCGCTTACCTATGCGCCCTCATACCACACTGCTGGCGATGCCAGTACTTCAGATTACACCAGTAAAGTCATACTTCCCGCGATCAAGCAATCGGCTAAAGAGAAATTCAATCTGGATTTTGACTGGTACGGTGGGTACAACTACCGAAACTGGCCACCAAGCGAGCTGCGCACCTACCATCACGCGCCACGCTATATTACCAATCACATGGCGCTGCGAAATCGCATGGCGATTCTCAGCGAAACATTTTCCCACGACCGTTTTTATAAGCGCGTGCATGCCGCCAATGCCTTCGTTGAAGAGATTCTTGAATACACTCACTTGCACGGAGAAGAAATCCAGCGTATTAACGCTGAGGCTGATGCCCGCGTTGCCGACTCAAGTACAGGGCAGGAAAAGGGAGTGCAGTTCACCATGGTGCCTCTAGACGAGCCGCTGGACTTGCTCACCTACAGCTACATCCCCTACCAGAGGGCTGGTGGCCCGATTGACTTCGTGCGCAGTTCTGAGTTAGTCATCATTGAGGGCGTCGCAAACTACAATGCCTTTGAGGCAACCAAGACGGCGACTGTGCCAAGTGCTTATGTCTTTCGCGCCTCCCTCTCCGGTCTTGCGGAGAAACTGGAAGGCCATGGCATCTGGGTAGAAGTGCTGGAAGCCGAGGCGACCTTTAGTGGCGAACAGTTTGTCATCAATGAAATAGGCAAACAAAGCTATGTGCAAAACGGCCATACAAATAGTCTGTTGCGTGGTGAGTTCATTGAAACCACGAAGACGTTTTCCCGCGGTGATTATTTAGTCTCGATGAATGACCGACTGGCGAACTTGATATTCTATTTGCTGGAGCCGGAGTCTGATGATGGACTAGCGTATTGGAATTTGTTTGACGAGTATTTAGAGGGTCAGTTGCAGAGATCGGACACTGCGGACTATCCAGTCTTCAAGGCGATGTAATTGGCGAACGAAGCTTTAGCCCCCGGGATGGGTTCACTACGTGTCCATGAAGCATCAGCTGCAGCGCGCTGTTTATCTGTTCGAATTTAAGTTGACTGCAAAACAGTGCGGATAAAAAAGGGCCCGGCTATCAAAAGATAGCCGGGCCCTTTTGTGTCAGGCTTTCAGTCGCATTAGAACTCGAACTGAATGCCCATGCGGATCTCGTACAAAGTCGCGTTTTCACGCAGGTCAGTCAGGCCACGGTTGCGGAAGTCCTCAAACACATAGCGGTTCTGACTGTCCAGAGAGGCTGTAACAACCTGCTGGTTGAAGAAGAGAGCGTCGGATTGACGTCCCCAGCTGTC
>NYWC01000092.1 GCA_002684935.1 Gammaproteobacteria bacterium
TAGGGCTCTAAAAAAAGATGTCGAAGCGAAACTAGGCTACGAGGTCCGTATCGAAAACGACGCTAATTGTTTTGCGCTTTCCGAGGCTCACTACGGTGCNGGTGCCGACGCGAAGTCAGTNTTTGGCGTCATCATAGGAACTGGCACGGGTGGTGGGNTTGTAATCAANAAGGCGCTACTTACAGGCCCCAACAGCATTNCCGGAGAATGGGGACACAATTCACTGCCAAGTTCCGCTCGTNAACTTATCGACAATGACCGTCGCTGCTATTGTGGCCGCAGCAACTGCATTGAAACTGTGCTTTCAGGTCGAGGACTGAGCCAGACTCACCTGGATCGGACCGGAGAGAAGGCNAGTGCCAAGGACATTGCGAAAGCAGCCGACGCAGGTGATGGTGAAGCAGAAGCCACTCTCGATATCTACATTCAACAGCTTGCCCAGTGCCTGGCAACGGTCACAAATTTGATCGATCCTGAAGTCATTGTGCTGGGCGGAGGGCTCTCCAACATCATGAGGCTCTACAACAGCCTGCCAAGCGCCATGGCTGACTATGTATTCACCGATAAAATGCTGACAAGAATCGAAGCGCCTAGTTTTGGTGATGCCAGCGGCGCTCGCGGCGCCGCCTGCCTTTGGCCAATAGCTTGAGTGCTTGGCTAAGCGCTTAATTCGACGAAAAGCGCCTAGACATCAAACGGATGACGCAGCGTGATGGTCTCTTCACGATCTGGCCCTGTAGAGATTATATCTACCGGAACTTCAATCGCCTCTTCAATGAAGCGGATATAAGCACGAGCGTTTTCTGGGAGATCCTCCAGACGCTTCGCGCCAGCCGTTGATTCAGACCAACCGGGCAGTTCTTCATAGACTGGCTTAAGACTCTCGAAGTTATCGCAGTCCATGAGGCTACCGGACATCGCCTCAACCCCTTCATAACCAGTACAGACCTTTACCGTATCCAACCCATCAAGAACGTCCAGCTTGGTCAGGCAAATACCCGAGACGCTGTTAATTCGCATGGCCAGTGTTACTGCCGCCGCATCAAACCAGCCACAGCGTCTATCGCGTCCAGTCGTCGCACCTTTCTCGTGCCCAACAGTAGCCAGGTGCTTGCCTACATCATCGAACAGTTCTGTCGGAAAAGGCCCTGATCCAACGCGGGTTGTATAAGCCTTGGTGATTCCCAGAACGTAATCGAGATAAAGTGGCCCGAACCCACTGCCAGTTGCGGTTCCACCTGCAGTGGTATTGGAGGAGGTAACGTATGGATAAGTGCCATGATCGATATCCAGCAATGAGCCCTGGGCACCCTCAAAAAGAATATGATTTCGCGCTTTGCGGTGCTGGTGCAATATATCAACGGTATCCCGGATCATTGGCTTGATTTCCTCAGCTTGCTTCAAGCAGGTATCGAAAGCCTCTTCCGGGTCAACCCAGTCGGTCTTAAAATAATTTTCTAGCCAAAAATTATGATACTCAACCAAGCTATTAACCTTCTCCTTAAACTTGGCCTCGTTGAGAGTCTCCGCCAATCGGATACCACGACGTGCAACCTTGTCTTCGTAAGCCGGGCCAATACCACGACCAGTGGTACCAATTTTCTGATTGCCACGCTGGAGTTCCTTGGCCTGATCCAGCTTTACGTGCGAAGGCAAGATCAGAGGGCAGGCTCCTGAAATTTTCAATCGCTCGCGTACTGGAACCGAACGCGCCTCCAGCTCCCCGATTTCCTGAAGCAGAGCATCAAGACTCAACACCACGCCATTACAGATCAGGCATTCAACGCCTTCACGCAATACACCGGAAGGCAGTAGATGAAGGACCGTCTTCTCACCTTCAATAACAAGTGTGTGGCCAGCGTTGTGTCCGCCTTGAAAGCGCGCCACCACGTTAGCTTGATCAGTGAGCAGGTCGACTATCTTGCCCTTGCCTTCATCACCCCACTGGGTACCGAGCACTACGATAGATTTTGCCATGATGCTTCAGGCTTCCTTTTGTCCAACTAATTCCGAAGGAGTTTGTTAGTCCGTCGTTATAATTACGACTGGACGTGCTGCAATAGCGGGTTTACACGACTTTCCAGCTACCAACTTGCTTGACCAGTCTGCGATCGCAGCGCAGCGCCAGCATCTCTGCTTCATCTGCTCCGCCATCACCTAGTGAGGTCACGACGATTTCACCAGATTTACGCAGTTCTTCTACAACGGTCATAAGTGCCGATTCGTCGGTANCAGGCGCCAGAATTCCTGAGGCAAGTGTAAACTCTCGCTGGCTCAGTTTTGCCAAGGTTTTCAGATCACTGTCAAAGCCAGAAGCCGGACGGGCCTTACCAAAGGCTTCGCCATTATCGTCATAGCGTCCGCCTTTGGCGACCGCCCTGCCATATGCCGGAGTATAGGCGGCAAATACAATACCGGTGTGATATTCATAACCACGGAGCTCACAAAGATCGAAACCTAAACTGATAGCGCCAAGTCGCCGCTTGGCGCCTTCTGCAATTTCAATCAATTCATCTAACTCGTCAACCACAGTAGATGGTGCGTCAGCAAACACAAGTCGAGCCCGTTCCAGCACGGACTCGTCACCGCTCAGGCGAGACAGTTCCTGCAATTGCTGACGCAAATTTACATCCGCCACTGCTGAAACCAGGAGCTGATCGATCTCGTCGTAGGCCTTGCGCTGCACTGCTTCAAACAACTGGCGCTCGACTGACGGATCAAGCTGGGCACCCTCTAACAGCGAGCGGAATACACCAACATGGCCCAACACTATATGCACATCTTCGATGCCCGCACGCAGCAGGGACTCATTCATCATACAAATCAATTCAATATCCGCGGCAACACCAGAGTGGCCATACAGCTCTGCACCGATTCGAATCGGCACTCTGGAAGTCATTATNCCCCGGGGCTTGGTATGCAAAGTGCTGTCGGCATAACAGAGCCTCACTACGCCCTCTCGGTTTAGCGAGTGTGCATCGATGCGCGCTGCCTGTGGGGTGATATCAGCGCGAATACCCATCATCTTTCCGCTGAGCTGATCAGTAATTTTGAATGTGTGGATATCCAAATCTTGAGACGTCCCTACCAGCAGGGAATCGAGGAATTCGATCAACGGTGGGATGACCAGTTCGTAGCCCCAGGACTTGTACAAATCGAGCAGGTCACGCCGAAGTAGCTCCAATCTGTGGGCTTCCGCGGGCAAAATGTCCTCTACGCCGTCGGGCAGTAACCATCGCTTTACTGAAGTCATAGTCAAGATTCGTACTTGTTAAGGTTCTTGCTGGTTTGTTAACTAGTTGATTATCAGGAGAATGACTGTGCCTGTCAGCATGCTGGCCAGACCGATAATTCGCAGCGTCGTATCGTCAATCTCATCTANTGCCTGCAACATGTGCCGCCACCGCTGCGGCGCGATANAAGGCAGTATCCCTTCTATTACCAGCATCAGACAGAATGCTATCGCTATTTCATGCCACATAGTTTGTCATGCCACCGGTTGACCTTGATGCTTTACTTCAACTCAGCCGCGTAATTTTGGGTCTTTCGCCAGGGCTAAACTAGCAGCCAAAAATAAACCTGAATCGCGTCAGCGATTCAGGTTGTCCGATTGAATTGTTACTTGGCTAGTGAGTAAGAGCGANANGGCTAGCGNGCCCTTCATTTCTATTCACTGTTACTGAAGCACTCCATTCTTCAAATATTTGAAGTAATCACTGTCAGGATCCAGCAATAGCACATCGCCCTTTGAGCTAAATGTTTCCCTGTATGCATTTAAGCTCCGCGTGAACGCATAGAACTCAGGATTTTTGTTATAAACCTCGGCATAGATGCCTGTAGCTTCAGCATCACCCTCACCACGAATCCGCTCCGCATCNCGATAGGCTTCCGCTTCGAATATAACCGCCTGGCGATCGGCATCTGCGCGGATTCCGATGGCAAGCTCCTCACCGCGCGAACGCAGTTCCTGAGCCTCGCGGTTCCGCTCCGTAATCATTCGCTCGTAAACCGAGGAACGAACATCGTCTGGTAGATCGATGCGCTTTACCCTGACGTCGATGACTTCAATACCGATGTCAGACGCGGTGGTGCGNTTCAGATCTTCCGTCAAATCCGTCATCAGCTCATCGCGCTCGCCCGAAACNACCTCAATCAGAGTGCGCCCACCTATNTGGTCTCTGAGACCATCATTGATTCGCTCGGCTAGCAGACTACCTGCGGTGCTGGTGTTGCCGCGGGTGGATACGTAAAACTGGCCCACATCCACGATACGCCACTTGGCGTAGGAATCGACCTCCAGTGCTTTCTGCTCCAGGGTCAAGAACCGTTCTGAAGGAGAATCTTCAGTCTGNATTCTTGCATCAAACTTGCGAACGGTATTCACCCAGGGAATCTTTACATGTAACCCAGGCTCTATATCTGCATTCACCAGCTCACCAAACTGCAGCATCACCGCACGTTCAGTCTCCTTGACCACGAANAGTGANTTTCCAAGAAGCAATAAAGTCAGAAAAANCAGTCCTACTGCGATAAAACTCTTCATGGTCTACCCCCTCTGCCACTGCCAAGCCTCGAACGGTCAACCGTGNTGGCCGAGTTCGGTGCCGGCAANTAAGGCGCCAGTTGGTTTGCCAAATCACGCAGCTCCTGCGTCGAACCAGANCTCAAGCGACCAGAAGCTGCGTTCTGCTCCATGATTTTGTCNAGCGGCAAATACATCATATTGTTGCCACCTTCGACATCAATCATGATCTTNCTACTTGCAGTCATGACAGCCTGCATNGACTCAATGTAAAGGCGCTGACGTGTGACTTCTGGCGCCTTTGCNTATTCAGTNAGTAGCTGGTCGAAACGAGAGGCTTCACCTTCTGCCTTCGCGATGGCTTCCTGTTTATAGGCATTAGCCTGCTCTATTTGACGCTGTGCTTCACCGCGAGCCTCAGGGATACGCTGGTTTGCATACTGTTGCGCCTGGTTTTGAGCGCGCTGCTCATCTTCCCGCGCACGGATCACATCATCAAATGCCGGGCGGACAGCGTCGGGTGGCTGGGTATCCACAACGTTCACTCGCGCAACCCGGATTCCGGTATTGTANATTNCCATGTAGTCCTGTAACCGATCTTCTACCGCTGCCGCCATTTGCTCGCGGCCAGTGGTGAGAATCTGATCCATGAAATTACTGCCGACTTCATGGCGAATAGCAGANTCAGCAGCATTGTCCAGGCTTCGCTCTGGNTCCTGCACAGCCAACACATAATTGACTGGATCTTCGATGAGATATTGCACAGTCACTGCAATATCGATGATGTTCTCATCGGTGGTGAGCATTGCCCTGTTTTCATAGGTCTTGGCGTTAAGCTCCGATACNTTTACCAGATGAACTTCATCTACCAAGGGCGGATTCCAGTGTAAGCCTGGCACTACCGTGGCATCGAGCACCCTGCCGAAGCGCAGCACGACGCCGCGTTCAGCCTCATCTACTACGTAGAAGCCCNTGAAGCCCCAGATGACCGCTGCAACTGCAGCCATGCTAACCAGCAAACCGGCCGACATGCCACCTGCGCTGGGCCCACCGCTGCCGCCGGCATTGCTACCGCCACCGCCACCGGACTTGCCGAACAGGCCATTGACTTTCTTGCTCAGGTTTTTGATGACTTCATCGATGTCAGGTGGCCCCTGGTCACCACCGCGACGGCCACCACTACCCCAAGGGTCGTTGTCTTTACCGTTATTACCAGGTTCATTCCAAGCCATTGGTTTCTCCACAGCTTAATAAAACGCAAGGATCGATTTTAGCATTTAATAGGGATTAACACAGTCTTTTACGACGCCTATCTACGCGCTGTTGGCTGCGGGAAGACTGCTTTCCGTAATCTTCTCAGACCAGGATTTAGGGCCTTCCGCAGGCCGAGCCTGCTCCCCTAGTAGAATAGATTTCTGAGTCAGCAATCGATCCAACTCAGCCCTCGGCAGGCGCAAATCGATCAGATAGCGCCCTTCCTCGTCCATAGTCTCGGCTGTAACGAAGTTATTTTCGTAAAGTTGACTACGTAATTTCGCCTGTCCCGGTTGCAGAACGATATTCTCATTTACCAGGCCGNCGGCAAGTAACTCAGTNATCNCATTGTTTAATAGGTCGATGCCTGCACCAGATTGTGCTGATATCCAGACTCGAATCGGCTTGCCGGCGTCGTTTCTTTGAATCCGAGGCGCCATGCCGGGGATCGCGTCAATCTTATTGATCACTTCGAGCCGCAGCACCTGATCCGCGCTTATTTCAGAGAGGACCGACTCTACCTCTGCCTTGAACTCTTCGTAGGCCTCATTGGCCCCATCAATTACGTGCAACAACANATTGGCCGATGAAGTCTCTTCAAGNGTCGCGCGAAACGCTTCCACCAGGCCATGGGGTAGATGACTGATAAAGCCAACGGTATCGGCAACAATCGCCTGCCCAAAATTCGGTAAATCGATTCGACGCAAAGTCGAGTCCAGAGTNGCAAAAAGCTGATCTGCCGCGTAGGTCCCGGCATTNGTCAAGCGATTGAACAAGGTGGATTTTCCAGCATTGGTGTATCCAACCAGCGACACAGTAGGTATCTCGGCGCGCTTACGCGAACGTCTTCCCTGCTCCCGTTGACCGCGCACCTTATCAAGGCTCTTGTTGATTGCCTTGATTCGCTGNCGAATCATNCGTTGATCNAGTTCGAGCTGNGTCTCACCCGCACCGCGCATGCCGATACCNCCTTTTTGCCGATCGAGGTGAGTCCAACCNCGTTTAAGGCGCGAACTCAGATGTTGCAGCTGCGCGAGTTCAACCTGCAGCTTACCCTCATGACTGCGAGCCCGCTGCGCGAAAATATCCAGAATCAGCCCGGTCCTATCNAGCACGCGGCACTCTAAGTATTTCTCGAGATTGCGTTCCTGACTTGGAGTCAGGGGGTGATTGAATANCACTAACTNAGCTTTGTGGGCATGNAGAACTGCTGCGATCTCTTCCAGCTTTCCACTGCCAACAAAATAACTAGGGGAAGGTTGTCGACGCGTGCCAGTNATCAACGCCACNGGCTTCGCGCCTGCAGATAAGGCTAATTCTTCGAACTCTGATGGGTCATCTCGTTCAGTATCTGACTCAATGGTCAGATGAACAAGAACCGTGTTTTCGCCAGAATCTGGCCTGTCAAAAAACAATCAAAACCTCAATTAGGAATTCCCAGGNTCGCCGGCGCCTTCATCACTGCCATCAGCCTGACCCTGCATCGGTACCTTCACCATGCGCGCGGGAACAACTGTTGAAATGGCGTGCTTGTACACCATCTGGCTCACTGCGTTTTTCAGCAGGATGACAAACTGGTCGAAAGATTCGATCTGGCCTTGCAGTTTAATACCGCTCACCAGGTAGATAGACACCGGAATGCGCTCTTTACGCAACACATTTAAGAAGGGGTCTTGTAGGGTATGCCCTTTGGACATNGATTTTCTCCTTAGCTTTAAAAAANCGAGAATTCCGGCGTGGANCTGCCGGANTCGCATGGTGCCCACTCAATATTCCTATATTGAGACTGACCCCAGGTATTTCAAGACGTTATCGATGGATTTGGCGGAAGGCTCGCCCAATTGCAGCAAGTTTGGCCAACTGCGCAACCACGTGATTTGCCGCTTTGCGAGCTGCCTAGTGGCAATGATACTTCTTTCGACCATTCCATCATAGTCCAAATCACCTTCCAAATACTGCCAAATTTGCCTGTAACCTACTGATTTTATTGAATTAAGATGTATGTGAAGATCCTCGCGGTCGTGTAACTCCTGCACTTCTTCAATCAGCCCGCTGGCAAGCATGGCCTGGAATCTCGCTGAGATCCTTTCATGCAATACGGCCCGGTCTGCCGCTTGGATCGCCATGAAGCGCAACGAGCAGGGTAAATCCGCGGCGGTTTTCATCGACTCAGCCGCGTGATGGGCCGATAGGGATTTGCCCGTCAATCGATAGACCTCCAGAGCCCTCTGCAATCGCTGCGGATCATTACGGTGTATGCGCGCCGCTGACTCGGGATCAACAATTGCCAGTTCAGCATGCACGGCCTCCCAGCCCAGATTGGCGGCCAACTCCTCGATTTCGCGACGAACTCCAGGATCTGCGTTGGGCATTTCAGCCAGTCCGTCCCGAAGCACCTTGAAGTAGAGCATGGTGCCGCCTACCAGCACCGGCGTCTTACCTGCATCCACTGCTTCCTGCATGACCCTGATGGCATCGTCGCGAAAATCAGCGGCCGAGTAGGCCTGGGACGGATCCATGATATCCATCAGTTGATGAGGGTACTGCGCGAGGGTCGCGGCGTCAGGCTTGCCGGTGCCGATGTTCATGCCCCTGTAGATCTGTGCCGAATCCACGTTGATCAGGCTAACTGGTAATTTGTCAGCCAGTTCCAGCGCCAATTGGGTTTTGCCGATCGCGGTAGGGCCCAGCAGGCATATTGCTGCAGGTTTTTGCGCCTTGGAATTAGAAGCTGGGCTATTCACTGATCCCCTCAGTTATAACTACAGTTACAGTCGCAGCTACTGCCCGCGCAGAAAGAGCTTATCTAGCGCGTCCAGGCTCTGATAAACCCAAGTTGGCCGCCCATGGTTGCATTGACCCGAGCGCTCCGTGGCCTCCATATCCCGCAGTAGAGAATTCATCTCGGGGATTGTCAGATGTCGATTAGCGCGGACAGAACCATGACAGGCCATGGTGGAAAGCAGCTCATCATGGTGCGCCTGAATACGCTCACTGCTGCCATACTCGAGAACATCTGAGAGCACATCGCGCACCAGCTGCTCGACATTAGAATCCTTAAGCAGTGTTGGCACCTGGCGCACCACAATGGATTCCTGCGCGACTCGCTCCAACTCTATGCCAAGGCCCAGCAACGTTTCTCGCTGCTCTTCAGCACAGTCCGCTTCAGTCTGGCTTACAGCAATCGAAACTGGCACCAGCAGCGGCTGCATTTTCAACTGTTCGTTCAATGAAGCAGCTTTCATGCGCTCGTAGGTAATACGTTCATGTGCTGCATGCATATCAACGACGATCAGACCATCTTTGTTCTGCGCAAGAATATAGATGCCATGGAGCTGCGCAATCGCATAGCCCAACGGAGGAATTTCTTCATCTGCTTCATAGAGCTTGGCCAGCGAGTCAAGCTGTGGCCGCGGCTGCGCTGACGGCTGGTAATACTGTCCACGCTCAGCACCGCGAGAATAGTCGCTCAGCTGATGCACACTCCCTGACTCGCTGAGGGTAAGAGGCTTCTGTGACTCCATCTGATAAAAGTCATCGCTAGTACCTGGTTGGAGCTGATTGGCTGGCGCCTCAGCGGCATCAGCACTAGCTGCGATGTGGTCCTCTGGTCGCACTTCGGCCAGCGCTTTGTGCAAGGCACTGAATAGAAAATCATGCACCAGCCGACTATCCCTAAATCTGACC
>NYWC01000010.1 GCA_002684935.1 Gammaproteobacteria bacterium
AGAGCCGTGATCCCCGATGCTTCCATCTGGTCGTTCGTAACACCGCGCTTGTTCAGTTCTTTTACAACCTTCTGCTTGTCCCATGGGTTCGCGCCCATGCCAATCGATTCGAGTTCCTGGCGAACCTTGGACACTGAAGTGATATCGGACCTATCAACCAGTTTTTCTTCCTCGTAGTCAACGAGGTACTCTTCATCGAAGATGGTGTTCTCTGCTTCGGGTTTGATACGAGCACGTTCCTGGGCAGGGGCCTTACGCGCTTCACGAGCAGCTTGCACCGCTTCAGCTAAACCATCGTCGTCCATCGGAGGACCACCATTGCCACCAAGGCCACGTAACCCACGACGCAAAGGACCACCAAAAAGAGGGATCGCAGAAAGGGGAACACCAATACCGGTAAGGAAACCCGGGTCTTCTACAAAATCAGCACCAGCAACAGCGACACCAGCAGGTCCACCCAAGACATCCGTGGCTCTCACCACAGGGGCTTCTTCCGGACGTGAGAAACCAACTGCACCAGCCAAGTCACGAGCTACGGGTCGCGAGACCCCCGCTCTATCAACCATGAAATCCTGTAGTTGAGCACCAATGCCCTCAAGCAGGCCAGGCTCATACGGACGAAGCGTGCCAAACGCCGGACTGTTTTTGGTTGGTTTTTCAGCCATCAATAATAATTCCTGCGCCGCCGGGGTTCGTAGTCATCCTCTTCGTCTTCTTCGAGAGACACAAGACCACCCTGGCGAAAACGAATTAAAGCCATGGTCATACTATCACAAAAGTCATCATGTTCGCCATTAGGAAATGATGCAACCTCTTCTATAACCTCTTCCGCGAACTTAGTATCAGGAACCCAGACTCGCCCAGCTTCAAAGATAGGAGAGACCATGTGCATCCGGGTGGTCTTATCAACGCCACCACCTCCCCGTCTTCGGCCGGGAGCGAACGTATTGACCGGGATGTTAATCCGCATGAGCTCGTCGGCAAGAGGTGTGCCACTCGCCTTGGCTTCGATAAGAACCATGTCCGGCTCCCAGTATTCATACTCCTCGGTGGCAACTTCTTTAAGCTCCGGGAAATTGTATCGGTCTTTTTTCGCGTCGAGCAAAATGATGTGGTCAACGCCGTCCTCTTCCGGGTCAAACACGCCCCATGTCGTGATAGCCGTGTAGTCCGCTGTTTCCTTTTTTGAAAACGCGGTGTCGTACGATTGTAATACATACTTGAGCCTCGGTACCTTTTCCTTTTCCCATGTGCGCCACCAATCGCGCTTGATCATGGCTACTTCCTCGGATGTCGGATCTTGTTGCCACTGCGCGTTCCACTTGGTGGGTGACAATGATGACTTCACCCCCAGTAGTTCTTCCTTTTTCCAAAACTCAGGCCACAATGGGGACCCGGACGGAAGTATCGCAGGAAATTCTACCACCTCCCATTGATCCGCCATAGTATCTTTTGATTGCTCGTTCAGTAACCGGCCCGTCAGGTCTTTCTTCGACCAGCGGGTTTGCACGATAATTATGGTTCCCCCCGGCTGGAGACGTTGTCGGGGACCCGAGGTATACCATTCGTATGTGTTGTCATATGCGGTAGACGACAAAGCATCTTGTTCCGAGTGCGGATCATCGATGATCAGCAAGTCCGCACCACGACCAGTCATCGCCGCGCCAACACCAGCAGCAAAGTACTCGCCTTTCTGCTCAGTCTCCCAGCGACCAGCGGCCTGACTATCAGCCTTGAGCCTAGTATCAGGGAAGATCTCTTTGTATAGCGGGTCATCAACAAGGTCACGAACCTTACGGCCGAAGCGGGTAGCTAGTTCGGTGTTCATCGTTGCCTGAATTATTTTCAGCTTTGGGTTTCTGCCTAAAAACCAGGCAGGCATTAAGTATGATGCTAGTTCACTTTTAGAGTGCCGGGGTGGCATGTTTACGATCAGGCGTTTTAGTTCCCCCCGGGCAACTTTTTCAAGCTTTTCGGAAATCACACGGTGGTGGTTCCCCTCAATGAAATTATCATACACGTGGTGAGCGAAAGCCATAAACTTCTCTTTCGCTTCAGCGCGGCGATGCAGGACTTCTTGCTGTTCTTGCAGGGCAAGGATCTCTAGCAGGTCTTCCTGGGGGATAGCGTCTAATGCTCGGCTCATGCCCGAATGATATTACGTTCCAATGAATTTATCAATCTAACTAATACACGCGCATATGTTAACTATGCACCCGCAAATATGGGGGTGGGGGGTCTTTAGAATCGTTCTAGATAATCCGACCCCGAACCAAGTTACCCCGACGGCGGCGCGAGATAAGGCGGCGAAAAAAGATTATTTATTTTCTGTCAAGCTATTGACATCTATTTAATGACAGTTTAATGTCATAGACATTAACCAGCAACAAGGAGTTATTGCTATGAACATCAAAGACCAAACATTACGCAAGCGGTTCGCCGCTGCTAAAGAAGCAAAGGCAAAGGCAGACAAAGAGTTTGCCGCGCTGCGCGCTGAAGTCGTGAACCGCGGTTCGCGTGAAGGGCTTTGGACTATCACGCTGCGCGACCGCGCCGCGTATCATGTCGACGCTGGCACTCAGCAAGTCGTCAAACTTTTAGGATAAGGAGAATACCATGTCATTGAATTGGAATTTAGCAGACGTAAGAGACGAAGTGTGTTGGAGAAAAAGCACGGAGACGTGGCCAGATAAAGGGGATTGCTCCGACGAGCAACGCGCCGCAGGCCTCGAATTCATGCACCCGGCGACCGATAAACTTGTTTGGGCAACCATGGCCGTCGGTATGCCGACCATCAAGGAAGAAAACTATCTCGAGTTTTTCTGCCGCGTTCAGATATACGAGGCACTGATGGGCAAGATGGGCTGGCACACCGAAGGGTCGGCCCCGTTTTGGACTGAGATGGACAAGCATCTCGGCTGGGAGTGGCGCGAAGGCGAAAGCTGGCTATCGAAGGTCGAGGTTATTCACGCAAACATTGGGCTTGGCACCAATGCGACGCGAGAGACCCGAACCCAGTTTGTCAGCCGCATCACCAAGCGGTTCAAGGAAGACTATGAACGCATCATGAAGCGCAAACTAGAAGCATAAACACGGGGCGCGGCTGGACATCTGGCCGCGCCTTTGCTACTATTTACTGTCAATCAATCAACGGGAGTTTATCAAATGACAAACGGATTATTTACCATCTTCTACTTTCTCGGCGCGTTGTTCACGTGGCACATGGCTGCGGCCTTCACCATCATGGGCAGCTTGTGGCTCGGTGTTCTATGCATGGCAATCGGTGCCTTGTTCTTGGTGCTGATGTATAAAGACGGGATTATGGCTTATGACCAGTGAGACAAAAGTTTTCTTCCGTAAGTGTAGCACCTGCGGCAAGGGCATGAACGAAGGCTATGTCGGAGAGGATGGAAGCTATGGCTGCTCAGATGCCTGCTGGTTTACAGGCGAGTATACACGCGAGATGTATGCCGACGACTACGAAGCAGGTTCAGCCTACTGGACTGAGTGGGAAGAGTATGACGGCGGCGGCGAGCTATACACGGAAGACGGCACCGAGCTATAAGACTGAAACACGGAGACCAGGCGCAAGCCTGGTCTTTTTGATTAAGCAAGTCGCAAGGTTTCGAGTGGCGCAAGTCGCAAGGCAACATAGCCAAGCCGCAAGATTCGCGGATCTCGGGGCTTGCATCTACTAACAAAAAAGGCTATTCTTTTTCTGTCAACTATTAACGGGAGTTTATCAAATGACAAAGAATCTAGGAACATTTAACGGNTCNGCGATCCTATCNAATACCAGCAAAATGCCAGGCTATTCTATNAGTACGCCCGCGCAAGATTGTAAAACAGGGGCAAAGCTTGCCAAGGTCAAGGGCTCGGTTTGTTCAAGCTGCTACGCGCTTAAAGGGACTTACAATTTTCCAAGCGTCAAGCTGGCAATGCAAAACAGGCAGGCCTTTATGGCCTCGCCTAAGTGGATCGAAATCATGACCACAACCATAAACCGGACTAGATCCCCCTGGTTTCGGTGGTTCGATTCTGGCGACGTGCAAAGCGTCAAGCACGCACTCGGCATCTTAAAAGTTTGCAAGGCCACGCCTAATAAAACTCATTGGATTCCAACCAAGGAAAAAGCAATTTGGCGCAAAGCCTTGGCCGCGGTCGACCTGCCCGACAACGTAACCCTAAGACTATCGGCCGCAATGGTCGACGGNGANCCGCCCAAAGGCTGGAACGGTCAAACGTCTACCGTGGACAAAGAAAGCGACGCGATCGGGCACTCTTGCCCCGCGCCAACACAAGGCGGAAAGTGTCAAGACTGCCGCGCCTGCTGGTCGCGCGACGTGCCGAACGTTTCATACCACGCACACTAACAACTCCCGGCCCCGTCACCCCTAAAAAGGTGGCGGGGTTTGGCGTTTCGCGCTACTATTCGCTATCCGCAAGNNGCAAGATGCAAGACACGCAAGACGCAAGGCTCGTGCCGTGAAACACGGGGCTACATTCAGGGTCTGATAACCCGCAAGACGCAAGGCGCAAGGCTTTTCCCCCTTCAAATAAAAATAGATCGCCCTTCGAGGGGCGTGATACTAGGATAAAACTAATNCCGCCAGCCGCAGAATAAGCCATATTCCACGCAATTTGGGATGGTCTTATGTTTACCGTGTTAGCTTTTGCTATTTTTAACTCAACCCAAACGGCAACCCCGTCATGCACCAGATGCACATCAGGAACGCCCGACCCCGCACGGTTTTCAATCCTTGTCGTGTGGGTTTTCGGTGGTAAGTTCTGCCTCAATCGCTTCCANAGGTTTTGTTCTGGTTTCGACATCAGTCGCCTCGCTATACTCGCCTTCGATAAATGCCGCAGGATATTTGTCTTGCAGCTTTGCCAGCCTCGCNGTGATTTCTTCGCGGCTGAGTTCATCATACTTATGCACGTTGGTTGTCTCGCGCCTGTCGATAGTCAGGCCACCAAGTGATGAGCGGATTTTCTCTGCGTTAATTGCAGCGGAAAACTGTCCCGCCTCTTCCGCGTTGTGGGATAATTCGTCGAAGCGTTTAAGCTGGTTGATCAGCGTCACCCCATATTTGCGCTCCCGTGCCTCGCGTTCTTCAGCGATATACTCGACCACCAGCGGGAAGTCTCGCCCGTTCAAAAGTTTTGAGGCTTGAACNTTGGCACTGTCTTCNGCATANCCAGCNTTGCGCGCGCACTCGGCATTTGAAAAACGCCCCTCAATGTAGTGCCTTGCAAATTCCTTTTGGCGATTGGTCAATCGGCGGGTCGGTTCGGCTGTTTCGATAGCTGTTTTGCTGTCAGTTTTCTCTGTTTTTTCAGTCAAGTTTCCGCTCCAGTAGGCTTTTCTCATGAGATATATACATTAAAAAATCAAAAATCATAAGTCCCGACAACGTTAAAAAAGGTCAAAATATGCGTTTGAAGTGTTACAACGTAACAGAAGTGTTACAGNTAGACCCTCTGTAAGGCGCATAAAACCTAGCTTTTTGTGATGCTGTAACAGTGTAACACTTGTAACACCTATATTCTGCGAAGTTTTNNAAAAACTTTTTTCGTGGGAGATTACTACTGTTACAACGGTCATTTTAGTGCTTTTTTCCCTGACAGTTTTATGCTACAAAATAGGGGTATCCCATGTGGTTTGGGACACACGATTATAACAGATTACAGGAGTTTATCTATGTCGTTTGAAATGAAACTAAGTAATGGGGTAGCTACTATCACCCATGAATACAAAACCAAAGCGCACTGCTATCGCGCTTTTATGGTCGAGCATCTTATGCGTAACAATAAGGTATTTGAAACCTGTGAACAGGAAGACTTGCANGATGCGTTTCAGGAACTGATCCTGACCAACCGCACCAAGATCCGAGTTCCGCGTCACAAGGATGCTGACTTGTATATGTTAAAGCCTGTCNTTTACAACATCGAGATTACTGACCTCGACGAANCTGCCCAGAANTGGGGTCACGACTTTACGTTTTATTTTTCGTTCAGCGGAATGGGTGAGCATTGGAGTGAGGAAATTAGCCCCGCCGATTTTCGCTTCAAGTTGCTGCAATCGATTGGCAACTGCGATGGCGAAGATTTAATGGAGCGCATTGAGATTGCATCTAGTTATGAGGAGACTTTTTAAAATGGCTATTGAACACAAGAACCCAACGGGCAGTCACCGCGACATCACGCCAGATATGCTTATCCAGTTTATGGGTGGCGAGGGCAATGTTTCGATGGACAATATTGCCAATGACTTTTGCGATGTTTTGAACGGCATCTGGGAAGACGCTGCCCTCGAAATTCGCGAGTATATTTTTCAGTTTGAGGAGAGCGCATAATGGCTACGCAAGTTTATTTGATTGACCCGTTTGCCAAGACTGTGACCGAGACGAGTATCGATCGGCGCATTGGCTTGAAGGACATTTATCGCCTGATGGACTGCCGCTTGATTGACGCGGTTCGGTTTCGCGATACCAGTGACGTGATCTATGTCGATGACGAAGGCTTGTATGCCGACGATCAGCGGTTCTTCAAGGTCGATGGTGTGCCGCAGCCGCTGGCAGGCAAAGCATTGTATGTCGGCACGACAGACGATGGCGATGACTGCGCCCCGACTCGGACACTCGAACAGGTTGAGTTCATGATCGAGTTCATGCCCGACAGCACCGAGGCGCAAGATCCGAGTTTCGATATCCGCAGCTACAGCAGCGATGAAGAACTGAAGGAACTGCTCGAGGAGTTGATGTCATGATGGACGCAGAGGACATTCACGAATTTCATTACGAGGATGGTCACCATCGCAAGACGTATCGCGTCAGCTTCATACCTGTTGAAACACTTGAGTATGAATATGTTGTCGAAGCTGAAAGCGAGGATGATGCCTACGATGCAGCCGAAGAACAGTTGCAAGAAGCCATCGGCTGGGACGCGGCGAAGGATTTCCAGCTAAACGATTTAGAGGAGCAAACGTCATGAAAGGTGAACTGACAGTGTATTTGTGCATCGGGGACAAGCTCTACCCGATTGCATACCTCGACAACGATGCGATGTATTCGCATTTGATTGAGGGTTTTGAGGCTTACGCCAAGTCGCAGGGCGGCTCGATTGTTGAGCGTGTAAACGACGAGCGCGAGATCTGCACGGGCGACGTTGATATGTGGTCGGGCGGGGATCTCGCCCAATCATACGCGGAACTAGCCGAGGTGGTCGCGGATGTAGCGAACTTTAACTACCTGCCGCACCGGCTTCGCATGGACATTGTTGAAACAGTAGATCAATAGGAGATTATTATGGGACTTGATATGTATCTACAAGCGCGGAAGTTTATCCGCACACAATACAAAGGCACGGGCGACGAGTTTCGCGCTTTGCCGAAAGAGAAGATGGACGACTTGTTCGAGATTTCGCACGTCACATCGGACGTTTTGCAATGGCGCAAGAACAACTGGGTTCATGGCTTTATCATCGAGAACTTTACCGACGATGGCGAAGACAACTGCGAAGAAATCCACATGGACTGCGAGAGGTTGGAAGAACTTGCCAAGACGCTGGAAGCGTGGGCGGAGAACCCGAATTATTTGGATGCCACCGAGGGATTTTTCTTCGGGGGCGATGACGAGGAGTGGCGGGATATGTGCCGTGAGCGCATACCTGAAGACATTCTGGCAATTCGCAAGGCATTGCTGTGGTTAGAAGAAGAGGACTTCGACAAAGAGTGGCGCGAAGTCATTTATCAGGCCAGTTGGTAGGAGGAGAAAATGGCTAACACATTAATTCTATGGGACTGGCGCGAGGCGTTCAGCAAGTTTGGTTTCGATGATGGCGATGGCTGGAGCGGGACAGAACTGGTTTCCAATTTCATGAGAGAAGAGTTCGGGCTTCACATCTACTGCGAAACGTGGGGCTGTCACAACTANATGATCATGGAGGTCTGCAAGAAGACAGACAAGAAAGGCAAGGAGGTCAACCTGATCCCGCAGGATACCGACTTCACGCATGGCTACGATGAGCCAGACGAGTGGATGCCGCAGGAGTGGATCGACAAACTTGATGNTCATTTTGATGATGANTATCAGGTCGGGGCGTATTGATCATGGTTACTTATCACGACAATACCGAGTTCCCGTTCGAGGAACTACGAGATGACGAGGGGGACTTTTTCCAAAAAGTTTCCCTCGCCATGGAGCATTGGGATGTAGACGAGGCGCATGTCTGGTCTGTCCTAGAAACAAACGACCCAGAGGTGTGGCTGTACGCCCCGCCTCACCATTTTATTAACGTCATTGGATACGTTGTGACAAAGGAAAAACATGACCATGACACTTATTATGAGGAGAGATTTTGATGAAGTTCAATGAAATAGAGCCTGTTGATCAAGAGCCGAGACAGTTTATTGAGGACAAGATGAGAAGCCTCTTCAATATGATCGAGGACACAAAGCTGGAAATGCGTGGCTATTCACCCGCCGAGTTAGACGAGTTGAAAGAACACGCAAAGACTTACATGAACAGAGCCAACAGGGTGTGGGTGATATTCGCCTCATTGATTGTTGACCAATGCGATTATCAAAAGGCAGTGCTTCGCGCTATCGCAGCCTCGAAACAACAAGCCGGGGCAGGAAAGGAGACGACAAATGACTGATGCAAAAGAAATTTTTACCGACCCCCAAGTCGCAAGTTTCAAGATCCGATATGAGAGCGGCAAGAATAATCTTGTCCGCAATCATGTGCGGTGTGGCTGGTGCGGCGGCTTCGGGTTCGATTGCAACGAGGCGCAAGACATCGATGTCTGTGGCGAGTGCAAAGGTTCGGGTTTCGTGATGACTGAAACGAGATGGGAGGAAGACCAATGAGCGATGACGAAAGCAAAATCTATGTCTTAATGGTTGTGGTTTTTTTGTGTTCTATTTTAGCGACTTGCTTTGTGCCGAACTCTGGTTCGCATAAAGACTGCCAGCAATGGAAGGGTCGCCAGCACCTAGCGTGTATGGGTGGCAAGGGATGATAGGCGAAGCACTGATGTGCATGGCNATGAACATCTACCACGAAGCAAGAAACGAGAGCACAATAGGGCAGCTCGCAGTAGGGCAAGTGGTTATGAACCGCATGAAAGATCCAAGGTTTCCGAACGAAGTCTGTGCTGTCATTCATCAGGGCGGCACGAAGCGGCACCGGTGTCAGTTTAGCTGGTACTGTGATGGTGACCCCGATAAGCCGCTGAATAAAAGGGCTTTTCGGGAGTCGCAAGAGAACGCCATCACGGTCATGAACGGCTGGGTTGGCGGCTTCTTGGACGGGGCTACGCATTACCATGCAGATTATGTCAGCCCTAAGTGGAGACACGAGAAGACTTTTATAGTAAAAATTGACAGTCATATTTTTTATAGGTGGGAACAATGATGGTGGTTGATGACAACCTATCGCCGCTCCAGCCGATGGTTGAAGAGGCATATGAAAAAGCGATAGCTGCCGACTGGAACGACGACCCGAAAGCTGGGGGTCTATGGCAGGAATACAGAAGACTTAAAACTAAACTAGAGAATGGAGAACTTTATGAGCCAAGATTTTGACGACAACATGAAAGGTGTCTTGTTCAATAACAACACCGACAATCCGAAAGCACCAAACATCAAAGGAGAATGTACGGTAGATGGTAAAACTTATGAGATCGCTGGCTGGCGCAACACGTCGAAGGCTGGCAAGACTTATTATAGCCTCAAGTTCCAAGAACCGTGGACAGGCGACAAAGACAGCAACGGCACNGATAANATGTTTCCNGAACCGGGGGACTTGGAATAATGGGTAGCGTAGTAGACTTCCCAGAGCGGCCGAAGAAGTTTGACGTAAACACTGCCCCGTTGACATCAGCGGATGTCCTGTATCTAGCTGGGNTAGANAGTCAGATGGTGCCAGTTACATCGGACGAGAAGGCAACATGGTGGGGCACGATAGGGGTTTGGTATCCCGAAAAAGAGGACAAGTCCGATGTAATGCACTGCCGATTGTCAGCCGCGTTCTTGGATTATCAACACGCTCAGATGTTTACGAGCGATATCGCAACAGCCTCAAGCCAAAGCGTAGAGGACGGAATGCCGGATGAAATGGTTAAAGACCTACAAAAGGCAATGGTCGATAGCTTCTTGCTAGACTTCACTGAACTAGAAATGGATGACGATGACCCAGCATGATTATAAGCAACTGACTTTCCTCCGCACCAACATGAGCGGGGAGGATGAGGATACGCATCCGGCTGAGATTTGTATATCGGACGGTAGCGGCAAGCTGCATCTACAAAAAGTGAGCAACAGAGCACTGATTAACATGGCACGAGATGCAATCCGCATCTTGGCAGAGACAAGATTTTTCGAAACAGGAGAGACTAATGGCGAATAGAGAAAGCTACCACGATTATCAGGGTCGCAAGATCCGAGAAACACGAACAGAAACGCGTGGTCGCAAGCCCAAGTTTACAAAAGGGCGCAAAACAATGGCGGTGGATTTCGAACCTTCAACGTATGAACAAGTGTCAGAGTTGAGCAAAGAGTTTACAGCCAAGTCGGGCAAGCATATCGGTAAGGGTGAGCTTGTCAGAACAGCCGTAGATTACTGGTTGAAGAACGGCGCAACCTATTCAATGGAGCTATAGAATGAGTGATGAACAATACAACATGCCCCTGATCAGCGAGGCGGCAGACCCTTTGACCCATTTAACTGGTAACGAATATGAGTTAGGATGGAGATCAGTTTGGATAATTACACCGAGAGGTAATAAGGTTCGTGTTCTCGAAACTCCAGAAGGCCATATTGAGACGGTGGTTCGATCGGCCGGAGCCTATTCAGGAAATGGAAACTCAGAGCCTGGGGTACAAGGCGTGGGCGATCACAATACTATCGACCCAGAAGCCGAGCCGCCCTTTACCGTCTCCGCGTAGTTTTGATGGTGTTATAACATGCGTTATAGTCGTGGTTTGTATTCTTGGTTACGTGGTTTTCAGAGAGTGAAGGAAGACCCAAGACAACACGCTTGGTCGCCATGGACTGTGCAACAAGAGCATCGAGTTCCGAGATCCAAGAAGCAAGACCCAGACAGCAATGAGGAAGTCGCCAAGAGGGGTACGCTTTGCAGCGAATGCCCCGGCGGTTTCCGTTGCTGCCAGTATCCTGAATAATTATTGGAGGGGGTTGGACAGAGCGTCTAGCCCCTTCCAAATATCATCAATCTCACGGTTGATTTTCTTGAAGCGGCCGCTGATCCCGTCTACTTTTTCTTTGAATTGTTTGACCAGCAGATCATTCTCCACTGTCGTCTTCTCTACTTCTGCAATTCGATCACGCAGATCTAGCAACTGCTTTTGGTTTTCCATAATGGTTTCGAGATTGGTGCCGAGCACTATAAGTTTCTGAGCAGTGTCACCGTTCCCAGCGACTGCGGCCTCCACTGATTCGATCCGTCCGTAGAACTCCGCGACTGCCCATATACCGCCAGCTAGGGTGGTGCCTATAGACAAGACGATTGCAATCCACACCCCGCGCAGCTTCGTGCCGCCGATTGTTAGCTCGGTATCTTCTAGGCTCATTGGTACATGTAGGCTTGTTGGTCGGCATAGATTGCTTCGCCTTCACCTAATACTTCCGCGGCCGATACGTAGTCGCCTTGCAGGAAGTCATGAAAAGAGATGCTGCCAATGTTGGTAGCCCACTCGATGCTAAGTACATCGCTAGTAGCTGAATAAGACATAGAGGCTTCAGCCATAGAGTTTCCATAGTCTTGGGCGTGTTGGTCAGATAGGCTGGTCAACTGTTCGTTCTTAGACGCAGCCAAGAAAGCACCAGCGTCACGGGCATTGACCGCGATCTCTTCTAGCGACTGGTTATATTCGACCACAGTCTCTTGCTTGATTTCAACGTCGTTGACTTCGACGAACTCTTGGACTGCGGTTTGATCTGCGACGTTGTTTGTTTCTTGTGCGACTTCGGCCACCTCGGCCACCTCCTCAACCATGCTGAGTTGAACACTCGCGACAACAAAATTGTCTACAGCTTCAGAAACTTTGACCATCGATTCTTCGTACTTTTCTTCAAGTTTCATTTTAGTAGTAAAATATAAAGCGTTGCGAACACCGTTGAGCGCGTCGTTATACGCGGCGATGTCACCGGAGTTGATGATGTACTGCTCGTCGTCCACAGCGTTGTAGTCGATGATACCACCGACGCTGGCGTAATGTTCTGCGCCATAGACCGCGTGGCGACCTTGCTCAAGCTTCGCGGCGATTGTCCGACTAGCGTTAACTAGGTTATCAATCGTCGTTTCGGAGTGTGCTGCGGAAACGCTCAGAAATGCTGAGACCAGAATCGCTATTCTCTTCATTGCTTTCATCCTTACCAATCTGCAATATCTTATCATACCACGCCTTGCGATCTTTGTAATCTGGGATGAACGTAGCTGGATCTCTTTTCATGAGAACAGTTGCCGCTCGTCCCACTACAAGACGGCCGTTCACCGCCATAGGACACGGGGTGCCGGAGTCGAACATGGCCTTCCATGTTTCCAGCGACTGACAAAGTCGAGCCACCGAAGCAATAGACATGCCCTGTTCCTTTAGAGCTTTAGCATCTCTACGCCTGTTACACTCGGAGTCTTGCCTATACCCGCCCATAGATAAACCAAGCACGTTCACCTGCACACCCATACCACGCCCAATCAGGCACGACTCAGAGCCGCCCGACGGTGCGCTGGGCGATACCGCCGTTGGAGGCGGGGNAACGTCAGAAGCTGCGCCAGCACCGTTGTAGTTATTGGTGGTCGATGTTGACGGGTTGTTACTGCTTACCGTACTGTTCAAGTTGCTCGTGTTAAGATCGCCTACCTGTTCGTTTTGTGCTAGAACTGGAGAGGACACAAGCAACAAGACAAAGAGAAGCCGTCTCATTACATTATCCTTTTGCGAGTACTTAACTCGTTCGAGGATTATACCATATTTTTAGTTTGGTTTCTTGTCTCGTTCGTCGAGGTTTATGAGGCGGTCATCTATCTCCGCGTCTTCTTCGCGGGACATGAGGAGGACTTCATACTGAGATCGATGGTGAAAATCGTATTCATCTTCTTCCCCAGTTTCTATGTCCGGGTCTCTGAAGCCAGCCATGTGTCGAGCAAAAGCAATCCAAGATTGCAGACTGCTCATCACAACTTCGCTTGCGACGAGAGCGTTTGTTTCGAACATAATGTTTTTAATTGCTAGGTTGAGCATGAGAGCGGACTGTTCTTGTACGTTTACGTCCTCATACTCCATAAAGACTTCTTCTATGGCTTGGTCAAGACGGTCAGCTATTTCAGCCTGCTGTTCTTTCTTGTCCGTCCCCAGTTCGCTCATCTTCTTTCCTTATCAACCATGAAATCTGACGAGCTACGCTGCGATCATTCTTCCTTGCTAATTTTTGCACCTGTTCCCAAACTTCTATCGGAACAGCCACGCTTTTATATTTATCAGTATTCATTGTTCGTACCTTTGTGACAACCCTTGCAGGCATACTATTCCATGGGAGAGGTTGGGTCAATGTAGTTGGGGGTTACGATAATTTACCTTCTTATACACTTCATCGGCAAAGATTAAAAAAAACCGATTCCTGCAAGCCAAGGCTTGAGCGGGGTAAGTGTGTGTTCATTACAATAGGGCACACAGCCTACCCGCCATTATCGCATTGTCTCTGGTGAACCCCCTGGTCACCACTGAAAGGATGGCCTGCACCCTACAATTTCAACCATTCTCTAACTTCTTCGCCTAGTGCTGCGCCAGCTAGATCAATCTTTTTTGTTAGTGTCTTCACAATATGTTCGTCCACCGTGCCTTCTGCAATGAGGTCTACATACGTCACTGCTTTTGTCTGACCAATCCTGTGACAACGGTCTTCCGACTGCACCCGTGTTTCAAGGTTGAAGTCGTTGGCGTAGTAGATAACGTTGCTGGCACTGACCAGCGTCAGGCCGTATCCGGCCGTTTGCGGATTACCAATGAAGAACCGAGTTTCGTGTTCCGGGTCACTAAAGTTTTCAACCAGCTTTTCGCGCTCGTCGTCTGTCGTGTCGCCGAAGTAGCACCCTGCGGAGTTCTCGCCGTACTTTTTCTTCAATGCTTCAGTGATTCGTTTTATGTCGTTCCGGAAACGTGACCAGATAATTATCTTACCGTCCATCTCTTCAACCGTGTCCATCAGCGCGTCCATGCGGCGGTTGGGTATCTCTACTACTTCATCGTCGTCGGTCACGAGGTAGCCGCATAGTAGTTGTTGAAGCCTCACCAGTTGCGTCATGACTTGTGGAGCAGTGACTTGTCCTTCTTCCAGCACAGCCAGTGCATAGTTTTTCAGTGTCGCATAATGTCTAACCTGTTCAGGAGACAGAGACACGTACCGTGCTGAGTATGTTTTGTCGGGGAGGTCTAGGCAGTCTTTCTTTAGCACACGATTGGAGAACTCGCGAAGCTTGTCCGCTAGTTCTGACATGTTCCTGTAGCCGATGATTTGCTCGAAGGTGTGAGCACCCATTCGTTGGCGGCGAGTTACAGCGTAGCGGTTTTGATATGCGTAGAAATTACTGAACCCCAGAAGGTCTGGGTTGAGAAAAGTGCATTGTGCATATAGATCCATGGGTGATTTAGTTACAGGCGACCCTGTCAGAATGCGCTTGTATGTAGCTGCCTTGCCCACGGCCGTAAGCTGCTTGGTGCGTTTGGCCTTCGGATTTTTGATTGTAGTGCTTTCGTCTACCGCCAAGAGGAAGTAACTGTCTTTTAGAAATGTCCTAAGATAGCGCATGACTTTTTCGGTAGCGAATGCTTCTACGTTTACAACCAATATGCGGAGCCCGTCATGNCCACCGATGATGGNGGCTTCTTCNAACTCTTTCTTCTGCGCNTTGTTCGGNGATGCCCTCCAAGTAAACACACGGTGATCGACTCGTTCTGGCAGGTGGATGGGTATCTCTTTCAGCACCCAGTTCCGGTATACGCCCTTCGGTGCCACGATAACNGCGGTGTCGATCTCACCGTTCTCGTAAAGGTACGCCATGTTGTCGATGAGGACTTTGGATTTACCGCAGCCCATCTCCATGAAGTATGCGTAGTTTAGATTGTCTTTGCTGGCTTCGAACGCATCACGCTGATGGTCGTATGGTTCAGTCTTATATTCGTACATTTGTATAAATCCAATTAGGGGTTGACGTTTAAGTTATCCCAACTTATATAGGACATAGTAGATGGTTCGTCAACGGTGCGATCGATAGATCACTTATCACCGCCAGCGATAGGAACCCTCCCTCTAACTCCCAACTAGCTGGGACGAACTGTCTACATCAAAGCCGACGGGCTCTAAGCGGAGAAGTAGAGAGTAGAAAGGAAGCCAAATGAGTAATGGCCTATTCGATCAGATGGCAGCAGACGCAGAAGCGTTTGACACTGTCACTACCGAGAGCGGATCAAAGCTATCCAATCTCATTCGTGAAGCTCAACAGCAGCAAAGCCTGCAAGAGCAGCACGAGCAAGCGGCGAAAGATGCGAAGAAAGAATTTCAACGTATCACCCGCGAACTAATTCCAGCAGAGATGATAGAGATGGGCATGGATCGTGTCGATGTGGACGGTAACTCCGTTTCACTGAACCAGTTCGTGTACGCCTCAATCCCCGAAGCTAGAAAGGAGGAAGCGTTTAACTTCCTCCGCAGCATTGGCGAGGACGATATTATCAAGAACGAGGTCAAGGTTTCCTTCGGCCGCGGACAAGATAACCAAGCCGGTGCATTTGTAGACGACTGCATGAGGCAGGGTCTCGATCCGGACAATCGAAAGAGTGTCCACCCGTCCACTTTGAAAGCTTGGATTAAAGACAAGCTGGGTACGGGAACCGAATTAGACCTCGACATGTTCGGGGCTTATGTCGGAACTGAAGCTAANATCAAACGAAAGTAGAAACTAAAATGAGTGAAACTAAAGCAGTAACTAAAAAAGCAGAAGCGCAGCTTCCAGCCGCAATGCTGGATACCTTCCTAGAGGATGCTGGCGCAGGTACCGAAAACTTTACGCAGGATGATTTGCAAATCCCGTTCTTGCGTGTTCTTCAGCCGGTGTCGCCGGAACTGAAAAAGAAGAACGAGAAGTTTATTGAAGGTGCCGAGCAAGGTGACATATTCAATACCGTCACCCGCCAGGTGTGGAAGGCCGAAGATGGGGTGAACATCATCGCGTGTGGTTTCGTTAAAAAGTACTTGGAGTTTACTCCATACGACGAAGGCGGCGGGTTCCATGGCGAACTGTCACCTAACGATCCAAGCGTGTTGAATGCGAAACGTGAAGGCAACAAAGAGATGATGCCAAACGGCAACGAGCTTGTTGTGTCCGCACAGCACTACGTCATGATCCAAGATCCGACAAGCGGCAGTTGGCAAACCGCTATCTTGGATATGAAATCCTCGAACCTTAAAGTGTCCCGTCAATGGAACACAATGATTGCGATGCAGGAAATCAAGAAGGGTGACAAGTCCTTCAAGGTTCCGTCCTTTGGCATCGTATGGAACATGTCAACGGATGAGCGATCTAATGACATGGGTAGCTGGCAGTCATGGAAGATTGTCGGCAAAACTGGATTTGTGGAAGACCCTTCCTTGTACGAGAAGGCGAAGGACTTTGCTAGAATGGTCACCGCCGGTGAAGTTAAGGCAGCACAAGATCCAGATTTAGAAACGGCAGAAGCTAAGACTATTGAGTCTGACGACTTGCCGTTCTAGTGTGGTGCGGGGTGTGCTACTTCGAGCAAGAGGGAGCACACCTCGTATTTTTTAAGAGGGTGACATGGACATTACCAAAAGGTTCATGGCTGTATTTGAAGGTTTCAGTGCAGCGCATGGACAGACAACAATTTCGGATTCTCGACGCGGTGGCAAACAAGAGGCCAAATCGCGTATAATTAGAGAGCCACTTACAGAGGCCTTAGTACAGAAACACTTGGACGGAGAGCAGGGTGTCGGATCTATCCCTATCACCGAAAGAAACGATTGTCGTTTTGGCGTTATTGATGTGGACGTTTATCCACTCGATCTCGACGCTATTGCTCGGCAGTGTGCTTCTCTTAAGCTTCCTGCTATTGTTTGCCGTAGTAAGTCTGGTGGAGCTCACATATATTTCTTTATCAAAGGTTGGGTTTCTGCGGCGGATATGCGCGACAAGCTATCAGAGGTTGCAGCCATACTGGGACATGGCGGCAGTGAAATCTTTCCGAAGCAAGAGCAGCTTCTTGTTGAGCGTGGTGATGTCGGTAACTTCATCAACCTTCCGTATTTTGACGCTGATCTTACGACTCGTCCTGCGCTTGACGCGAAGGGTAACGAGCTTTCTTTGGAAGAGTTTCTCGACAAAGCTGAAAAGATTGCCGTAACACCCAATAAGTTTTTATCCATAGAGTTAGCTGACAGCACCACCGACCTGCCCGGAGCACCGCCGTGCCTGCTTATACTTGCCCTGAAGTCATTCGGCTCCGGTGAGCGTAATCTCGCCATGACGCAGATGGCTATCTATCGCAAGCAGCAAGATCCGACAGGATGGCAGCAGCAGCTAGAGAAAGACAATCAATCATACTGCAATCCGCCGCTGTCTGCGTCGGAGGTTGTATCCATACAGCAGTCTATTGACCGCAAAGAATACTTTTATATGTGCAATCAGTCACCGTTCAAAGACCATTGCGATAAGGCGGCGTGTCGGCGTTGTGAGTTTGGTATCGGCGGCGGCACTTCTGTAGAAGTCACGGGTCTCTCGGTTGTCGAGTCCGATCCGCGTGTCTGGTTTGTTGATGTAAACGGCGGACGTATTGAAGTCAGCACAGAAGAGCTACAGATGTTCCAACGGTTTCAACGTGCCTGCATGGAGCAACTAAACTTTATGCCCCCGGAAATTAAGAAGAGCGACTGGGAGATGGCTGTTAATGGTTTGATGCAGCAGATGGTTGTGATCGAAGTGCCGGAAGAGNTNACCTACAAAGGCCAGTTTGTGGACATGCTTGAAAGCTTTTGCAACGGCCGTGTGCAAGCACAGTCTGCGGAGGAACTTATGCTGGGCAAGCCATGGACAGAAGAGGGTCGCACATACTTCCGCCTCGACTCCTTCATGGAGTTCCTACGCGCTAAGAACTTTAGTGCGTACACTCGTGGTCAGATACAGGAGCGGCTGAAGGAACTGAACAGTGGCAAGAGTGCCAGTGAGTCTCGCCGCTTTGCCGACACTAAAGGCAAGTCCAAAGTTATTCGTGTCTGGTCGATACCAGAGTTCGGCATGGAGCCTGACATACCGCAACCCGATGTACGTGGAGAGGAGACACCGTTCTAATGGAACCCAGAGCAATACTTGGACCACCCGGCACCGGCAAGACGTATACACTAATCAACTTGGTCAAGGAACGCTTGCGTGAGGGCGTAGCACCGGAGCGCATTGCTTTCGTATCTTTCAGTAAGAAAGCCGCGGAAGAGGCGCGTACTCGTGCCGCCTCCGAGTTGGGGTTGGAAATAAAATCAATGCCATACTTCCGTACGCTTCATTCGTTGGCGTTTCATCAGCTTAGACTTAGCACTAAAGATGTCCTGGCAGCTTCTGACTACAAGCGGCTAGAGGAGCTACTTGGCGTAGAGTTTCGTTCTACAAAAAGTATGAGCATGAACGACGGAGAGTTCTTTCGCATGGGTGCGCCGGGAGATGTGTACCTGTCTATTATAAACATGGCTCGTGTTAGACGCGTGTCTCCTTATCGCCAGTTCGCCAGAACTAACTATGATAATCTAGATTATCGCCAGCTTGAGATAATCAACAAAGGGCTTCAAGACTACAAAGAAGAATTAGGTAAGATTGATTTTACCGACATGATCGAAGGGTTCGTTGACCGCGGCGATTGCCCTGACCTCGACCTATTGATTGTTGATGAAGCACAAGACTTGGTTCCTTTGCAGTGGGAGATGGTTGATAAGCTGGCAAAGAACACGCGAGAAGTAGTGTATGCCGGGGATGACGACCAGTGCATCTACGAGTGGATGGGCGTAGACCCAGAAGATTTCAAAGGGCGTTGCGAAAATGCAACGGTATTGAAGCAAAGTTACCGTGTTCCTTTTGATGTGCATCTAGTTTCGGGCCGCTTGATTAGTCGTGTAGCAGATCGTGTATACAAGCAGTGGGAGCCAACCGAACGTAAAGGGACGATCAATTGGCATTTCAATTTAGATGAGCTTGACCTCTCTCAAGGCCAGTGGCTAGTGTTGTGCCGCACTAACTATATCGCTAATCAGGTCGCCTCTCGCATGAAAGAGATGGGGCTTTTGTTCTTCCGGCAAGGCTCCGGGTTTAGCGTATCCCAAAAAATCATAGACGCAACAAGGGGATGGACAAGGTTAACGACTGGCTCTAGTCTGGGACGTGATGAGTTTAAGAATATGTGGGCTTTTATGGATATTGAAAAGCGCATACGTCGTCAGGGCGACAAGCACATAGACAGCATGATCAATGAAGATGTTGTCTCCATGTCGGATGTCCAACGGCTTATGGAACAGACAGAAGATTTGTTCGGCGAATCCAAGCAGTGGTTCGACGTTCTCCGTATTCCAGATAATGACCGCATCTATATCCAGTCCGTACTTCGGGCAGGGGAGAAGTTCGACTCTGAGAACCCCCGTATTAAGCTGTCCACCATTCACAAAGCAAAAGGCGGCGAAGCAGACAATGTTGCTCTCATGCTTGAAACGTCTCGCGCCTGCCAGACAATGAATGACCCCGACAGTGAGATACGAACTTTTTATGTGGGCATGACACGTGCCAAGCACAACCTTCACCTGATTGAAGGTCGCGGAAGATGGAGATTTCAAGTATGACCGGACAGCTAGGCTTTTTTCAAAAGCTCCAAGACGTACAAGACAGTGATATCAAAGACGTTGCCTACGGTGCGCTCGACCAAGACTGGTCACCACCTGCTGGGTTCCCACGAGGCTATGAAGAAGCCAAGATTATATCGATTGACTTAGAGACCTCTGATCCAAACCTGATGACCATGGGGCCAGGCTGGGCTCGTAATGATGGCTTTATTTGTGGGATTGCTATTGCCTACGGTGACTTCACCGGATACTTCCCTATTCGCCACGAGGGTGGTGGAAATATGCCAGAGAAGTCTGTAATGGCTTTTGTTAAGAAAGTCTGTGAGACCGATGTGCCGAAGGTGATGCACAATGCTCAATACGATCTGGGCTGGTTGCGCTGGGCAGGTGTCAAAGTTAACGGCAGGGTTTACGATACAATGACCGCGGCTGCGATGCTGGACGAGAACCGCCGCTGGTACAACCTAAACTCTTTGACGATTGATTATCTAGGCGAGGGCAAGAGTGAGAAGACACTCCGTGCCGCTGCCATGGACTATGGCTTTGACCCGAAGGCAGAGATGTGGCGTTTACCTTCTCGCTTTGTTGGTCGGTACGCTGAACAGGATGCGGATATTACACTACGTTTGTGGAACAGGCTGAAGCCAGAACTGGTGAAAGATGAGGTGTCACAGATCTTCGAAATGGAAACTGACCTAACGCCTCTACTGCTCGACATGCGTTGGAACGGTGTGAAGGTGGATCTCGAAGGAGCGCAGAAGGCTCGTGACTATCTAAACAGTGAAGAGAACAAGCTGCACCAGACAATCGAAGAGACGGTAGGGTTTCAGGTTGAGCCTTGGGCAGCAGCCTCTCTGGCTAAAGCGTTCGACAAGCTCGGCCTCGACTATCCGCGAACAGCAAAAGAAGCTCCGAGTTTCACGAAGCAATTTCTTGCAGCCCATGAGCACCCTGTCGCGCAGTCTATATTACGTATGCGAGAGTTCAACAAAGCGAATACGACATTCATCGAGAACATCTTCAAGTTCTCTCACAAGGGTCGCATTCACGCAGAGTTTCACCCCCTCCGCTCGGATGATGGCGGCACGGTAACGGGCCGGTTCTCTTCCTCCAACCCTAACCTCCAGCAGATACCGGCTCGTGACCCACAAATTAAAAAAGCTATTCGAGGATTGTTTGTTCCCGATGAGGGTAATAAATGGGGCAGCTTTGACTACGCGTCACAAGAACCGCGATGGCTGGCGCACTACGCTGGGTCGCTATCGGGCGCAAGGAAGCACCCGATGATTCAAGAAGTAATTGATAAGTACGAAGAAGATGACGCTGACTTTCATCAGATGGTGGCGGACATGGCAGGCATCTCCCGTAAAGATGCTAAGACCGTGAACCTCGGCATCATGTACGGCATGGGCATCAACAAGCTGGCTGGTGTTTTGGATATCGAAAAGAACGAAGCCAAAGACTTGCTGGGCGATTACAACTCCAAGGTTCCGTTTGTCAAAGGACTTGCTGATGCTGTGTCTCGAGCAGCAGAAACCAACGGGGTTGTTCGAACAGTGCTTGGCCGACGGTGCCGCTTTGATAAATGGGAGCCGAAGCGTTATGGCCTGCACCGTGCGCTGCCGTTTGAAGATGCCCGACGTGAGCATGGCCCGAAAGAGTCGCTGAAACGTGCCTACACATACAAGGCTCTCAATCGATTGATACAAGGCTCGAGTGCTGACCAAATGAAACGTGCAATGGTGGACTGCTACAAAGAAGGGTTTACTCCCCTGCTCACAGTGCATGATGAACTGTGCTTCAATATAGAGAGCGAAAGTCAAGCAAACAAAATTAAAGAAATCATGGAAACATGCATACCAGCTTTGGTACCATTTAAGATTGACTTCGCGTTAGGCGACAACTGGGGCGAAATTGAATAACAATGATTTTGCTAGACGATTTTTTACCTACTCACCTCACTAATCATGTGAAGCATTTTGAAAACATAAGCTGGTGGGACGGTGCCACTAAAAGTGAACCTGCTCACGATGTGATTGAGTTTTGTGTAGATTACTTTCAACCAGAAGGAATGTGTGGTTTTGAGTATTGGTACAATATTTGCTATCATGGACACGTAAATAGCTGGCATTTCGACAAGGACGAAGAAAAGGGATTAAACGGGAAGTTTGTTCCGGCGGATTGGTCTTGCGTTTTATATCCAACAGAACACTCTTTGTGGGGTGGGTTTCTAGAAATTCAAACTGCGGACGAAACACGGACAGAGGTAGAGCGTATAGCCCCACGGTTCAATAGATGCGTGGTCCTAGATCCAGGTGTCTGGCACCGGGTCTCAGGGATTTGGTCTGGAGAACGCCACGCATTTCTAATTAATGGTTGGAGAAATCCTCCCACGACGGCGCAGTTACACGAGGAAAACAAATGAGATACGAGATAATCGACGGTGGAATACCGGCCGGAGAAATAGAGCGCATGTATGACTTTGTGCTTCATAGTAACTTCAACGTGGGCTGGGTTGACCGCCCCGAAGAAATAAGCGGCTTGTTTCGAAACATGGCAAGTCACTACAGCGACGACGACATAAGAAGGCTGGAGTTTTTTGAAAGTATTACGTCTCAAAAATTGTTGGATAAAATTGACGGACGATGGCCTACTAAGACCAGTGTTAACCTGTCTTACCCGGGCAACGTGTATTACCCGCATACGCATCAGCGAGAAGAAAGCATGGTGTACTACGCCAATGTGCGGTGGCTACCCGAATGGGCGGGAGAGACCATGATCTTTAATGACGACATGACGGTAGATACAGCCATTGAGTTTAAGTCGGGTCGGGTGCTTTGGATGGACGAGGGTGTACCTCATTCGCTACGCGCACCGAGCACAGTTTGCCCCGACTTTCGCTTCACAATGGCAATGTTCTTCGAAAAGAAAAACTCTTAGTACAGCTTTCTGACAGCCTTGTTCCAGCTACAAGCTGCGAGTTCCGAGTCTAGATAATCAGCGGCCGGTACACGCTTTGTCTTTTGGTGTCGCACCCCGGACATTGGTAAAAATAAAACGCCCTCGTGGTCGAGACCAACAAGGGCTAGTATATCGCAATCAGCTTCGGTGAGGGCGACTTTTGTTTTGCTGCCCTTGGCTACCGAGAAGTGATAGGTGGCTCGTATAGGATATTTCTTACCGCCATCCTTCTTTGCTCTAGCCCCCTCGTATACAGTACGAGATGTCTTAACCTGAATGCGAACGGGTTTTATACCGACCATGGCAATGATGTCAGTGGTTCCGAGTTGCACGACCTCACACGGAACATTCATTTGCCGAAGACGGTAGAGGCACAANGCTTCTCCGATGTCTCCGGTATGGACCTCCAATGAAGATGGTGTCATCTAATACGACCAGATAGTTGGGCGTGTCGGGCCCATCTCTTTATCATCAAGATGAAGAAANCGGGAACCGTGACTGCCCTTCTGCTGTATGCCGATGCCTGTGAAGGCTCCGCTGCGAAGAGCTAGTGTTAAGAGTTCAACGGCTGCGCCGTGTGATATCTTTATGTCCGCGGCATGACCACTTGAGTGTGTGCCGGGCTTTGCTTTCTTCTTTTCGATCGGGTGATCGGGACAACGGTATCCACTAGATATCGTCAGTCCCCTTCCGTAGTGAGAGCGAAGAGATTGAAGCTTGGCTATAAAAGACTCGTTCATGTGGCACTCGCCACAATGTGAACATGCGAACTCCGACTCGCTAAAGTTCGGATATTTTGACCAGTCCATTATTTATTGCCCCTCTGTAGAATTTGGAGATTTTTAAGTGCGTCTATTGGGTTTGAGCCTAATAACTCTAAGTCAGGTGTCTGTAACGATGCCTCTGGTCCCCTGGCGGTGGGCTGGGGTACCGTAGCCGGTGCTACAGGCGACGAGAGAGGCTGTTTTTGTTCAATGTTTTCAACAGGTTGAGAACCCNCTTGTTCGAGCTCAAACAACGAATCGCGTCGTAAACCACGGGCAAATCGATTGAGAGAGCTTCTATCAAGGCTTTGCATCACACGATTTTCGTCCCTACGAGCCTTGCGTCTAATTTCTTTAGCCAGTTGCTGAGAAGCATAGTAAGGATTGCGCCTACCTCGCATGATCGCGTTGATGTCTTTACTGCCGACATTGCCCTCTTTAAGTGCTCGTTTAATATCTCTCCGTTCGAGTCCAAGTTTTTGAGCCGCTTCGATGTCTTTAGCCAAAGCTCTTTGATGCCGGAGCAAGTCTTCCTGAACATCCATGAACTCTGNCATGACTTCTTCAGCAGAAGAGTCTGGGCGACGTGCCAAACTTGTGAAACCAGACTTGATACTGTTAACCTTCCCGCCGTATTCAAAACCCTTGTATTGAAGAGACTTCTTCAAATCCATTTCCATCTTGCGGAAACCGGTCATGTGCGTCAAGAGTTCTTCTTGAAGAGTGTACTCTTGTCCCTGCCTACCAGGTTCATCTGTGATAGCTCGAACTAATCGGCCCGGCTGTATCTCCCCTGCTCGTATTTCAAAGATGTACTTGAGCATGGCTGGTTCAAATCCACCGAGCACGTGAATGAAAGACTTTGCAATCTTTTCCCCTTCATCATCTCCTTCACGGAAGATAGGAGAGCCTAGTTGTGTGCGACCCTGACGACCATAAATATCCATCAGGCGTTCTGCTACCAACGATTCTCCAGCAAACGGTTCGAGCAAAGACTTGGAGGCATCGAAAACAGAAGACAGGATTTGATCCGCGGTGCCTGCATCCACTNCTCCTTTTTCAGCGTATGTACGCATAGCTCTTCGGGCCGGTGCCACGATGAAGTCATAGGGCATCATGTAGCTTAGATCGACATACTCCAGTTTACCTGTTTCTCTGTCAAAGTTAACGGGAGCAAGTGCGTTGCCACGTTGGAACGGAGCGGAGAAACGTTGCATGGCTTCCAGATCTTGATCGTCCATGCCATTGAGTCTTAGCATAGCTCCTTGAACACCTGCTGTTAGGCCAAATGCCGACGTGTACAATCCAGCGACTCTTTTGGCCCCGATTGCTTTCACCTCGTCAACAAATTGCTGCGCGGCTTTTCTAGCTCCTTGATCCGACAATCCTGGCCGTGCTGTCTTTATTGATTGAACCAGATCGTCGGTAACTGTCATGCCCATCTCACGCATAGACTGACGTAAAATGTTTGTAGTGTTCCTCATAATCTCCGCTGGGAAAGCAATAAAGTTCCCCATGACAGGAATGCGACGAATCGCCTTCACTGCTTCTGGCACACGAGAATAGACAGGCATCGTGCCTTTAACAATATCCGCAGCCATTACAGTCAAGAAGGGAATGTTCTCGTTTAGTGCGGACGTGCGTACAGCCAGTCCTGAGTTGACAAGCGTTTGTCCCAGAGCTCCAGCATCTTCTGGGTTTATACCAGCACGTCGGAAAGCGTTTGCGTACTTTGCTTGTTCCGCAAACAGGCCCGCGGTCTTACCAGCGTTGTCCACACCAGAGTACGCTTTTTGTAAGAAGCGATAAAAAGGTACTGCCTCCACAAGAGATTGACCAGCCTTCTGAGTTTTCTGAGCAAAGCCACTAAGATCTGCTCCTTCGCGAATTAAAGACCTGTACTCGTTTGTCACTATGTTTTGATCTCGAAGACCTAAATCACCAAGCCACTGGTACATCTCCTTAAACTCAGCGTCGCTCAGTTTACCCGGCTTACCAAACGTGAGAGCAAGTGAGTCTGCAAGATCCGTGGCTCTAGCTATGTTGCCGTTAGCCGCCAACAAAAAGAAGTTAGACAAGCCGTTTCTGATTTGACCCAACGGGTTCAAGACTGTTTGACCAACCTGAGAGATACCCTTTGCCTGTAGGGACACAGCTAAAAGCTTGTTAAAGGTCGTATCTTTTATTCGGTCATAGACCAAAGTATCGTAGAGTTCTTTACGAACAAAGTTCCCACCAAGGGTTCCAAAAGAACTATCCAGCAATCCCCCCGGTTTCATAGGGACTTTAACGTAACCCAAAGACTCTAGTGTTTCTTCTTCGACCCTTCCTAGCGGAACAGCTTCACCAGTATCATCAAGAACTGATGGCCTAATAATAAATGGCTTGGCTCCTGTGCTGTTAAACAAGGAAGCTGCCTCGTCAAAAGTTTTTGTAAGAGTCGAGTCTTCAACCATAGACCGATACATTTTGTTGTGAGCAACAAAATTAGCCATGTCACTAACGGTTTTAACAACTCGTTCAGGAACATCAGCCGCGCCTCTTTTTTCACGCAACAGTTTACGAACCGTAGGCGACTCTTCGAGCACACGAGATCGCTTTGCTAAGATGCCTTCCGATATATCGTATAAAGGCACGTCTGTCTTAGTTATATTCTTAGCAGCTTCTAAGTTTTTCGCAGCCTCCGCTGCAACTTTATCAGCGTCAAACCCTGTTTCTAAGACTCGCAGACCCAGTAACTCATCCACGTAAACTTGCGCTTCGGCCCTGATTTGATCATCAGCTTTTCCTACAGCCTCTGTTGTGCTGGAAATAAAATCAGTAACTTCATCAACTGCCTTGTTATATTCTGCCGTAGACCTAAACACGCCAACATCACTGACCTGTTCTGGGCCATTGTACAAGCGGCGCAGATAAGACCCTTTTTGTGTTTGAATGGTCGAAAGGATTGCACTAGCTGTCCCGTCGTCAACCTGTCCAAGCTTTCTTAGCTCTTCGACTTCTGCATATACCCTGTCGGACAGGTCATCTACCTGTGTTCTTAATAAAGAAGCTGCTTCCTCAACCTTAGATCCGTACTGAGACAAAGCTTGCTTGTCTCCTTCTAGATATCTCTGCAAGTCGCTATATGCTTTTTCCAAGCCCTTTTTGTTTCGAGCAAAAGGTAGTTGTCCTTTGACAACCTTCCGGGCTTGGTCGTCGAAGTTCTGCACAAGACGATACACGTCGTTTGCTGCCTCATCACTGATACCTCTGGCATCTGATAGAAGTTCAAACTGTTCTCGAGGGATACCGCCTGATGCAGTAAAGTTTTTGTTGAGCCAGTTCCAACTAGCTGCCCTGTTGCCTAGATAGTCAAAAGCACCAGACACCCTCCGGGCAACTGCCCCAGCACCCGGAAGAGCCGACACACTTCCTACGGCTTTTCCCACAACAGGTATGGCTATATCAAAAGCCCCGGATAAAGCTCCGCCTTCGGTAGCCACTCTGAATTTGTTTCTAAATCGACGTAAAGCCTCGTCCCTACCAACCAATCCGGTATCATCTTCTGTTCTTAGTTCGGCCGGTAGTGCGTCGAAAGCATCTGCGATAGTAGTCATACTTGATGGAGATACAAAAAAGTCTGACGCGGCAACCCCCAAAGACGTGGCTGCAACCTTGCCCGGCATGTTTGTAAGAAGAGCTCGTCCGGCTGCGGAGGTGCCAAAAGCTTCAGCACTCTTGGCAAAAGTGCTTGATGCTTTCAAAGACTGTGTGCCAGCGGCCGCAGCTTTGGCTCGACTCAACCATGTCAGAGGTATAAAAGCACCCAAACCAAAGTTAGTGATTAGATTTGTTACTTCCCCTGCCGTCGTTTCTGGGGTGAAACCCAAAGCTTCTTTTGTTGCCTCAAAGCTTTCTGTCACTCCGCGGCTGGTACTGCTGTCGGTAGCAATGTCAAAACCCAGCGCAGCAGTTTCCGATAGTCCCTGTGCTATACCGACCAAACCCGCGCCAAACCCTTCAGCCACATCTCGAAAAACAGACACGTCGCTGTCTTCTTCGGTGTCGGGCATTTCTGCTGGACCGGATTGAGTTGCTCGGATTATTTCCTGCTGCTGGTCTTCTGGTGAAAGATCTAGAAAGTCATCTCGTAACTCTACCGGACCAAACCCTTCTAGGTTGATGGTAGCCATGATGCCTCCTAGTCAAACAGACCTGATATGGAATCGTACGTTTTACTAAAGAACCCAGATCCTTCGTCTTCTTTTGCTTCCTGTTTTTTACGTTTAGCAGTTCTGGTACCTGCCATCTCTTCCTCAACCTTCTTAATAAAGTCTTCTGCCTCTCCTGTAGGATCATCTGACCCGGACTGAGAAAGGAGCGAAGCAAGGGCTACAACATCTCCAGCCATTGCAGCTTCGTATATCGCCGAGGACATAACCTCGGCTCCAGTTTCCGTTCGTGTCTTTGTTTTGAACAAGTAGTTCATTGCTACTTTTCTTTCGTCTTTAGTCAGACCTGCTTTGTCCAAGGCTCTTATTGTTTGTATCATTGCGGGTGCAGCTTTNTCCTCCGCAAGTTTACGGTTTTTGAAAGAAGTAAGTCCAGCAAGAGTTCCTTGAGCAATGTTGGTAAGAGCGTCATCACTCTGACCAGAGGCAATACTGAGGCCGATCTGTACAAGCAAGTCGTTAGTGCCGCTTTTCTTCTCGTCCAAACTACTATCGGCAAGCTTGCTCATTGCGCTTTCGAACGTGTCTGCTTCCGAGCTAGTCCCTTCTCGTTCCCCTTCCGCTGCTGCTTGCCCAGCTTTGTCCCCTACAGTAAGACCAGCGGCACGTGCCGCTTCCGCAGCTTTGACAGTCATCGCCTCTTGCAAAGCAGCTTCTTGATCTTTTAGAACCTTGTCTTGTGCTTGTTTAGCTTCCTTACGAAGTTTCATAGCTTCCATAGCATCGCCTGCCGGAGATGCTAGTGCCTCTCCAACCCTGCCCGGAAGGCGGTCAAGAGCGGCCATGCCCTCGTTCACTTTTGCCAAACCTCTTTGACCCAGTTTCGCACCGGCCTGAAGAAGTGTGTCATCGGGCTGTATCTCTGTGCCTTGTCGAAGGAGTTCTGCTCCTTCCGTAAGAAGAGCAGGGTCTCCCAAACGTTTAGCACCTTCTGCAAGGCTGGCAAGACCAGTCTGAGCAGTATCAACAACACTGTCAGGCAACAAGGGCATTTCAGATGCTTTTTGCGTTACAGCTTGACCAAGAGCAGCAATGCCTCTCCTTGTTTCAGCCGCAGGATTTTTAACAAAGTCTGCTATTGATGAAGCAGGTGCAGCAACTTGAGGAGGTAGTTTAGCTGCGTCGGGTATTTCTTGGCCGACAGGTCTTGCTTGAGGTCTTTCTGCCGCACGTTGACCGAGCTCTGTCATTTGCTGGCGTAACTGGGCTATGTTCCGACTATGTCTGGCTTTGGCGTTCGCAGCCACAACTGGGCTGCGAAAGTTAAGAGCCTGATTGTACATGTCCATCTCAGCAGCCATTTGCTGCTTTAGCTGGTTTATACTCTCGAGCAGAGGATCTCCTCCGTTAGCCATTCTAACGGGCTGCACCTCGTTCATCAGTTCTCCAGATGAAGCAAGAATACCAAGAGCCTGTCGAGCGAGGCCCGGCTTACGAAACATCTTACGGTGCTCACCAACAACACCGCCTTTATTGTAGCCGACTGGAGCCTGCCCCGGATACGCGACGAAGCTCGAAGGAGCCGTTGATTGCGTCCCTCCGTACAAAAGNCGNGCNATCTTTTCTTGCTCTTCTTTTTTCTTTAGTTGTTTTTGAACTTCCTTAAAAAGACCCATGTCTTACCCCTACTGTGTCGTGCTACTACTGAACGGGCGATAACCCATGCCGCCCAAAGCACCAAGTCCCGCGATACCCAAGCCAACAAACTGCGTATAAGGATTTGGACCCGCCGGTTGTTGTTGCGGAGGAGTGGCGGTCATGGAGGACTGGACACTAGGAGTGCCTCCCATAACGTCCGTCATAAACCCAACACGTTTATAGGGTTCGTACAAGCGTTCTAGTTGTGTAGCACGGTCTGCGTCGAATTGTGCTTGCTGCTGTGCTTGACTCATGGCACCCAGACCTTGCAGGGTGGCGATGTCTTGACCGGCCTGTGCTTGACCTTGTGATGCAAGGCCAGCCATCTGACCGCCAGCCTGACCAATTAGACCAGCAATCCCCAGGTCGCGACCACGAGCAGCTTCGAATGCGCCCATACCAGCTTGTTGTGCTTGTTGGAAACCAGCCGAACGAAGCTGGGCTGCGGTGTCAGCCATTTGTTGCATTTGACCACGGTACTGCTCGGCTTGCAAAAGTGCGTCACGGCTACCGCCATAAGCACCTGCACCGACGGCAGCGTCAGAAAGTTTCTGGCGCTCCATTTCGCCAGCACGAGAGATGTCACGCATTGATGCGTCGATTACTTCTTGTTGGAACGGGTCCATAAACTGGCGTGTAATGTCTTGATCGTACATGCCTTCAGCACGACGAGCTTGACCAGTGGAAGTGCGAGTACCAGAAATCGCTTCTTGCAACAGTGGTTGATATCCGCCGATGCCCGTGCCTGCCTGCAAGAGTTGTCCCGTCTCGGGATCACGGACACCAAGAATCTGTTCTTGCCCCGCGGTTAAAGCAGCTTGTTGAAGTGGATCAAAACCAGCAACTTGCTGCTCGGGTGTCATGATAGGTGCGTCGGCTAACTCGCGAGTCGTACGGAAGATGTCCTTTTGGAACTCTTCCTGATACGGAGCCAAGCGATTCATGGCAATTGAAACATCTGCTTTGTCAGGCAGATTTTCCATTACGTTTTGACCCTGAGAATACAAAGGAGAAGAGCCGGATTGGCTCGGGTCAAAACCTTCTTGATACGCGTAAATCTGCTCCGATTGCAGCTTGTTCTCGGCTTTCAGCCGGTCAAGCTCTTCTCGAGCTTCTCTAAGCTTTTTTTGTGTTGCGGAGTTTGAGCTTTGGCCTGGCATTATGCTTGTCCTTCAAACTTGTTCATCATGGCGTACATCTTAGCGGCACCCTTTTTACGGCTACCGTTACCTGCGCCTTTAACTGCGTCTGCTGTCATGACGAACTCACCGTCAGACAGGTATGCAGGGATGCTGTCCGAAGTCCCTGTTCCGGGGCCCATGATGTGTCCACCAGCGGCCGCTGCCATTATACCACTACTTTGCACGTATGGTACATCCTGAAACGATTCTGTTTCAGGATTGTAGTACATACCTTGAATGGGTCTGCCTTGATAATTCAGGATGTCTCCCTGGTTTAAGAGTGCCTTTAACTCTTCTTGGTTGAGACTCATACTAGACTGCTCCGGCGTTTCTTCGCTCATTAAGAGGGGTGCCGCCAGAGAAGCAGTGCTGAGAGCCGTACCTGTCGCGCCAAGCGGATTCTCCTTAAACTCGTTCTTTATGCCTTCAAAGAAACCTGTCTTCGCCGTCTCTCCTTCGGCAAACGACGAAAGATCAAGACTTTCCAGACCTTCAGTGGCCGAGGATGTGATATCAGGAAGGGAAGATGTTGAACTGTTTGATAAAGACAAGGTTGAGTAGTCCGGCGGTGTTGTTGCGGCTGTTGAGGCGGCCGGTGTACCGGCCTGTGCCTGTAATTGTGTAGATGGGGGTAGATCTGTGATACCGCCAGTAGTAGGGGTGGATGCTGTCGATACTGTTTTTGGAGTGGCCACGTTGCCGACGGCCCTACCAGATTGATCGATGTAGCCGCCACCAGAATCAACAGCAGCCTGACGTGCCGCCGTTTGCTCTTTAACAGACTGCTCGAAGATATTCGGCTGTGCCGCATCGGTCATTGTACCAGTTGCACCAGAAGAGTCAGCGACTTGTGGACCAGTTGCTGTAGAAGCACTAGACGATTCCATACCCGCTTTGATTGCATCGGCGTTAGCGGTAGCCGCTGGGTTATAATTCGCACCAGATATATAACCACCAGTGCCATTAGTCGCTAGATTAGAGGCGAACTGACCAATACCACCTACAACAGCACCAGTAGCACCGGCCTTCAGAACATCCTTCAAATTACCGCCCTTAAAAGCAGCATCAAGAGCACTACCCGCAGCAAGCTTTGCAGCGGCTCCACCCAGTACACCTGTTGCTCCAAAAACAGCCGGAGCAGCAAACGGCAAAGCAGCGGCGAGTAAAATCGGAGCGGCTTTCTTTACAATCTTTTTAATNTTCTTAAACACCTTAGAGAGAAAGCCAAACTCTTGAACGCCAGTGTTGGGGTTGATGGCGACCATCTCGTTACCAACAATAAACTGCTCTGGCTCTAGGCCTTGGTCTCTAATAGCAGAGAAAACCTGCTCTTTGACTTCAGGGTAATATTTTAGGATTGGGGCAGGGACAATCACCTCGCCCTCTGCAACGTGAGCGATTTGATCGTCCTCGAACTGGCCCATAGCAGCCATTTTTTCTGCTACGCCTGGTCCTAATGTCTGAATACCTTGCATCATCTTATCCCTTGTTGGCCCATTATAGCCAATAAACCGTTACGTTACCACCTTCAGATTGCCCAGTACATCACGATATACTGACCCNGTTTCAAGTCCCGTGGCTGACGTAGGCAAATCCTTGAGAACCAGCGGTGATTTAGTGCTGTCCAATGCCGAAGCACGAAGCTCACCTTCAGAGTTGACCTGCTCGATCAAAAGCTCCAAGGCACGAGCCAAGTCGGTAATATATTCGCGGCGATACTCCTCTGGAGCATCAGAAATCGTGGGCGGTACAAGTGATCGCTGCGGCATTATCGTTTCCCGTCTGGTCTTAGTTCGACACGCGGAACACCGACCCGCCATTGAGTCCCGAGTTCCGAGCTACTCAAACGCAATGAAAAGGAGCGACCACGCAGGCGCATATACAACTCGTCCGTGTATTGCTCTACTGGGCTAGTGGCACTACGAATCACGTCGCTCGTCAGTGCTTCCCCGAAGGTCTCACCCGGATTATTGTACGCCCTCATCTCAAACGTTAGTTCCGGATTAGCTGATGTCGATCCCGCAAACGTGACATCTGGTAAGACTTTATTGGTCAGCATGTACTTGTCACCAGCTTCGAGTGACATGGGACTGCTTTCAATAAAGGAGGAAATCGCAGTAGCTGGGTTGTTCGACCCATCATCGTTACCATTTTCGTGATTGTAGAGGTTCCCGTCGGGAGCAGCAGCAACGGGATATGAACGCGTCTCAGCATCAACCCAAGCGGTTCGACCTAATGTACCGAAGTACCAGACTTTTTCTTCATAGTTGTACACCACGTATTTATCGTTTTCTGTGGAGTTGATCGACGGATAAAACCACCACACTTCGTTGTACTGAGAGTTAAGCGCAGCAGTTACAAGTTCTCTCTGATCTAAGTTTAGATCGTCAAATATTTTAGAACGAACCGAACACGGAATCTGCGTGGTACGACCGTCATAAACGTAGAACTGATTTTCACCCATCCAGAACACGCCATCGTTTACGGCCACGGCAGCGTTCGGTCCGATGATGCTAATACCAGTGGAGATCTGAGAGATACCAAAAGTAAATGGGGCACCAATAAACTTCAGCGTGTGAAGCGAGGCATCGGTGTAAACCAAAATCTCACGCTTAGTCTCAATTGCTGTCACAAACTTAGAACCTGAACCAATGATCAAATCACCGGCAGTGTTTGTAGCCGATGGTGTCCAGACAGCAGCGTTTTCCTGATCAGAAAAACGAATCAAAAGCGGGTCTTGTGTTCCGACAGCAGTCGTCGGATCACACGCAAAAGCAATCACATGACGATCTCGGTCAGAAACAATAACCTGACGCGCTATTGTCGGTGTGCCACTTGCGCCAGATATGGTACTAAGCGGTACGGCTCTTTGACTCAAACCATTACTCTTTTCCCAGTAGTAGACATTACCGTCTCGCACGTTAGCGATCAGGTCTTCGCCAAAGTTGTCAAAAGACCAGATTCTTGCTTCCGTGCCGGACGTAACAGAGATTGTTGCAGCTTCCCCCCAAGCGGTCATTACAGTAGTAGCGGCCACGCTTGCTCCCGTTGAGTGCGCGGCGGCAGTAGTGCTTTCAACGCCACGAGTACACGTAGTTAAGTCGTTGCCGCTTTTACCAGCGTAGTTAATAAGCTCCGTTCCAATGCGAACCTGGCCGCTGGCCGGGAAGCTGGCCGCGCTTGTTAGTGTGATTGTCGTAACACTATCATTGATTCCACCGTTCAAGGATGACGTTACGTCGTCAGGGGTCTCACCGTCCCACGTGCTGGCACCCCAGCCCGTACCGCCGGTGATTGTGGCGAGGCCAGTGTTAATCTGGTATGTGAGCGTGGGCGTACCGCCCCCAGTGGCTGTGCTTGTAGCTGTTGTTGAGACAGTTATTGTAAAGGTGTTGCCGTCTACACGGGTGATAATATGTTCTTTGTTCAAGTCAGCGGCTGGGACACCCGCAAATGTCGTAGCATTAGTTATAACAACGTAGTCATTAGTGATCGCGCCATGAGCATTGTCTGTGACCGTAATTACTGCGCTGCCGCTGGCGGCTGAAAGAGACCCTGCCGACAAGGTCGATGTCTTACGGTCAGGGGTAATGTCAAAGTAGTTTGTACCTTCTTCGACATAGAGCTTCAGGTGTGTGCCAAGAGCTAAGTAGTTTGACGCGTCTAATGCAATCCAGTTGTGCATTTTACGGCAAACGCCCTCAAAAGTATTGGCGGAGTAACGTGTCCACCCGCCGATCTTTTCCGCTACACCGTAACGAAAGCGAACTTTGTCGCAATCAAACCAGCCGCCCTCGTTCATGTAGCGGGTGGTTTCTTGGTTGATACCGGGCCGAAACTGGAGCTTCATCAAAGGCATGTGATACTCCTAGTGTTTTATAATCGCGTTAAGGATAAGACTTGTGTATAGCAACGAACTAACGTTGTCGCTGGTGGCGTTGATGGTTCCCCCAAGAGTGGAGGTGACAGCTAGGTTTCCTGTCCCGTGGGCATGGTTAGCTCCGTTAGCGTTGCCACTAAAAGCGTTGCCAGTCTTACCTGCATTGGGCGTGGCATTGTTCTGGTCTCGTTGGATGACATACCCTGCGTTACCACCAGAGCCTTCATGCGCTACGTTACTATTCGGGTGACTATTAATCCTTAAATTAGCGGGCCTGCTGTTATTGCTGCCGAACATCTTGTGCGTGTGAGCAGGCAGATGATTTGCTGTTAAAGCAAAGTTATCGGTGCTACCGTTGACATTAGAAGAAATAGTTGCCGAAGCTGTGTTGATGTTCGTGTTAATCGTAGCTGAAGCAGCACCGGCGTTAGCTGCCAGAGTGGTGTTGCCGTCGTCAAAAACAACCTGCTTACCGGCGAGGTCGGGTAGATTAAAAGTGCTACTGCCGTTACCCGAGCCATACGTAGTCGAGATTACAGCGAATAACGCAGCGTAATCAGTTCGTGAAACCTCTTGCCCGGCGCACAAAAGAAAGCCGCTAGGAGCAGTTGCCGTTGTCCAAGGAACTATAAGCCCAACCGGAACGAATATTGCAGCGTCTCTTTTTAGCTGTCCGTAACTACTCATCTTCCATGTGCTCCAACATTGCGACATTGCTTTCAAACATTGTCTTCAAATGACTGCACCGCAAATCACCGTCTTCGTTTACGTCTTCCCCGCCGTTGATGCAGTATATACCTGTGCCGCTATCTTCGTCGTAACTGACGTGAGTTGTGCCTTCAGGAAAACGATCAAAAAACAAAGTAAACTCTTCGTCTTGTCCATCACGCGCACTATAGCAATGAATAGGAAGGAACGAAAAGCTAGAGCCATCGCTCGTCCATAAAAACCTATCTCCTAATCGTGCGTTATATCTCATCTTAAAACTTTATCATGTAACGAATTGCAAGGTACGGATTTTCAATATCAACAGCACTGGCGGTAGCAGCTAGGTTTGATTGATTGAAAGTAGATGTGACGGAACCGTTGATAGTATGGGCGTGTGAGCCATTGCTGTTGCCGCCGGTGACAGAAGTCTTACCAACGGATGCGCCTGAACCACTGTCAGCCATCATGTACGCCCAGTCAGAGCCTTGGCCCCGATGTTGCTGGAACGGGGCGTTGACGGTGTTCAGGTTTGCCTGGTTTAGAGTAGCATTTGATCTGGTCGAATTAAAGGTAAAGTGAGTATGGGCCGGAATATCAACGTTCTGGTTTGCTGTTGCTATGTTGTGGTTCGAAGTAACTGACACAGACGCTGAACCAAAAGTAACATTAGGGGTTTTATCAGCCAAAGCTGTGCTGTTCTTCGAAGCAAACGCTCGGTTGTTACTCGCGCCGATAGCAGATCTGTCTTGGAAATCAGGCAGGTTAAAGGTAGAGCTTCCATTGCCCGAGCCGAATGTCGTACCAACTAAAGCAAACAGGTCAGCATAATCGGTTCGTGACACAGGAGAGCCGTCACAGTACAGAAAACCAGTCGGTTGATTGGATTTTGCCCAAGGCATAATAGTTCCTACCGGAAGGTAGAGAGCGGTATCACCTTTGATTTTGGAGTATGTAGCCACCTAGACCTCCGTCAAACGCCAGCCGTATGTTGAATTGCTGTAAACCAGCCCCAGGGCTGCTTCGTCTGTCGATACGGTCATGTCCTCCTCTAATCCTTGAATCTTTTCACTATTACGTGCAACCGTGATGTTGTTAGTTGCGGCACTTCCTAAGTCGATAATCTTAACGGTGTCGCCACGGTTCGGAGAAGCAGGTAACGTAAGTGTTACCGCACCACCGGAAGTGTTCACAAAATACCCCGTACCTTTAACCAGTGTTGTGTTGCCTGTAATGTCCGAAGAGTTCCAAACGAAACCGCCGTCAGGAGCAACCAATAGATCAACCACCCCTGCCCCGGAACCAGTTCCTTCTAAGTAAATTATCTTGAAAGAAAGAGGAGGGACAGCAACGGTATTTCCACTTCCCTGCTTAATTGTCTGGACCGCAGAGGAGGCATTATGAATAAAGTAAACTTTTTCGACATCGCTTGGGCCAATTGTTATTGTCGAAGCTGTGGAACCAGTGAACTTCAATACCGCGCTTCGAGCATTGTCTAGTGTTCCTTGCGGGATTGACAGAGCCGTTGTTCCGGCTGTTATAGAAATAGTAGAAATACCGCCAATTGCCTGCTCAAGTAGCTCTAGGTTACGATTTGTTGTCGTACCCCAAACNCCCGCCTGTTCGCCGGTGGAGATCTTTTCGATACCAAGATTTGTGTAAGTAGAAGCCATTACGGTCTTACCTCATTCCAATTACTGGACGGGGTCGTTACCGTCGTCCAGCTATTTGATGTATTTTCGTCAACGTCATTATACACTGGTTCTGGATCTTGACCAGTAATTACACGAGTCCAAAGAGTGGGTTGCCCAACCTGGCCCGTAGCTGAAACACCCGTCAGCTTGTACACACTGGCCTGATTCACTGTGCCAACGGACACTGTTGAGCTCACACCTGTGACCGAAACATTAGCACTAGCTGCGATAACCTCATCGCCAAGTGTTGCTGTCCCGGCTACACCAGTCGCAGAAACAGTGACACCCGTTCCTTCACTAACAGACTCGTTACCAACACTTCCAGTCATAGCGGCCAGTGTTACGGGAACACCCGCCGCAGCGGCGACGATCACTGAACCAAGCTGACCAGTGCCGACTTGACCAGTAACCGCGAACTCACCTTCACCAACAACAGAGGGCTGAGACACGGAACCCGTGGCACTTACACCAGTAGGCACAACAAGGACATCGGGTGTTANACCNAACCCGCCNAAAGTAACTTCNGAAAATGCTCTGTTTGAAAACGCCATGCTCGATTATACCAGAGCAGGGCCGGACATCCAAGCAACCAGTGTGTGCCTTTTGCCCTTGGTTACAGGGGTGACCCTGTGTTCAACCCAAGATGGAAAGACCAAAACAGTGCCTCGTTCTTTTAGGGCAGGGCAGTCTTCTATCTCTCCCTCCCTGTGTCGAAACTGAAAGTCGCCGCCNTCGTAGTCTTTAGAGTCGGTAAGTTGGATAACAATGCTGACTTTTCGCATTTCATCTTCGTGTCTAAAACAGTCTGTATGCCAATCGTAATGCTGGTCGGAGGTATATTCCGTAAACTGAATAGAAGAAATGCTGTTTAGGGCAAAGCCCCACGCAGAGTTATTAGCGTCAATCGCAAAACCCTGAACTGCGAATCGTACGAAATTGTCCTCTATCCAACGAACGGTTGACTTTCTAACGTCTTCAACAACGGCTGCGCCCTCTGCTACGCCCACTACGGCAGTTTGAGGTTCGTACTTCTGCGCGATAGAAAGTATGCTGTCACAGGTCTGGCCTGAAAGTTCTTTCGACCAGAACCAATACAAGGGATCAGGTGGGGTCATTTAGACTACAGCCCCCAGGTGTTATTCGAGGAAGCAAACCATACTATGTATGCCAAAACCGCTAATCGGAAAAGCCACCGAACAATAAACAATGCGGCAAGAACTTGGAACCAACGCTTGTGTTTGACTTGATTAAACTTCTTGAGCAACCAGCTTTTGAGTCTTTGGGTCATTGTATTCTGGGTGTACGTTGTCATTTCGAAACTCTTCCTTAAAAGTGTTGTTAAACCTAATGAACTCTTCGCACACACCTACGTTGTACTTTTCACGAGTTTTCTCAACATCTTCCTCTATAATTTCCAATGGATTTAGGTACCAGAAATCGCGATTGATAGCATTGCCAATACGAATACTTTCTCGTACGGCTTTCCACGGAAGAATAGACTTATACTCCCAACACATCTTGGCAGCGATAGCGTGAGCAATATACCACGCCCCCGTGGTTTTAATCGCTGTGTGAGTGATGCCCATAATACATGCTTCGCCGAGACGCGAAGTATCATAACGCGCCATGACATGCCAGAAGTCATGAGAAATAAAGATATGCCGAGAAATATTAAACCAGATACCTGCCATAAGGGGGTTCGGCATAACATCGGAGGCTTTGGAATCTTCCGTTAACCGACGCTCCCAAAGATCAAAAAAAGACCACTGTTTAATAAGGTGACCATAACTAGCTCCGACTGTGTTTACGGGCAGGGTTTCCATGTAGTTCTGATCTGTAATCACAGGAATAATTTTTTTTGCCTGATAATCGAAGTGCTTGTCTTTTCGAGCAAGGGCAATATCAATTCCGCGCTCATGGTCCATAACAAATTTTTTACGAAGCCTAAAAACGCTTGGCAATGCCATCTGAGTGTTCAACTCTTGTATCGCCTCGGTTGTCTCCTCATAGGAGTAGTGATCTGTGCGATTACGATCGCACACAATCGCTGTTGCCTTAATGATTTTTGCTAAGTTCCACACAATGTTTCTCCTATCGATAAAGTCTCAATACACGGATGTCGTCTGCGCTGGACGCGTTTGTAACAACTANGCTTGGGCTTGTAATCCGATATGCTTGATGCTTGTTTAGAGTAATCTCTTCCTTGACCACGTCACCTGTAAACAGCAAAAAGCAATGCTCTAGTCCTTCTTTCGAAATCATTTCTGAAGCACCGGCCCTGATTGTTTTAGTCTCGATTGTGTAGTCGTCGTAACGGTTGTTTAACACCTGAATGCAGTAAAATTGACCGCCGTCACTTTTAGAAGTGATGCTTCCTTTAGCGGTTGCCAGAATCCAATCTGGCTGATAACGACCCCAGTCATCCAAGGTCGCGTCTGCCCCGTGTATGTTAAAAATTAAAGAGTTGGCCGACATGTCTTTAGTACAAGACATGGTTGGATGACTAAACGGAGAAATCAACTGTATGTAGTCATTAATTTGACTTTCGGTGAACTGTCCGTCCTCCCACTCCATTTTTATTTCCCAGTCGCCGCTGAAGAAAAGATTACCGTTCTTGTTGCGAACAACGTAATCATAAGACTCATGATAAACAGGGTTTCTGTTTTGATGAATGCTGTCCGCTAAAGAATCTCGTCTTAAAAAAGAACCGNTTGTTGAGGGANGAGTTACACCAATACGAATTTCATTGTTGTATTCTCCTGCCATGTACTGAGAAATGCTGGAAGAAGTTGTCACAACTAAATTTCCTCGGCGTTTTCTGACCCTGTTGACTCCTGAGAATCATCCCCAACTGTCAAAATGACATCTGTATCGACAACTCCTTCAGATCCAATCAAATCCCTTGCGCCATCAACAACGGCTTTAGACAATGCTTTTTCTTCTGCAATAATTCGATTATTAATATCAGCTTTTGTTTTTTCTGTGTCGATGCTGTTATCGTCGTTTACGGAAGCTGGAACTAACATCGTTTTAGTTTCGTTGCCGGTAGTGTACTGCACAAAGAACTCCTCTGTACTGTCGTCGAAGTCGATAATTCGGTAATTATGCTCACTCATTTTTTTTCCCACATAGTATCTCTGTACAAGCTGTTTTTACTACTGCGTTGACGGCGTGTGAAATCCAGCTTTTCTAACTCCTGCTTATTCATAGCACGAATTTCTGCTTTTTTGCTAAACCCGCGCTTGAACGGGATTACCTGAACAATAGGCTCCCCACGAGGGATCATTATACTGCCTTCCGTAGGTATTAGGAAGCCGGGGAAGTTGATGTACTCAAAATATTTATCTGTGTCTACGATACCAGAAATAGCTTCGAAGTATTTCAGGTCACGGTTTACAGGAGGCACAAACATACACGACCAGCCCGGAGGAGTCGTTATCTGCCAATAGTTAATAAACTTTAAGGGGGGCTTGGGGATCTGTGAGTGACCAACTATTTGATCGTGACTATGCTCCTCAAGGACAGTCTCAGAAAACTCTGACTCCCAAGACACGTTTGCACCATTATCTGTGATAGTTAAATAAGTATCAGCGGGGGCACCAATCAACCATCCCGTTTGTAAGATATCAATGAACGGCGGACACCGTTTTATAGTTTTACCTTTTGGGTCGTCGTTGACAAAAGGCTTCAGCCTCTTGAACCATTCCGGCATTACTGTCCTTGCGGGAACAGGGTCGGGAATAACGTCTTTTAAGTGAGGATATGTTGTGAAGGTTATCTTCGGGTCTCTACGAAATATCATTGCCTCGTCCAGTTTACTGTAACACCACCGCCAGACCCAACAGTCACCGCTACAGCTTGTTGGGCTGTGTTAATTGTTACAAGATTTGATGTATTAGCACCAGCACTTCCTGAGTTACCAGGACTACCAGAATTGCCGTTAGCCCCAGCAGAGCCAGAGTTAGCGTTTCCATTTGACCCAGCGTTACCTGCTGCGCCGGGGTTACCTGATCCACCAGAACCAGCACCGCTACCAGCATTACCTCCTGACCCAGCATTGCCTGCTGACCCAGCATTGCCTGCACTACCAGCATTACCGGGGCCTCCGCGACCACCGCGGCCGCCAGGGCCGCCTTGCGCGTTAGCGAGACTACTGTTTCCACGGGCCCCTCCGTTTCCAAAGGGCCCAGTATTGCCGTCGGGAGTACCGATGTTTCCGGGAGTGCCTGATATGGAATTGACGCCAATCCCTGCTTGATTGCCACCGCGGCCGCCGCCCCCACCGGCACCGCCGCCCCCGCCACTACCACCAGGGCCATTGTTTCCGGGATTGCCAGCATTACCAGGGTTGCCTGCATTACCAGCATTACCTGCTGCGCCACCAGGGCCATTGTTTCCGGGATTGCCATCAGTACCAGAGTTAGCACTACCACCAGCACCACCAGCACCACCCGTACCGGCCGCTCCACCCGTACCGGCCGCTCCACCAGAAGCTGTTACTAAACTACCGAAGGTTGTATCAACACCGACATTACCGCTAGTGCCAGCATTACCCGAGTTTCCAGGAGCTCCTTGGTTTCCGGAAGTTCCTGAGTTACCCGAGCCACCAGCAGTTGCACCACTGCCTGCGCTACCGGCATTACCAGCCGATCCAGCATTACCTGGCCCACCAGCACCGCCACTATTCGCTCCATTTCCCGTAGCACCAGTATTACCCGAGGTCCCAGTGCCTCCAGCGTTACCCGCACTACCGGGGCTGGCGTTGGATCTATTAGAACTCACACCAGGGCCGCCAGCACCGCCATTACCGCCGCCAGATACGGAACCGCCAGAACCACCCGGATTGCCATTGGTACGTGGGGTACCTGGTATAGGGGGAGATTTCAGGAAAAATGCCTGAAAGTTACCGTTACCGCCGCCGCCTCCACCGCCGCCTCCGCCGCCCTTTCCTAGACCGCCAGTATTTCCAGTTGAGCCAGGGTTACCCGCACTTCCTGCACTACCACCATTACCCGCACCACCATTGTTTCCTGGGTTTCCGGAGCCACCAGCATTGCCCGCACTACCCGCAGATCCAGCAGTGCCTGCTGTCCCAGCGTTACCCGTCGCACCTTGGTTACCTGAGTTCCCGCCACTGCCCGGTGTACCTGTGCCGCCCGTAGCGTTCACAGTTACTTTGTGAACACCCGGGGGCAAGTTGAAAGTACCGCTTGAGTTAAAGGACGCACTACCACCGGGGTAGAGCGGGTCATACCGTGTTGCGGTGCCTACGGAAGGCATTAGCTTACCTGTTCAGCAAGCGTTGTAAAATCGGAGGGGAGATCGCTACTTTGAGTTGCGTACCACGACTTGACGTATTTATCAGAACCGTCATCAGCTTCCCAAATTACACGGTCATACGTCAAAACAGGGGAGTTTGTAAAAATGACGGGGGAGTCATTTTCGTCAAGAAACCAAGTAGAGAGAGCGCGTAAGTCATCTATCGGATCAGCGTAGTCTAGGTTTGTATATGCGATACCGTTTTGATCAAGCCACTGCCGAAACTCAGCGGATGCTGCTTGACCCACTTTTGCATGGAGATGAATATTTTCATACCTAATTGCCATCTTATGCCTCGTAGAATGATAGACTTACGTAAATATCTGTGTCGCCCTTAATCAGCAAAGCCGTGTAAATGGTCGTCTTATTGGCTGACGAGTTTACAGCAGGCTGCGTCGAAGAGTTATTATACACTATACTATAACCGCTCGGTGCTGCCAATGCGAACGTCCGTCCCCCCGAACCGTCTTGTACGGCGATAACCGTTACTGCTCGAATAGACCCCGTGATCAAGTCGTCGGTAGTCGGAAGCGTTACGGTTGTAGCTCCCGTCAGAAGATATCTAGCATTCAACTGAATATCAGGTACAGTAAGCGACCCTGAAGCAGAGCTAACAGTAAACAGGTTTTCTTCTGTGCCATGGAACTGGAGGTCTTTGGTGACAAGACCGTCGCCATCAAACGCCCCGCTTTCATCTTTGTATAAAGCACGTTCGGCAGGCTGAGAACAAAATACTGTTTTTACCCCAGCACCCCAGTTAACTGCATTGCCTCCATTGGAGCTTTCTAAGACACTATCGCGAGATAACGTTGTGCCAGAAGATGTGTATGTGCCAATGCCGACTTCAAAATCAATGTCGTCAGTAATTACGTAGTATGTTTTGTTTCCGTTGCCTATGGCAGCGAATGATTGGAAGCCAGTTTCTGCACCGGCAAGCGTAAGCGTGCCAGTACCCGTCGTAGCAGTGGTCTCTTTTACACGGTCTTTTACGACAGGAACTACCATGTAGTCACCTACGCGATTCGGATAATGGCGTTACTTGCGTCAGCCGTTGGGAACTGAATTGTAAAATCGCCGTTAGTAGACGTTTTGTCAGAACCAAAGTCTAAGACACAAACAGCTTTGTTGCTGTCGGTGCTGTTGTAAATCAAAGCACCACGAGCCGTAATCGTCGAAGACGTAAACGTCAAATCGTTGAAGTCTGTAAACGCGGTTGTTCCCGAGCTAGTCGGTGCAACATTTGTCAATGTGCCGCCGCCTGCGCTGTAACCAGTTCCAGTTATCTCGCCAATACCGCTGCTTGCATATGCGGTAGTGCTTGCGTCAAGACTTGCGCTGCTTGCGTGTAGGGACAGCTTGAAAGTGTCACCGCCAGAAGCAGAGAAGTTGTGTGTCGCAGTTAGCAACTCGGTTTTGAACGATGTAGCCATCGCTTGTGAAATACTCATCACATTCTCCTAATAAGTTCTGCGACCTCGGCATGACCGTTTTCGCGTAACACATTATACATGGTTGTTCGATCGCTGTTAACTGCTTCTTTCATGTAGTGAATAAGCAGCGGACGAATAGCATTCTTGAACGCATGTGCTTGATCCCGAATAGCAGGGGGAGCCTGGTCTGAGATTCCGATAATGCGATCCAAGCACCGCTCAACAATCTCTTCGGGTTTGTGACCACGATTTTGCGTAGTCGATACCGATACAATCGGCGTATTGGGTAGGTTTATTCCTACTTCAAACATTAGGTTTTACCTCTACGTACCAGACCGCCGCTGTATGCGTCACCGGTCTGTTTGGCCTCACCAAGATCTTTGAGTCGAGTAAGTGCTTCGCCGAACTTCTGATCATAGTTCTGGATAATATCCGGCTCGCCCTTCATGAAAGTGTAAGCCTCAATTAAAGATCCATACAACATAGCGAACGGTGCGTTGTCACTCAACCATGTTTTGGCGGAATCTGCACCAGCGGTCAGGCTGGCGGGTCGGTAGAAGTAATGAAGCTCAACCGCATACGCTGCATCAGGGGAGGGAGCAACAGTCAAGTTGCCCTCATCAAACTCGCCGTAATATTTAGGCAGTCCCTGCGTGGCAGCGTTCGGGTTGTAGTCCTCGATAAAGCTTACATCTTTATGTTGCAGAAACGACTTGTTGCTTGCGCTTGTTACAGACAATGAAAAAGACGAAAGGTAGTCATCTGGCAGCGCAAGAAACCTGTTGCCTGATGTAAGTGAGCTTGTTTGATTGCGGCGGAAAAATGTCAGTTGGACACTTTTCAGAATACGCTCTTCGCAGTTGCGGATGAATACAGGCAAGTTAGAGACGAAGGTAGCCTCTTCATTCTCTGTGTAATCCTTGATTGCTTCTTTTAGTTCGCTAAATGTAAAACTCATGATGTCGTCACCGTTACCTTACCAACGCCAGTCGTCATCTCTAAGTTTAGACCGCCTACTGGTTTGAATGAAAAATATGTATCAACATGTGTGTCCGGCCGCGGATTGCGAAGTGCTTGCGGGTCGTTAATCTTTTTCGTCGGCGTTAGCTGCGGGTGCTTTGTCTCATACTCGTCTGGACCAACAAGAGAACCGTTCCACTCGCGCTTCATGTCTCTCAAACGGTAGCGGAACCCAGAGCGGTCCGAGATGCCGTAAGCTTTCTTACCTGCTGCAAAACGTGCCATTAGGTTACTCTCATGTAACTAATACTAGGAGTAAGTTTCAGTGCTACGCGATCCTCGTCCTCGTCCGCTGCACGTTGGAACTCTTCTTCATATATGGCTTTCAAAAGCTGAACACGATCAGGAGCGCGTTTGACAGCCATATAATATGCGAGACCAGCCACCATGCAAGGTAGGAAACGGAAAGGAGCGTCAACATTATTAACAGCAGCATCGGCATCTTCTATCCTCTGGACATAGTAATACCGTATCACATCAGTGCTGTTTTCGGGAGCGGGCCAAACATTTACTTTCGGTGCTGTCTGACGATTGAAATATACCTGCGACGGCCGTCCCGTTGTCGATTTGTTTGGAATGTTTTGATACTCGCTGCGGCTAATTCTGTCGGCCTGAAAGTCTGTCCCGTCCCGTCGAATAACAACTTCGAGAATATCTACTACATCTTCCGTCAGGGTGTACTCTGTTGTACCTGCTACTAAGTTGATTGTACCGCTTTTAACTGTCCAGAGATTAACTCCCCGGTTGGCCCAGTCGGCGAACATAAGGTTCAAAGAACGACGAGCCGTACGTGAGTCGTAACCAGTGCGAACTTCCATCCCGCACCGCTCGTAGGCTTCCTCTACAATTTCTGCGACATCGAGCGTGAAATCACGTGATCCTGACGTAGCCATCTACTTCTTCCTTCTCTTCAGTGCCTTGACCCGGCGGGGCTTACCAGCAGGCTGACCGAGGCGTTTCTTCTGGGCTATTCTACTACGTTTCTCTGACGCAGTCATTTCCTTTGCGGTCTTAGGAGTTTTCTTAGAGACACGCTTTTTGGGGCGGCAGTAAGGCGTATCACGCTTCTCGCCTTTCTTACGTCCGCACGGCTTACCAGTGCGAACGTCAACCCACTCTTCCTTGAACCAGCGTTTTAGTGCTGCGCCTTTTTTAGTTTTTCGAACGGCCATATCGTTTTCTCCATAAGAAATCGCCGAGCTTGCTATTCCATCTAACAATAGCGTCTATGAAGCAACTATTCCAGAACCATTGGTACATGATTAGTACATCTTCGTGGTGCGGTATTTATAGGCTTGACCGTTTGAATACTTCTTTTTGACCAAACCACCTTTGGCCTTCTTCTGAGCTTTGTTGCCCCAGTTCTTCGCGCCAACCTTACGGCATTTTGCAATGGCTCCAGATGCATACGCACTAGGGAAAACTTTGTACCTAGCTTTTACTTTTCTGTAACAAGCATCTTTGGGCATTATCTTAGCTCCGTGAACGACGACTCTGAGGGCCACGCCGCCTTGCGGAGCGGGGCTTCTTCTTCATTGGCGGCTTGCTGATCTGTTTTGCCATCTGGCCTCGACTTATTGCCATGTATACGAGCCTCCTTATTTAGCATGGAGTGAAGTAACTCCGAGTTCTTTTCAACCTTAACCTCTATTACGGCAGTTCGTTTGTCCACCGCCACAAGAGTGTAGCAAAGCCACCCAATTCCTGTGACCACAAGTGCCGCTACTGCGTGTTGAAAAGCTTCTCTCATGACACTACCATTTCTTACAGGACCAGTATCCTGCCGTTAGCTTGGATTTTTTCTGGTCGCATTTATGACGAGCACGAAATGATTTACGTCTAGCAGGTATGCTCTTCTTAATCGTCATTTTCGGATCACCAAACCGAACAAGACGAACAGTGCTGCCCTCTTTGGCAAGAACAGCAAACTTCTTGTTTTTGCCGGGTGTTCTCTTTGGCTTGTTATAACCAGAAAACCGTTCGCCTCGGTGGGTGATAGCCATGATTTTATCCGTAAAAAATAGTGACAGTTCCAGCGTCGCCAGTATCAACATAGATACCACTATCAAAGAGCACCCCAGTTCCGGGAACAGTAAGCTCTGCTACGGTGGCGTGTGCTGTGTCTAGCTCTAGAAGGACAGGGTCAGAGCCGCTAGTTCCGTTGTGGAATTTAACATGGTTAGCCGCGCTTGCATTGGCAACCATGTAAACGCCTTTTAGTCGGGCTGGGCCGCTGACCATCTGACCGTCTGCTGACGCGATGGCTGATTTTACATCTGCTGTGGACATTATCTTTTCCTCAATAAATTGTACGGCTTTATTTTAACCCAAGCGTCGATAAAAAGAAAGGGCGGGAATTACCCCGCCCCTTCCAGACTTGCGTAAGTCTAACCTTATGCGCCCGGCGAACCGAAGATGCAACGAGGGTCAGAGAAACCGAAGCTGTAACGCTCACGGGCTTTGTAGCGCATGTTACCTGTATCGAAATCAGGTTACATTTGCGTGGTCAAAGCCAGACGTTCGAAGTGCTTCAAGCCATTCGGAGCATCGGTTTTGATAAAGAACGCGTCCGAGTCGGTCAGGTAGTCGTTGACTACATAGCCTTCTGGGAGCAGTCCCATGTTGCGGATGGCGTTGATGTCGTTGTTAGCAGTCGCAACACGAAGTTCCGATTCCAGCAAACGAGTAGCAACGAACTGAAGCTGGCGAGGAATCACCAGTTTCGTACCGCGAAGGGCAATGATCAGGCCACGTTCGTCGGTGTAACCGGCGATGCTGATCAAAGCATTTTCCAAAGACGTTTCGTTCAAGTCAGCAGCAACTGCTGGCTCGTTAGAGAACGTGCCGCCATTGGTAAGCGGGTGGTCGGTGGCGCAAAGTTCTTTGCCGTCGCCGCCTTTAACAGTGCTATCGAAAGCGTTGTTAAGGACAGAAGCAGCTTTAACTTGCTTAGTGTGTGCCATCGAACGGGCCAACGCACGAGTATAACGAGCAGCCAGACGATCATAAAGATTGTCTTCTACAGCTTCCTCAGTGATTGAGAAAGCAGCAGCTACCGTTTCGTGGTTGTAACGCGAGGTGTATGCCTCTTGTGCGTCATCATACGATACGCTTCCACCTTCAGATTTGGTGGGAGCAGCACCGAAGCCCGACAACATTACTTCTTCTTCGAATGCACGGTCAGAAGATTCCGTGTCGAAGATTTCAGCGTGTTGTCCTTCGTAGCGTCCATATTCCATGCCGAACAGAGCGTTGAGGCCCGGCTCGAGTTCTTTTGCGAGTTGTGCGCGAGAAATAGCCATTATTCTACACTCCTTACGACACTACTGCTTCGGACGAGCCGTCGAGCAGAGCGTGGTTGTTAAAGATTACAATAACCGGCAAACCAGCAGCAGCGTAGTCTTGGTTTTCAACGTCGTCTTGGATGCCAACAACTTTCAGCGGGAACGAAAGGTCCGACGCGTCAGGGGTTGTTGTGTCCAGTTGAGCGTTGGAAAGACCTGTTGTGGTATTACCAGCGTTCGCGGTGATCATCGCTGCACTTTCAAAGATAGCTGCACGAGCAGTAGCTTTGTTAGTGAACGTTGCATCTGTGCAGATAACAAAACGTTGGAACGGATTGTCATACACGAAACCGACGATATCGAAGTCTGTACTTGCTGAACCTGAACCAGGCCAGTAGTTTGAGAACTTCTTCTCGCCAGAATTTGCATCTACGTATTCGCAGCCAGCAAAAACGCCCAAATGCTTGTAAGTGTCACCAGTAGCAGAACCAGTGATGGCAATGGTGCCATCGTTAGTAGCAATAACCGGTGAACCCTGAAACATTGCAGACGCGTCTGACTTAATGAAATACGGAGTTGCGCCTGTAGTACCGGCTACGCCGCCTACTACACCGATCGGCTTGAGGCCGAATTTGACATTGGAATTAGCCATTGTCTTTCTCCATAGTTACTTGGTGGTTACTCTTTTTCGCCACCAAAAGTTACACGACTTTGCCTATCTTGAGTGATAGGCATTGAGGGATGAGACTCCCTCATCAGGTTTTCATCGACGGCCTTCATTTGATTGCGGGTCTGGTCCCGATAATATTCAGTTCGTTCTTCTACCGTCTCTTGCGGAATGCGGCAAAGCATTAAGCCGCCACTTCCAATAACCCCAGCATGTTTTCCGTCTGAGATAACCGGGAACTCAGTTCCAGGATACTCGTCCGCTCGTACCGGTTCCCAACCTTCTCTCATGCGAGAGTAAACGTTGTTCTGGTCCTCATCACCACGGATCGCAGTGCGAACCCAACGATGAAGGTAACCATGTGGTGCAGGCGGTGCATCTAACGTGCTGGGCGGAGCCCAAGGCTTCCGACGCGCAGCTTTTTCTCGTGTCTGCGTTTCACGCGGTGTACGTTTTTTAGAATCAGTCATTTGTTTTTACTCCTTAACAAACTTTGCATACTCTTCGAGCGGAACACCAAGTTTCTTGGCGATTGCAACCTGAGATTGCGAAAGCTTGACTGTTCTGCGCCCCTTGGTTGACGAACGTGATGCCGTGGACTCAGCAGAGGCGACTCTGGGTTTAGCGGCTTTCTTGGGTTCTTCCTTCGTCGGCTGAACAGATTGTCCAAACCTCTGTGGGAAATCACCTTTGATACGTTTGTCGAGCTCAGTATAATACTCATCAGAGGTTGGGTCAAATCCTTCTTCTTCCACAAGTCTCCGGTGAATACCGAATGCAGCGTAGGTCATGGTATCGTCATTGCCGAACCAATCGTTACGCTCTGCCCAGGCTTGCGCCTTGGGATCTGGTTCTGGTGCAGCTTGCTGTGGAGCCTGCTGCGGGACCTGGGGAGCTTGATACTCCTCCGGCTCACGCTCCACACGAAGCTTGGCATCAGCGTGTTTGTCTTGATCGATAGTGATGCGGCTCACCATTTGCTGCGCTTCAAAGATACCGTCAGCATCATCGGCTTCGATAGCTGCCTTAAGTTTTGTCTTTGCCGCATCTAGGTCACGATCTAGACGACCACCTAGTTCATCAACGTAAGACGCTTCACGACTACGAAGCTGTCCCTGCAAATCTTCGTTCTGCTTTTTAACCGCTTCTGCATATTGCAGAGCAGCCTCACGCTGTCGCTCTTCTTCACGAAACTTAGCTGTCAGCTTTCGGATTCGGCGTTGAACACTTTCTGAGTACTCAGCAAGCTCCTCCTCGCTCTTCTCCGGTTCAGCAGAAGCTTCTTGAGGCTGGGCTGACGCTTCTTCCTCAACAGATTCCTTCGGTTGCTCGGACGAAACTTCATCTTCCGACTCCTGTTCCTCTACAGCATCAACCTCTTCAGACGTGCTCTCGTCCTCGATTTCGATGATGTGCTCTTCCTGATCTTCTTGCATTTTAGTCTCCTATAGCACTACGTCTTCAGGGTTCATGATAGTGGCGATAACTTCGTCATCATTGATAATGCGAACCTCCCCGCCGTCTAATTTGAAGCGCGAACCAGCGTATCGGCCGATACAAATCCAGTCGCCTTCTTTGCACCACGGCTCACCCTGTTCGCCAAACTTGTCGGGGTCTTTGTAAGCCAGTGGTCCAATCTTAACCACGTAAGCAACAACTGTTGCTAACGCCTCTCGATCTTTAGTGTCGTCAGGAATGATGACACCTCCGTGGGTTTTTTCTCGCCCCTTGTAGGGCATAACCAATATACGCCACCCTGTCGGCTGGGGTATACGTGCCATCGCGTCTTCTTCGGAAGCGCGTTGTGCCGCTTCTTCTTGCACTTTCACATAGTCAGGTAAAATTAGTCCGCTACTCATTGTCTTCCTCATCATATTTTCTAAGCAGAGTCGATATCTCTTCAACAGCAAACGAAAGACCCTGGATCTCGCCCACCATTGATCGGTACTGTTCCAGGTTTGAAACAGAGCCGCTAGTAACCGCCACCGATATATCATCGATGCGCTGTTCTAGATTACGTTTATATTTGGAAAGAAACTCTAATATTCTCAAAGAACATCCCCATGACTAGCAAAGCTCTCGTCCGTCAACGGACCACCTGCTACCCATGAGTCACATGTCTTTTCGGCCTCGCACACAAAGCGGTGCGTTTCACAAAAACCGACGTTATCGGAGTCGGTACCCAAGCAGTCGAGAATGCGACTGGACATGTTAAAGGCAGAGCAGGTGCCACAGATGGCCTCTGGTTCTGTAGGTGGACCGTAGTTATACTCCTCAGTCGCCTGGAGTTTGTTCTCTTCGTTCTTGGCTTCGTCCTTAGTTTCAATAGGACAGCCTTCATCACCCGTCGATTGTACAGGAGTACCACCGATGATGATCTTGATTTCCATCATTACTTCTTAAGATTCAGTGCAAGCTTTTGCACGAAGTCGTCAATCTTGGCGAGAATCTCGTTGTCTCGCATTGACGGTGTGACGTTTGCAATAGCCGAGGCTGCTGCGACGATACCTGTGATCCAAGCAATAATCGTTTCCATTACTTCACTCCCGTAAACTTTGCGCCGCCAATGGCTGCGCCGGTGCCTCTAACAGTGCCGCGATGCGGACACTTCTTACCTTTAGCAAGGCCACCTTCGTTGTAGCCTTTGACCATGCCGCCATCGCGCATGCGCTTTGGAAACACTTTGCTGCGAAGAGTGTTTGATTCGCTTTTCATCATGTCCAAGTAATCTTGTTTTTCTTTATCAGACACTTTGCCGTCTTCGTTTGTGTCCATTGCTTTTTGGACGGTGGAAAGGCCACCATCTTTGTAGCCCATAATTTTCTTGGCTACTTCTGGCTTGTCTTTAGCTAGGGCGTTCATGCCCTTATTTGGATACTTGCCCATAACGGCCTCCTGTGATTTGGTTCAGTATACCCTAGCGTTTTAGCTTTGTCTTCTTTTTTAAGTACTCGGCGGTTACGTCAAATTCACCCACAAAACCAATCCGCCTCCAGTAATTTGGGTCACTTTCTACTTTAGCTGTTACCTTAGGCAGTGTCTCAGTCAGTGGTACAATGTAACAAAGCGGGTCGCCTCGTTTAATAGTGTACTCCCACACTTGGCCCAAGGGCGGTCTTTTAAGCCAAAGATTAACGTTAAAGACATGGTGTTTGTCAGCATGAGGTTCCCATGCGCCCGTCGCCGCTTCCCATTCTGGGTTCGGCGGCATGACTGGGACAACCATGATGTCTAAACCTTTTGTCCCCTCTAGCGTCCAGTAGTCTGTGAGTTTAATATTATCGTATTGTTCAAAAGCTCCGGGATACTGCTGTCTACTGTGACTTGTAATACCATCGCCATCTTCCGGCCAAGGATTTGGAACTCGCGCTAAAAAGCTGCCGTCCTCATGATACTTAACAGCAACGTCTGTCCAAGAAGGCACTAAAATTGATCTCTGAAAAAACAGGGAAAAGCCCGGACACCGTTTAATCGTTGTCGAGTCTGTGCTATCGTTTGGCATATTAGAAAACCAAGAAGGCTTCAATTGAGAAAGATACCTCGGAGCAATCTCAGGGGTAACCTCGAAGTTGGTCCTAAAAACCAACTCCGATTTTTTCTTGCGCGAAAAAATCACGGGCGGCCCTGACCTCGATACTTCTTCCTAGTAGCTCGTTTGTTTTTATTCTTAGAACGTGTTGAGTTACCAATCGACGTACGTTTCTTGATAGGTTCCCGCTTGGTGCCGGTAGTTTTTGATTTCGATGCCATTAATTCGTAGAGCCCCGCCGTTTGTCGATAGCACGAGAGCCAAACCAGAAACTAATAATAGCAGCAAAAATTGCCTTGGTGTCTTCATCCCAAAGAACATTGATCGCATCCGCAAAGTTAGCACCTGTTTCCAGGGCTTGTTGTAAGAGAGTTAATTCTATCAGGCAGAACAGCCCGAAGAATACGTAGGTTATAACAGGTCTTACACTGCGCTGCAATCCGGATATGAACCCGGTGCCTTTATTTATTGAAATATCATGTTCAACCAGACGAGCGTGTTCACTGTCGTCTGCTTTAGTCTCATACATACGGTATTCTTGCTCAAAACCAGCCGCACGTAATTCAGCCATTTTAGACATTTTAGCTAATTCGAACTTCTGTTCTTGTTTAGCTTTGAAATGATCAGTAACTGCCGGAACCGCCGAACCAGCAAATCCCAGAAGGGACCCAATAACACTTAACATTACTCTTTCTTTCCGCTACCTAAGAATAATCCAAACGCGCCGGTCAACGCGCCAGTCATAACTGAAACCAATCCTGCCTGTTCAAGGGTGGGTGTGTCAAGAGTCATGAACCACTCAACAACTCGATACGTCATTACGAGCATTGCTAACATTAGCAACCGTGGGATGATACGCCATTCGTTTAATTGTTGAGGGTTCATACTTTTGTGTTCCTAAATGGTAATCGCAGCTTTATCGTCAACCTTCTTCACAGGAGGCTGTGCCAATACGGGGCGTTGATTGTGTTGTGACTTAAAGAACTCGTCCCAGCGACCAGCCCATTTAGAGATAGGCATACCTTTGTCAGACATTCCCTTTCCAACTCCTTCATGTTCAGATAGTAGTTTAATAGTTAGAAAGGTCATTGTAGCTTCTCCGTGCTAGGATGTGAAGAGACTCATTGTCGTCTCTTGTTCATTTCTCTCAAAACTGCGATGTCTTCTTGGGTTTCGATACGCTCTCGGTTTACCTCCGAGCGATCTTCAGCGATGCCCTTGGTCAAGTCCATGCGATCATAAGCCTGCTGGTTCTGCTGCTGAAGCCTTGCCTGCTCCAGCATTGCGTCCACTTGGTCTTTCGCCTGCTTGCGTTGCTGGTCAGCCGCGGCCAACTGAAGCTCGGCTTGGCGAATACCAACCAGAGGATCCTGCTGCTGTTGCGGTGCCAGTGAAGGAATAATCTGTTGTGTCAATTCTGCAACACGTGCAGCGACCATTGCTTCCATTGCTTCGGGCGGCAGCATCTGTCCAAGCTGTGCAACCTGCTCGGCTACCTGCTCACGTGCCATGTAACCGATACGCTGCTGGATGTTCGCCAACAGCGGACCAAGGAACTGGGGTGCTCCTTGTACCATGGGTGACTGCATAAACACGATGTGCGCCTGGATGTGAGCCATGTGGTTCTGACCAGGAAACGCTTGGATGGGTTTTGTGTTCAGCACCAATGCCTGCTCCATAGCCGGATCGATTGGTTGCGGTTGCGCTGGTGCTGGCAACAGTGCTTCGATGTTTTTGACTTCCAAAGCTTCGTACATACGGCGGTAAGCTTCCTGAAGATTGTGAATCTCCGGATTGCTTTGTGCCATTTGAAGCTGAGTCTGTGCCAAGCTCAAACGCTGTGCCATGGAGAAGATGTTCGGGTCAGAGACCGGCATCACATCTACACGGGCATCAAAGTCAGCCTGTACAATCTGTTCGCCTGCCGAAGTGGCATAAGGGTATGCCTCAACAGTGTCCGCAAAAATCAGTGACAGTAGACGAAACTCCTGACGCTGTGCGTAGTGCATCCGTTTGTGAATCGCACTCATCACACGAGAGCCGCGCTCTAACAATGCAACAGTTGTACCAACCGGAGCATTGGCGTTCATGTCACCAATTGCTTGATCAGCGATCGCCGCATAGCGACGGCCGCTGTCTACGATTACACCTAACAGTTGACCCAAAGTACCCGACGGTTCTTTATACGGCAGCGGGACGATAGCGTTACGAAGATCCCCACCAGGGGCATCGATGTCACGGAACTCACCGGGGTTCAGCGGTTCATCATCATTACGAATGCGAACACCACGAGCTTTGAATCCTGCCGGGAGGTTAGACAACGTTCCCGCATCGATTAGCTGGCGCAAAATCGACGTAGCGGCTCGGGAGAGTCCTCCAATCATATGGATGAGACCGAATCCATAGAAGCCCAAACCCGGCAGGAACTTGTAGTGGACAAAGGTCTGCATCGGCTTGCGCTGCGGATCTTCTTCGTCCCAGTTACGGACGATGGAGAGAATAGTGCCGCTATCCTTCTCCATCGTTACAACGTACGGCAGCTTCAGGCCAGTTGGCTCACCATCAGCATCCGTGTCCTCAAAGCCTTCCAAATCCAAATAGGTTTGTATCTCTAGGATTGTGTAAACATCATCACCCATCGCGGATGGGCGTACGCCTTGCAGTTGATCTTTCTTGTCCTGCAACTCTCCGTCATCTTCCATGCCCGAAGATCCAAGATCCACGTCACGATAAACGGTAGCCAACTGCATCTTAACAATGTCGTTATCAGACATCTTCATGACGTGTGTAATACGTTCAGCCGTACGGATGTCTGTGGCGTAGTAAGGAACAACCACATCCTCGGCCGGTACAAACTTGGACACCGCACGTTGACGCGCCAAGTCGAAATAAACTTTCTTAAATGTCGAACCACTCAACGGCAGGTGGAACAACATCTGATCCATGTCCGGATCATACTCTTCCATCACTTCCGTGATCTGGTAGTTCATAAACTGTTCAACGCGATTTGCTTGTTGAACAACTTCAGGTGTTTCATTACCCACGCATATCGTACGAACAGGGCCACCCGCTGGTAGCATTTCCTTGTATGCCTGTGCTTGGAACTGGGTCACCGACTCCGAGATGAGGGGGTGCGTAACTCCGGTTGCCCCGGCGAACGGTTCGTCACGCTCTTCGTAGTTGATACCCAGTAGGCCGAGACCCTTTGTTAAGGCTTCTTCCCACTCGCTGCGGGACTCCATGTCGTCGTCGAATGAAGCTCCGAGATCCGAGGACAGTGATCCCAGGATACCGTCGTCAAGAATTTCAGAGAGGTTTGCCGTGTGACTATATTCTTCTTCCGTCAAAACCTCAGTCGGGTCTGCGTCCAAGAAATCCGCGGAGCCGTCTTCGTTCATCTGGAGAATCATCTCCTCCAGTACTTCATCCGTGAGACCCGGAACTTGGCCCTCGATCTCAATTGCAGTTTCGGCAGAGGGATCTAACGCGGGGCCACCGGCACCCATCGCTTCTTCAATCTGACCACCAAAAGGATTTCCTGTTTGTGACATAACTACTTATAACACCTCTTTGCCCATTGAGCCAATGCCTTTCATGACAAGGCCACCTTGGGCATACCCTTGAATTAACGGCTTACCCGTGCCGCGCTCTTTCGGAAACTTGATCATCGTAGCGGGGAACTCGGCTCCTGGGAGCTTCGTTGTACTAACCTCGATACCCGGATACCGTTCTTTCAATCGCTTGATCACAGCTTCCGGTGCATCCTTATACCCAACCTTAAAAGCCTCGGGCATGTCTCCGGTACCACGACTAGGCACAGAAGCAATGTCCCGATAGTCTGGAAGGACAACACCGTTTAGTCTTGAGTTGCTCAATGCACGTTCGAACATCGTCTCGTAAACAAACTGAGTTGTATCATTCAATGAACTAAACGGCATCGACGGGTTGATCGGGTTGATTTGGTTTCGACCACGTCTTCCAGAGCGGACTTGCAGATAGTAAAAAGCCATGCTGTCTTCATCTGCCGTCTTCATCCGACGCTCGTATTCTTCTCTCTTCAACCTACTGGAGGCTGCGATGGAATCACTAGAGTCGTATGTGCTTTCAAGCGCGTCTATTCTTTTCTCTAGATTCTTTATGCGCGCTTTACCGCTTACCATGTTTTCCTTGTCGCCCTTTAAGATTCTCTCCCTCATCACAGGAGAAGCGTCTTTCAAGGAAGGGTGCTCTACACCGGAAATCTCTCGTTCTTCGTAACGATCAAGCCGCGCGTGTTCTTCTTTTACTTTTTCTCTTAGCTTCTCCGCTTCTTCGAGAGAACGACCGGCTTCTTGACGTGCTGTCGTAGCTTTACGATCCATTTCTTCATATTTAGAATAAAGCTCTTGGAACTTCGGGTCTTCTGCACGTTCAACTACTCGCGGAGACATTTGAGGAAGCACCTGCATATCAACGGCATCTATCGCTTTGTTTTGAGCACGAGACGCGTCTCTCATCAAAAGGCTTAGACCTCCCTGTAGATCAGTAGTTTCAAGAGTACGGAAATCGGTCAACTTATTAGCAAGGGCCTTGTCTTCAGCACCACCGCGCCTGTTAACAGAGGTAGCGAGATCATACATCAGGTTGTTGCTTGAGCTCCAAGCAGAGGCCAGTTCCCCCTCCGCATCTCTTAGCTCACGCACAGTCTCAGCCACAAGATCGGGGTCGTTGGGGTGCATCTTTACTCGGTTGTCCAAGAAATCAATCTTGTCCTTGTAACGCTGTGCATGGGTTCGAAGACGCTTCGCAGTGCGGCGCATTGTTTCAGCCCGATCCCCAATGATCTCGTATCTGCTGTCCGCCAATACACCTTCAATAAGTTCAGCGGCTTCTTCTGCCTTGGGGGTAGAGGCATCTGCAAGTACACGAGCATTACGAGAAGCGGACTTAATCGCCTTCATCGTCTTGCTGGGGTCCTTGGCATCCAAGTTGTTCTGGTAGGTCTTGAACAAATCAGACTGCACTTCCTCAATCAGTTCCACACGACCAACACCCGGCTCCATGTACTCTGATGTACGAGCGTGGGCAAGCTCACCACGAGATCCTTTGAACCCACCCATTCCATGAGTTCCTGCTGTGGGGAACTCGGCGGATACTTCTGGGTTTTGATTCCGGAAAACAACCTCGCTGTAGTTGACGTGTTTTACCGGATCGTACTCGCTCGTACCCTCGGCAAGCTCCATAATACGCTGCTGACCTGCATACGTCGTGTCTTGACCCGCGCGAGACTCGACAGTTATCTGCGGAGCGAAACGCTCGTGCTGTGCAACCAGTTCTTCTTTGGTCACATTCGGTTTGCGATCAAGTAGAGCCGTGATCCCCGATGCTTCCATCTGGTCGTTCGTAACACCGCGCTTGTTCAGTTCTTTTACAACCTTCTGCTTGTCCCATGGGTTCGCGCCCATGCCAATCGATTCGAGTTCCTGGCGAACCTTGGACACTGAAGTGATATCGGACCTATCAACCAGTTTTTCTTCGTCGTAGTCAACGAGGTACTCTTCATCGAAGATGGTGTTCTCTGCTTCGGGTTTGATACGAGCACGTTCCTGGGCAGGGGCCTTACGCGCTTCACGAGCAGCTTGCACCGCTTCAGCTAAACCATCGTCGTCCATCGGAGGACCACCATTGCCACCAAGGCCACGTAACCCACGACGCAAAGGACCACCAAAAAGAGGGATCGCAGAAAGGGGAACACCAATACCGGTAAGGAAACCCGGGTCTTCTACAAAATCAGCACCAGCAACAGCGACACCAGCAGGTCCACCCAAGACATCCGTGGCTCTCACCACAGGGGCTTCTTCCGGACGTGAGAAACCAACTGCACCAGCCAAGTCACGAGCTACGGGTCGCGAGACCCCCGCTCTATCAACCATGAAATCCTGTAGTTGAGCACCAATGCCCTCAAGCAGGCCAGGCTCATACGGACGAAGCGTGCCAAACGCCGGACTGTTTTTGGTTGGTTTTTCAGCCATCAATAATAATTCCTGCGCCGCCGGGGTTCGTAGTCATCCTCTTCGTCTTCTTCGAGAGACACAAGACCACCCTGGCGAAAACGAATTAAAGCCATGGTCATACTATCACAAAAGTCATCATGTTCGCCATTAGGAAATGATGCAACCTCTTCTATAACCTCTTCCGCGAACTTAGTATCAGGAACCCAGACTCGCCCAGCTTCAAAGATAGGAGAGACCATGTGCATCCGGGTGGTCTTATCAACGCCACCACCTCCCCGTCTTCGGCCGGGAGCGAACGTATTGACCGGGATGTTAATCCGCATGAGCTCGTCGGCAAGAGGTGTGCCACTCGCCTTGGCTTCGATAAGAACCATGTCCGGCTCCCAGTATTCATACTCCTCGGTGGCAACTTCTTTAAGCTCCGGGAAATTGTATCGGTCTTTTTTCGCGTCGAGCAAAATGATGTGGTCAACGCCGTCCTCTTCCGGGTCAAACACGCCCCATGTCGTGATAGCCGTGTAGTCCGCTGTTTCCTTTTTTGAAAACGCGGTGTCGTAAGATTGTAATACATATTTGAGCCTCGGTACCTTTTCCTTTTCCCATGTGCGCCACCAATCGCGCTTGATCATGGCTACTTCCTCGGATGTCGGATCTTGTTGCCACTGCGCGTTCCACTTGGTGGGTGACAATGATGACTTCACCCCCAGTAGTTCTTCCTTTTTCCAAAACTCAGGCCACAATGGGGACCCGGACGGAAGTATCGCAGGAAATTCTACCACCTCCCATTGATCCGCCATAGTATCTTTTGATTGCTCGTTCAGTAACCTGCCCGTCAGGTCTTTCTTCGACCAGCGGGTTTGCACGATAATTATGGTTCCCCCCGGCTGGAGACGTTGTCGGGGACCCGAGGTATACCATTCGTATGTGTTGTCATACGCGGTAGACGACAAAGCATCTTGTTCCGAGTGCGGATCATCGATGATCAGCAAGTCCGCACCACGACCAGTCATCGCCGCGCCAACACCAGCAGCAAAGTACTCGCCTTTCTGCTCAGTCTCCCAGCGACCAGCGGCCTGACTATCAGCCTTGAGCCTAGTATCAGGGAAGATCTCTTTGTATAGCGGGTCATCAACAAGGTCACGAACCTTACGGCCGAAGCGGGTAGCTAGTTCGGTGTTCATCGTTGCCTGAATTATTTTCAGCTTTGGGTTTCTGCCTAAAAACCAGGCAGGCATTAAGTATGATGCTAGTTCACTTTTAGAGTGCCGGGGTGGCATGTTTACGATCAGGCGTTTTAGTTCCCCCCGGGCAACTTTTTCAAGCTTTTCGGAAATCACACGGTGGTGGTTCCCCTCAATGAAATTATCATACACGTGGTGAGCGAAAGCCATAAACTTCTCTTTCGCTTCAGCGCGGCGATGCAGGACTTCTTGCTGTTCTTGCAGGGCAAGGATCTCTAGCAGGTCTTCCTGGGGGATAGCGTCTAATGCTCGGCTCATGCCCGAATGATATTACGTTCCAATGAATTTATCAATCTAACTAATACACGCGCATATGTTAACTATGCACCCGCAAATATGGGGGTGGGGGGTCTTTAGAATCGTTCTAGATAATCCGACCCCGAACCAAGTTACCCCGACGGCGGCGCGAGATAAGGCGGCGAAAAAAGATTATTTATTTTCTGTCAAGCTATTGACATCTATTTAATGACAGTTTAATGTCATAGACATTAACCAGCAACAAGGAGTTATTGCTATGAATATCAAAGACCAAACATTACGCAAGCGGTTCGCCGCTGCTAAAGAAGCAAAGGCAAAGGCAGACAAAGAGTTTGCCGCGCTGCGCGCTGAAGTCCTGAACCGCGGTTCGCGTGAAGGGCTTTGGACTATCACGCTGCGCGACCGCGCCGCGTATCATGTCGACGCTGGCACTCAGCAAGTCGTCAAACTTTTAGGATAAGGAGAATATCATGTCATTGAATTGGAATTTAGCAGACGTAAGAGACGAAGTGTGTTGGAGAAAAAGCACGGAGACGTGGCCAGACAAATGGGATTGCTCCGATGAGCAACGCGCCGCAGGCCTAGAATTCATGCACCCGGCGACCGATAAACTTGTTTGGGCAACCATGGCCGTCGGTATGCCGACCATCAAGGAAGAAAACTATCTCGAGTTTTTCTGCCGCGTTCAGATATATGAGGCACTGATGGGCAAGATGGGCTGGCACACCGAAGGGTCGGCCCCGTTTTGGACTGAGATGGACAAGCATCTCGGCTGGGAGTGGCGCGAAGGCGAAAGCTGGCTATCGAAGGTCGAGGTTATTCACGCAAACATTGGGCTTGGCACCAATGCGACGCGAGAGACCCGAACCCAGTTTGTCAGCCGCATCACCAAGCGGTTCAAGGAAGACTATGAACGCATCATGAAGCGCAAACTAGAAGCATAAACACGGGGCGCGGCTGGACATCTGGCCGCGCCTTTGCTACTATTTACTGTCAATCAATCAACGGGAGTTTATCAAATGACAAACGGATTATTTACCATCTTCTACTTTCTCGGCGCGTTGTTCACGTGGCACATGGCTGCGGCCTTCACCATCATGGGCAGCTTGTGGCTCGGTGTTCTATGCATGGCAATCGGTGCCTTGTTCTTGGTGCTGATGTATAAAGACGGGATTATGGCTTATGACCAGTGAGACAAAAGTTTTCTTCCGTAAGTGTAGCACCTGCGGCAAGGGCATGAACGAAGGCTATGTCGGAGAGGATGGAAGCTATGGCTGCTCAGATGCCTGCTGGTTTACAGGCGAGTATACACGCGAGATGTATGCCGACGACTACGAAGCAGGTTCAGCCTACTGGACTGAGTGGGAAGAGTATGACGGCGGCGGCGAGCTATACACGGAAGACGGCACCGAGCTATAAGACTGAAACACGGAGACCAGGCGCAAGCCTGGTCTTTTTGATTAAGCAAGTCGCAAGGTTTCGAGTGGCGCAAGTCGCAAGGCAACATAGCCAAGCCGCAAG
>NYWC01000011.1 GCA_002684935.1 Gammaproteobacteria bacterium
TTCAAGTAGTAAGTAATCAAATCAAAAACTGCAAGTCTTAAATCTGCTGGAAGACTTGCGTATCCTGCTTTATAAGTTACACGAACTGCACCTGGGCCACGAGCCCAATTCTTATAAGTAGTGCCCCCAGTAGTACGAATAAGGCTGTCTGTCGCACTATCTAAATAATACTCATAACTTGTTGTGGTCAAAGTAACGTAAGAAGAATCATAAGTTTCTCGCTCTTCTACGGATACGATACTATTTACCGGGCTTTCTGTAAGCTGTATAAGATGCGTACCCCAGTTTACATTAATAGTATCTACTTTATTTGTACTGTAATAATCTACAAAACTGTTTGCACAATAAGTCTTTACTAATTGGCTCACCGACGGAATAATAAAATTAAGCTGCGCATCACTTTTAGGGGTGGTAACCCCTTCTGCGGCTTTATAGTCTATAAGTGTAACTAAATCTGTCATAAGCTAATTAGTAAAAACTTGGGGAGGCGAACCTCCCCAGTTTATGTTACTTGTTATTAAGCAACAAAGTCGATCTTAACTGAAGGCTCGGCACCGGTAGCACCGGCAACGATCTCTTCAAAACCGAGAGACTGTGAAGCAACCAGCACGCGACGCTGATTCATAACTTCGTAGTCTTGCTCTACTGATACACCACGGAGTCGTGGTACAACGTAGTTGCGAGTATTAACTGCGAATGCCGCAGGAATACCAGCCGCTTCTGCTGGGAACTCTTCAGATACGATTACGGGTGAACCGTATACCGCACCGATAGTACCAACAACACGTGCTGCGAGGTCTGAACCTACTTCATCCAGAGTCTGGAAGTTAGCATCGTTCAGCAGGTCAAAATAGCTATTCTGGCTTACGATATACGCGATATCAGAAGGCATCAAGCCATACTTGCCCATTTGCTCACGAGCAGCAAGAAGCTTAGCAGAAGTCAAACGCTCTGCATCAGAGATGTCAAGAGTGTCTGAGTTAGCAGCTGCGTAGCCGTCAAGACCAGTGATTGAACCTGAACCATTGATNATTGCATCTTCTACTGCGCGACCGTGTGCACGAGCAACTGACTCAACAAGCATAGGCATCAAGTTAATGAGTACTTGCTCGTCTACGTCGTTGTCCATAAACGTACTAGAAATCAGACGGTATGCATTCAGANTTACCTGCTTTGCATTGTACTGATTATTAGTAATTTCTACACGGTTTTCCAAGTTACCGCCAGTTGCTGCGCTTGCAAATGCAGCCTTACCAGCATCAGTCTGGATCGGCAGTACAGTTGCGCCACCGTTGACAGGAATCTCACGGAACAAACGAGCTACTTTNAGCTCATGCATGATTTCCTTCTCGATCTGGGAAGCAACTTCCTGATCGATATCAGCAGCGTTTGCAGCATAGTTAATACCAGCCTTCTCTTGAATGTCACGTGCAAAGTCAGTTTCCCAACCTTTACGAGTCATAACACCCAGCATGTGAGCGGCCATAAAGTCTGTGCCCCACTTAGAAATGTCTGATTTTTCTGCACGGTCAGCGAATACACGCTTAGACTCACGCATTTTAGAGATTTCATCAGACTTCTCTTCGAGGTCCTTCTTGTACTGGGCAAGAGTCTCTTCCATGTTCGCATTGCGATCATTCAACTCTTTTTGTACGTCAGCCAGCAACTTCTCAGTACCAGACTCGATACCGGTGCGGATGCTGTGCTTAACTTCTTCTTCCTGCTGAGCTTTAGCTTCGGCGTGTGCCTCTGCTTTCTCAGTAGCTTCTTGAACTGCCTTTTCTTCGGCAGCCTTTGACTCAGCTTGCTTCATTGCGATCTTAGCAGCAGTTTCCTCTGCTACTTTCTTCGCAAAAGCTTCCAAGTCGACTTCGGGAGTATTTACTTCCGACATATTGATCTCCTCTTTAGCGGATTTTTCCGCTTCGTCCGGTGTTTCACTAGCTACCGATGAATTTTCATCCTTAGCCAGAGACTGACCGGCTAGATCTACACGATTGGTGAAAGTTTTTTTGAATTCATTATACTCCTCAATAGAGTCAAATGACTTCGCCAGAGAAAAAGTTGCTGCTTGATTACAGGGTACGGAAACAACCGACACCTCAAACAACTCAGCATCCTTAATCTTTAATCCGTCAGTTTCCGATAGGTAATCAGCATCCTTGACTCGGAAACCAACAGAAAATGCTCCAAGAATGCCTTCTTTTACAAGCTGCGCAACATGATCGGGCGCAGATTTAGAAATTTTTGCCTTTAGTTCAAGACCGTTTTCAGTGACTTTAAGTCCTGTCGCGCGTCCAATAGGCTTGTTATAATCGTGATTAAAAAGAATAATAGGGTTCTTTTCAAAGTTATTCAGACCGCCTTTAGTCCACGCTAATGCGTCAATCACATCACCAGCACGATCAAAATCACTCGTACTAGCCATGCCACAGATGTGAACTCCTCCGTCATCTTCGTCTAAAGCCTTGAAGGTAGAGGTAAGATTAAAAATCTTTTCCATTAGTCTTCGCTCTTTTCTGCAGGTGCAGTCTTGCTCAATGCTGCGAGCGGGTCGTCAGCAGGAGCAGGTTTAGGAGCAGGCTCAGGTTTGGGAGCTGGCTCGGGTTCTGGGGCGTGAATCTGTTTCCACGCATCAGGATAATCATTTTCCATAATAGCAACAAGTCGTGACCAATTACCAAAGTAATTATCTACTTGTCCTATTCGAAGAGGCACATCTGACTGCTTGCTATATTCTAGTCGAGTGAAAAGTTTACCTTTTTCCATCATATACATCACAAGAGCGTCTAATGCTGCTTTTCGTCCTCTAATCCTCACTGTCTTCTCCTTCTGGGGGTCTACCACCTTCNTCTGGATTTACTGCGCTTCCTGCAATATTTGCAGGTACTCGCAACTCATCATGTCCTTCTACTAGGTCAAATCCAAGAGCCTCTCGTGCTTCATTTGGNGAAATAATCCCAGTATTTACTAACGCAGAATAATACTGCGATTGATCTCGTAATTCTGGCTGTAGTGCTGGGATATCTGTAATATCTTCTTTGCACTTAAATCCAAAGTGTCTTTCCATTGCAAAGTTAATTTTTCGCACAATGGGAAGAATTGTTTCAAGGTAGTACATTCGCATATTTGGTCGAATGTTTGCATTGTTACCTGAGTCCAAAAGCATTGGAGGTATTCCAAGTGCTTTTAAAATAATTTTTTCGTTTTCTGCAATCGCACTCTGAAAGTCTAGTTCTTTAAAATTAACATTTGATACTGAATCTATCTCAATACCTCCGTCCAAAATAAGAGGACGTCTACCACCTGCATCTGGTCTATAACGAGCTGACCAAGATTGAATCATTCTTTCTTTAATCTTTTCAGATAGAGTATTTGGTGATTTTAGTACAAGACCTGGAACAGCTCCATTCTTAAAGAAGTTATCCTGGAAGTCCCGCATACTTCTCATTAGTACCATCGTTCTGAGTGCGGGCTTTAGGCGTGAAACACCTCGATAGATAGAATAGAAAGAGTTATCCTTAATGTGAATAATTTCACTTGGCTTATAGTCTACTTTCTCATTAAAACTGAATCTTTCAATATAAGTAGTGTCACTTGCATGAATAGTTACTTTGTTTGCGGGAAGATGGTACATATGTACACCATCGAAATAAATAAAAATGTTACCATCTAATAAATAGTCTGTAATCAAGTTACGACGGAAAGTGCTAATATCTTGAAAAGGGTTGGGCTCTTTGTTTAGTAATAGTTCTACACGAGAACGCTTAATACCTTTTATGACACTAGACATACCTTGAACTTGTCCGCCGACGGCAATAGGAATCTCCGATGCATCGTCAACGATTAAATTTACGCCTCGATTAACAATTTCGAGGTCTTCATAAGCTCTCTCGTAGTTTACTACCTTTTCTCGAGAAGGCTCTGTTTTATGGTCATAATAAGGTTGAGCAGGATTTAATTTTTCCTCCATATCCTTATTTTGCCAAAAGTTATACCAAGCCATGCTTTCCTCTTTGTATCTCTACCCAACGTTTTTGTTTAGGCGCTGAGTGTAATGTTGGGTTTCGCCCGTATATTGAGTGCAATTTTAAGTGGTGAGCGTGGCACAAAGTAACAGTATAATCATACAACTCTTCAATATGTTCATTAATAAATTCATCTCTAAAATTCCGAATATCCTCCATCATATAGTTTTGCTCTTTAACCCACTTCTGAAGTAGGGGACTTAAACTATAGTAATGATGAAAATCAAGCTCAGTGTCTGCCCCACATATGTAGCACTCGGAGGCTTTTTCATACCTTGATTTTGCTTTATCTCGTATATACTTTACGGGATCTCGTTTTAGCTCTGCCATATTTGAATCTATTACTTTTTAATAACGAAATTATATCGTGAGGAAACTAAATTGTCAACTACTTTTTTTCTTAGGTCTTTTTAAAAACCTGTAGACGAAGTTTCAAATGAATAAACTGCATATCGTAAAGCATCGGCCATGTGTGACGCCATATTATGTTTTGGNTTTTCTCTGGCCAAGTTAGGGTTTGGGTCCCACTGATATTGATCTAACGCTGATAAACTATGTAGACATTTCTGGTCTATAATTAAATTATCATTATCAACAATAGCAGCCACATGAGCAATGCCGTCCAGTACAGACTTTTTGGCATTTGTGGTAGTAATATCATAGTTCTGAGCAAAGTCAAATCTAGTTTGTTGAGCTGCTGAATCAATGAAGATATAATCAATATCCCACTTTTCCATAAGTCTACTAATTTCAATAGCATGCTGCTCTGTGGTTTTTTCAGCATCTAAGTACTCGTCGAGGATGTAGTATTTTTGGTCTGCCCAGTCATATGCCAAAACGCAAAAGGCAGTGGGATCTCTATACCCCACATCAAGACCTGCGAATATATCCATTTTTGAAACATCGAATTCTTCCAAGTTCTCAATACAGGTTTCGTGATTAAAGTTCCAAATTTGCCCCTCATAGGTGTTAAAGTCTGCTTCATACTCTTGTTTAAACTCTGCTTCTGACATACTTTTTCTAGCTTCTGAAACGTCACTCTCAGACATCCTAGGGTTATCTTTATAGGTTGCACGTATAGATGCCCATTCAGGAAACTCATCAGTAAATCCTCTATTAAAAAATTCAGCAAACCAGTTACTCTTTCCTCTAGGAGTAGANATAAACAGAGCNTTAGAATTATCTTTGTCTAGGGTGGGACGCAGTGCAACATTAAAAGCCTCTTTACCATCTGCAAGTGCTGCCTCATCAAATATAATAAGATCATAACTACGCCCTACACAAGNGTCTACTTGATTAATTGAACCCATTCTTATTGTAGAACCGTTTGTTAGTTCAATTACTTTATCTTTAGCATTATCTTTTGCTACTTCAAGATCAAAGTGCTTAATTAATTGTCTTTGTAAGTCGAAAGAAATCTGAGACAAGGCATAGTTCGGAGACATAATTAAAATGTGAGAACCTGGGACTAGCGATACTAGCTGCCCAATAATATTTGCGATATAAGTTTTGCCCTGTCTTCTTGAAATTGCTGCAGTTACAAAACGGTACTTATTATTGTTTATCGCATTTATGATCGCCATTTGAGACGGAAGAGGTGTAACGCCGAGTAAATCCAAGTATGGGTCTACTGGAAGCTTGAGAAACCTCGTCTCAGATTGAAATTCAACAAGTCGCTCGGAGACTAAGTCTCTCCTACTTATTTCTATTGTCATGTTATTATTATACCTTTAATCGTTTTTTCTATGCCCATTCCAAGCTGCAAATCCTGCGACTCGAAGAGCCCAGTATGCTAAGTAGTTTAACAGCTTAAAACCATTTACTTCAATACAAATGTCNCGGAAAAGTTTATCCATCCACTTTTGGTCTTTCTTGCCGATATCTGTTCCATCTTTTTTCATAAGGGTAGCATATTTATAGCCATAGTCGTGAACAAGACCGCCCATAAGTAATACACCGGTAGGAGACAACCACATAGCAAGAAATTTAGGGACAGACGCACCATCAAACTGGAATCCTTTGGGAATAACATACTCTTCCACTCCTAGTGTAAAATGAAAATCATCACAGATTTCCCATTGACGAACACCTAGCATCCACATCCATATTGCTTTCCAAAATCCTTTATCTTTTGTCTGAATTGCAAGAGGCTTCATATGGGGCATTTCATCATAATAAAAACCTACTCTATCTTCTCCTTGTCCGTCAAAAATACTGGCTACAAAGCCTATAAGAATAAGACTAATTACAATAGTCCACTGCCAAAAGTTTACTGCAAGATCAAGTAAAAAGTCCACTTATTTTCCTTTTTGGTAAGCCTGTGCGCCAAAGAACGCTGCTACCAAGCCTGCAACCGCTACAAAGTAAGTCGGTGCCATATCACCTAAAATATTTGATGCTTTTTCTAAACCAGCAAGATCAGTAAGAACAACCATGGCGGGATACAACAACATACCAGCAAGAGAGAACCATGCCATATTTCGTTGTGCATCTCGCATTGCGTCCGCATCTTCTAGCTCCTTTCGCTTAAACTCCATGTACATTGCTTTTTCTTCGTCGTCTACTTTACCATCGCCATTAGTNTCTGCTGGATGAAATTCACTCATTACCACTTCACCTTATCGGCCCAATAAGCTGCGCTCATTTTGCCCTTTGCAATGTTTTTACGGTGCCGTGCTTTGAAAGATGCACGCTTACGCTTCATTGCCTCTGATTCTCCTGCTTTAGGCTTGCCAGCAGTTTTTGCTCCTTGCTGCCCAAAACGAATAGTCTTAACTTTCATTCCAACTTTTGCCACTACAATATGTGACTTTTTTGCGTGCCCTGGAGTGCGCTTTGGTTTATTAAANCCNGATACNCCNGCACGCTTTAATCTTGAATCGCGCTTTTTACCTTTTCTTTTTACCGCCACGCTTCATTCTCCTNTTCGACTTTGTAAAAGTTTTTACCATAGTCGGCTTACCCCCTGGGTTACCTGCAGCTCTCTTACGTCGTATTGCAGATCGTCTTTCTGCGGGTGTCATACTAGCAGCTTTTGAAGCGGGAACACACTTTGGATATTTACCTTTTTTAGACGTCTTACGTCCACAAGGCATATACCCCCCGCCCTTTTTGGGACGGGAGATATCTACCCAGCTTTCTTTAAACCACTTGGTTAAACCACCCTTCGGCTTTGCCATTAGATTTTGTCCATAATGGGCTTACCAAATTTAACCCAACCCCAGTGAGCTGCCATACCTACTGCAATTCCAAGAATAAAGTCCATTACTTTTTTCCTCGCTTTTTCTTCAAAATTGCTTTTTGAAGAGCCATTGGCAGTTTCTTCTGCTTTGCGGTTAAACCCATAGACTTTTTCTTCTTTCCACCCTTTTTTGCTGCTTTAGAAGGACGTCCTCTTTTTTTACCGTAAGTTCCTTTACCTGCTGGCATTATTTACTCCCCATGCGGTATTTACCGCCTTTGGCTTTGTAAGTTTTTACAAGCCATCCATTTGCGTAAGCNGAAGGATATACTGCAAACTTACGCTTCGCTTGAGCTTTTACTCTTGCGTAAAGCTTTTTGTTTGTGGGAACTGGCTTCTTTTTTGCTGCTTTTCTACGCCGCCTTGCTGCCATTTACAGTCTCTTAGGCTNCCCAAGGCTGCCCCGACCCCGTTGTTGGAGTAATTTTTTCTGTAAGTTGAGCATCAAGACTTGCTTCAAGACGAGTGACTTCATCACTGCCTAGTGCCGCTTTTGCCCAAGCAATTGCATCTGCTTGAGTAACCTTTGCCCATTCGATGAAAGTATCACCAGGATCTGCTAGTCCAACAGTTCCGTATATTTCAACTATATCGTCTCCTTGAGTTTTTGTAGCTCTCCAATGAACCGTTCCGACAACGTTTGTTTTGCCCCCGGAAGAGACAGCGTAATCAAGAGCTTGTACTGTCCATACATGTGACATATTTTATCCTCCTGGCTTGTTTGCTTCTAAATGTGCTTTATAAGCATTAACAACTGTTTCAGTATGTACTGCTGCGCAAATTCCTTTTACTTCTGCACTTTCACTTGAAGTGTCCGCACCCGGGTCAATTACGCGCCTGTGAAAAGATCGTGAAATCGCTTTATTGTCCTTTAAAATAATTGTTGCAGTTCGTACTTGTACGTGCTTGAACTCTCCTACGATTTCGATTTTGTCTTCTTCTGTTTTTTCTGTTAAAGCCATTGCTTTTCTCCTTTTGTCCGCCCCAATCTCCGAATGAGGTAATTAAGTTGTCATGTAAGTAATAGTCACCATGATGTATTTCGGGTTACCGCTCGTCCATTCAGCAAGGTTTGTGGTAAGACCCGACTGCATTAAGTGCATTTCACTAGCGTAAGCGTAGCCGGAGTCAACCGTATGAATTGTTGCTGTGTTATGCGTAACATTGACTACTGGATAATGATGGGCCGCAGTGCTGGCGCTATACGGCAAGCCCGCTATCTTTGCCGTTCCAGACCCAGCATTAGATATATTCAGGCCTGCGCTGTACCAGGTAAGTGTTACGACCTTGCCCACTTTGACGTAGTAGGCAGTTTGATTTGTGTAACTAACTGTAGGGAACGTGCCTGATGATGTTAGCGACAGTGTGCAAGTGCCTTCTTCGTAATCGTCGAGTGCATTTGCTGCTGCTGTGTCGCCGTTAAACGAAATGCCCCCGCCAGCTTGAATACGTGCTCGCTCAGTAAAGCCACCCGCCATCAGCCGGATGCTTCCTAAAGAGTGAGCCGCCGCCAAAGCAACGTCAGCGGAGTTTCTGTATGTCCAAAGCTCGGCTTGTACTGTGCCGTCTTTCTCAATGTCTATTGCGCCACCTTGTGTGCCGTCCAGCGTCAACGTAACGTAATCTGAATAATTATTCGGAGTCGCACCAATGCCTACATCTTCAGCGCTAGAAATCGTAATCGCATTCGCATCAGCATTATCGTCAATACCAGTCGAGCTAAAGTTTGTCAAAGGATAGCTAAGATCCGCCGCAACAACAGTGTTTGCGGGAATTGCTAAACTATTAAGTTTTGTGATCGCCATTACTTATTTCCTTAATACCCCTTATAGAGGCGCCGGCCAGACATCAATAGGTGCCTTCTTATCCTTATCAGGAGGGGAGTAAAGAGCCATAAACTCAGTAAGATTTGAGGAAGCCTTAACTAAAGTTTCAATATTATTCGAAGCAGTACGAACTGCTGCACGATAAGTTAAAACATCTGAAGGAACATTATAATCTGAGACTTCTGCTGCTTTTACTACCATCCAATCAGTTTCAGAAAGCAAATTATTTGCTTGCGCTTTCGCAGTATTAATTGCTTCTGATTTGAGTCCAAGAGTAACAAGCTGCTTTCCATCAGGCCCCATCAAAGCCTTTCCATCTTTATCCACTTCATTTTTATCTTCGAGAGCTTTCTCAACCCCTGCTGACCAATAAAAATGTGAATCGAAGGGAGCAGGATCATCTTCCCACTTCAACCCCGCGTCTGTTTTTTCTTTATCTGACCAACTCATCCAGTTTGTGGGATGGGTTACACCATTTGAGTCTACCCAAGATCTTCCTGGGCGAATTACATTTTTTTCATATAAATACATTAAATTTCTCCTTACTTTGCGTTGGCGTATTTGAAGGGCATCTCTGCGAATGCCATGTAAAGGAACGTGTTTCCTGATCCGTTGATCCAGCCTCCGCCTGCAACTTTTAGCTTAAACCCGTTGCTTAAAATATCTAATCCGTCTACCGAACCGGACGCTTCAGCATTGCTCAAGTCTGAACGCAAAAGATGATAAGACTCATTGTGAGGGTCTCTGGCGGTATCCACCATGTACCAGTTTTCGCTCGCACCAACATTTTTCCACATCACAAAAGCTGGCCTAAACCCTGTGTAAACAAACGTGCCGTCTGCGCTTCCGTTGCCTGTGTACGTTCCGAACTTGCTGAAGCCTTCGACGCTGTGGAAGCAGTAGGCCACACAGCTTTCTCCACTTGTGTTTGTTGCGTCAACATTTCCCAAGGTAAATACAGATGATGATGGGGTTGTGTTATTCCAGTTGCCCGTGGTTGCCGAAGCTCCAGTAAGGTTTAGCTCTAACTTCTTGGTGTTACCTAGAGAGCTAGAATATACCGTCCAATTTTCTGAGCCGTCAGCACGGTTCTTTACTATGATTAATTCTGGAGCAGAAGATAAGCCATGCCCAATAGTCATGCCCGCAGAACCCGTTCCCGTATAAGTAACAATACTAAACCCAGCATCTGTATTAGCAGACACGACAGACGCAGTAGTTCCGTCACTGTTGCTTACGCCTGAACCGCCAGCTTTCCAGTTCCACAAAACATAGGTCTGACCGCTTTGATTGACATTATTTGCACTTGATGACCCTGCTAAAATAGAAGCACCGTCTGTCTCAACATTGTTCATAGCACCATTAGTGCCAGCACCGTATTCAGCAAATGCCCCATCACTTGACAGATTATTACCTGCACCTCTAAGTCTATCTATCAAATTATGGTTAATAGCTGTTGATCTAGATTTTTGCCAAACAAGGTCTGGGTCAAATCCAACACCTGTTATTGTTCTAGTATTTGAACCGTTACCCGTGTACAAAACAGTATTAAAGTAGTCTTGTGGGCTGTTGTTTACAGCAGGATTAATCGCCGCTGTCGGATCAGGCAGGTTAGCCGTACATAAGGCTAGGAAACCTGTGGGTACGCTGTAGTAAAAATCACCAATGCTGTTAGCGTCTATGTTACCTTGTGCTGTTTTAGTGCCAGCA
>NYWC01000093.1 GCA_002684935.1 Gammaproteobacteria bacterium
CGACCATTACGGGTTATGTAGACGAAGTAGAGGACTCATGTTCAGTTAACGGTCCTATCTTCGCGATAAAGATTCGCGGCACGTTCTAAACTAACAGTCAGCTAATAACAAGGCGCGCTGCCCTTCAAGGAACTGGAATGCAGGCGCGATTAAGCGCAGTCTGCTCTATCAGTTACCTCTGGCTTTGCCGTTAACATGCTGGTGTAGAAAGTGTCTTACTCCAGCCCAAAAACAAATAGCGTCTGCCCGCCAATAATGGCCAGTCGCTGATTGCCATCGACGGCGAAGCCCATGGGGTTGGTACGAATATGCGCGCCGGTATTGAAGAACCACACCGGCTCTCCGTCCTCTGCATCCAGCGCAAAGAAGTTGCCCTCATTACTGGAACCAAACACCAGTCCACCTCCGGTTGCCATGACGCCAGACCATAGCGGTGTCTGCAGCTCGAACGCCCACTGCTGTTCACCGGTCATTGCATCCAGCGAAAGAATCGCCCCAGATGCATTGTCCCCATCCAGCGGTTGTTCGCCGCCACCCAGAAAAGGCATGCCGGGTTCGTATTCCACGTCAGCCTTAAAGTAGATTGCGCCCATACGGCGGTTCGGCACAAAAAACTGTTCTGAGTTGGGGTTATAGGAAGGCGAAAACCAGTTGGTTGCGCCCTGCAGGCTGGGCCAAACCATGTTTCCCTCGCGTGTGGGTTCGGTGTTCGGCATCACAATAGGACGGCCATTGTCATCTATGCCTTCCGCCCAGGTTTGATAAGAGTACTCCTCACCTAACAAATACTCGCCAGTCTCTCGATCAAGCAGGTAATAAAAAGCATTGCGGTTAGCCAGCGCCAAGAGCTTGCGCTGCTCGCCGCGAAATTCCCCATCAATGAGTACGGGTATCTGATTCGCGTCCCAATCATGTGTATCGTGGGGCGTGTATTGAAAGTGCCATTGCATTTCACCGGTGTCGGGATCCAGTGCCAGCACTGCGCAGGTGAACAGGTTGTCGCCGGGGCGCAGATCACCATTCCAGTCCGGCGCCGGGTTGCCAGTGGTCCAGTAAAGTAAATCCAGTTGCGGGTCATAAGACCCTGTCAACCAGGTGGAACCCCCACCTGTCTGCCAATCATCCCCTTGCCAGGTTTCACTGCCGGGCTCGCCCGGCGCTGGCACCGTAAAAGTACGCCACAGCTGTTCGCCAGTGTAAGCATCATAGGCATCAACAAAACCACGTACACCGGCTTCGGCGCCGCTCACGCCAACGATAATCTTGCCGTCCAGCGCCAGTGGNGCCAGAGTCAGGGAAAAGCCTAAATCGTTGTCTGCTACGGNAGTTTCCCAGCGCACGGCACCGGTGCCAGCATCCAGTGCAAACAGGCGCGCATCAAGAGTTGCCACATAAACCTTGTCATCCAGCAGGGCGACGCCGCGATTGATGCGGGGAAAGCCGATGTTCAACACCTCGTTGGAGATATCCGGCACGAAATGCCAGAGCAGGCGCCCCGTGCGCACATCCAGCGCCGACACGCTGCTGGGCGATTCTGTGATGTACATAACCTCACCAGCCACCAGTGGCGTGGTTTCCTGCAGCGCTGCCCCGCTAATGCCAGTGGACTGCATCTGGTAAGCCCACATCACCTTGAGCTGATCCACGTTAGCTGGCGTGATCTGAGTCAGGGGTGAGAAGCGCTCGGATTTATAGCCGCCTGAGTAAGACAGCCAGTCTGCCCCGTTGGCCTCGTCAGCCAGCAGGTCCGCATAAGGCGTATCAGCTGATACCGAATGATTTACAAGCGCTAAAACNAAGCAGGCGAATAGGGAGGCGTTTANTCCAAGCTTTTTNTTCTGTGTTGGCATGNTGTANAGCTCCCGTTCCTATTTGAGACTCATCAGGTAAGACACCACATCATTGATCTGGGTCTCATTAAGCACCGAGTTGTAGCCGGGCATCAGTGAATGCCCCANCGCCTTCTCATAACTCAGCAGGTCACCTTTCTCGAAGGAATAAATCTCCCCCGCCAGGTCCCGCATCTGTACGGTAAATGCATCTTCGTTAATACGCATGCCCTCATAGGTGCCGTATTCAGAAACAACGCGCACCGTCATAAAAGCATTCAGCGATCCCCGAAACCGGTCCACCAGTTTTGGTTGATCCGCACTAGGGTTAGTCACCGAGCGTCGCAGATAGGCCGCATTGCGACGCTGTCCCACATTACTCAGCTCCGGCCCAATACCGTTACCCTCGCCGTTAAGAATATGGCAGCTCGCGCAATTTCCAACGCGTTGGTATACCTTTGAACCCGCAACCGGATTCCCAGGCATTTCCTCTGGCGGCAGTTCACCTAGGCTGCGCACATAGGCCGCCACATCTGGCCCATCCTTACCTCGCAACTGCCGCGACCCCGGCATCCCGGTTCCAGGAATTCCACCTACGATAAGACGCACCAGCGCATCATCATCCGGCGCATGAGCCAGATTGGGACGCGTCAGGCTGGGTCCCTCACCCCCTGCACCCAACATGCCGTGACAGCGGGCGCACAGCGTCTGAAACAACTGCTGCCCATTTTCAAGATCCTGGCTGGAGGCGGGGATGGTAAATAGAGCGAGCAAAAACGCCAGCGGCGTCAGATAGTAGATAGATAGCTTGCGGCGCATAATGGAATCTCCTGACCACGAGGAACGAACGGTCTTAAGGTTAAAGTACACTAGAACCGGCCACTGCATCAAAGATAAGGTGCAATTGAGCGCACTGNTTGCAGTGCAGAGCNCCTGAGCTTGGCATTCACTTCTGCGATACGCCGTGAATATATCCATATAGACTTGACGCCCGCTCCCTTCAGACCGCGGGAGGCAGTTAAGAAAANATTTTGAGCAACCACACAAGACTTCTAGCCTGTAAGATTCATGTGTCTCATGGCACAATGCGTTCTCGTAATAGAGGAAGTGCATGGCAAACTTGCTGCCCCACAAAACTGAATGTCTCTCGCCAAAAAACTAGTCACACCACAACTCAGAGATCTACAACCCTATCAGTCGGCTCGCCGTATTGGCGGGATCGGACANGTGTATCTGAACGCCAATGAATCTGCGTTTGCACCCTACGAAATGCCGGTCACTGAAACCTGGAACCGCTACCCGGACTTTCTGCCAACGGATCTCACGCTTACCTATTCACGCTATGCCGGTATAAACCCAGACCGCACGATGGCGGTGCGCGGCGCGGATGAGGCTATTGATTTGTTGATTCGNACCTTCTGCGAACCNTACAAAGACGCAATCCGCATTCAGAGTCCAACTTACTCTATGTATGAGTTTGTGGCCCAGGCCCATGGCGTTGCTGTAGATAACGTGCCGCTGGGTTCAAGTTTTGAGTTAGACGAGGAAAGAAATTGCAGCGACAAAGTTGACAGTAATAATCTCAAGATAGTTTTTATCTGTAATCCGAATAACCCGACAGGAAATGCCTTANGCCATGACAGCATCGCGGCGGTTGCTGAGGCCCATCGAAATTCAGCATTCGTGGTNGTTGATGAAGCTTACATTGAATACTGCCCACAGGAGTCCTNGCTGTCATTGATTGATTCGCATCCCAATGTGATCGTCATTCGTACGCTATCCAAAGCATTCGCGCTGGCGGCGATTCGTGTAGGCTTTTTGATCGCTAGGGAAGAGGTGCTGGAACAGGTAGGCAAGCTGCTTGCGCCCTATCCGATGCCAGACGACAGCGCCCGGATTGCAATTAATGCCCTGTCTGAACCAGGTGTTTCTCATATGCAATCCTGCCGCGACCAGACCATCGCCCTGCGCGAACAGATGCATAACGATATGCGTAAACTGAAAATAGTGGAGCAGGTCTACAGTAGCGCTACAAACTTTCTTTTGGTGCGTTTTAGAGATGCGTCACTGGTGATGCAGACATTACTGGAAGACGGCGTGGTGATTCGTGATCAAACCCATTTTGCACAGCTTCCCCAACACCTGCGCATCACCGCCGGTACCAGCGAAGAGATATTGGAAATGATGAGTCATATTCGCGCGCTATGACAAGCGCTGTCTAAGCAAGGAACAGAAACCTGATGCAAGAAACCGGCAAAAANAATTGGCCGCAGTTCCTGATTCCATCCGGCATCGGCGTATTGTTCTTTCTGACGCCTATGGTGATTGATGGACAGGTCACTGTCGGCATGGCCTATGTAGGTGACCTGTTTATTGGTAACGGCCAGACCCAGCTGCAGTGGATGGCGGGTTGCTTCACGTTCATTTCCATCTTGCTCACACTGACTTTTCACTTTTCCGATGCCGTCAGCAAACGCTTTGCCTGGTTGGCAGAAGGTTTGACCCTGCATCCCATCTGGTTTTCGCTGCGCCTTTTTGGGTGTATCGCCGCCATCTGTTATCTGTTCCAGANTGGCCCTAAGTGGTTGATCGGTGGCGCCACGGCCGGCACCACACTCGGTAGCCTGATTCCTATCACCATGACCTATATGGCAATCGCCACTGTGTTCCTGCCTTTATTGGTCGAGTTTGGTTTGATGGAAATGGTGGGTGTGTTGCTGAGCCGCGCTTTCGACAAATTATTTCGTTTGCCCGGTCGCAGCGCCATCGATGCCCTGGCGTCATGGATGGGCTCTGGTCCAGTGGGCGTATTGATCACCCTGCAGCAATACGAGCGTGGCTATTACACGGCGCGCGAGGCCGCCGTTATCTGCACGAATTTTTCNGTGGTGTCTGTGTCCTTNGCCCTNGTAGTAGCTAACGCGATTGGCATGGGNGATTACTTTCTNNACATGTATGCCAGCGTGATCGGTGTTGGTTTTCTATGCGCACTCATTACCCCCAAGCTGCCGCCACTCAATCGTCTTCAGGATGAATTCTGCCCTGGAGTAGAACCACAGGGCTTAAGAGACTTCAGCAACTATGATTCACTGTGGAATGCGGCAACCACTGAAGCGCTGGCCAGAGCTGGCCGTGCACCTTCCATCGCCGAGTTATTGCCAAGGATTGGTCGTGGCGTCGCCGAAGTCTGGTTGTCACTGATTCCGGTTGTGATGGGGCTGGGAACAGCCGCTCTGATTCTGGCGGAATATACACCGCTTTTTGACTGGCTGGGATTTCCCCTAATTGCCGTGCTGAATTTATTCGGGCTGGCTGAGGCGCCTGCCGCTGCGCCGCTCATGTTTGTGGGCTTCACCGACATGTTCCTGCCGGCCNTGGTTGGTGGCAGTATCGAAAGCGAGCTGACTCGTTTTGTCGTCGCGACGGTGTCGGTCTGTCAGCTGGTCTACATGTCTGAAGTAGGTGCCCTAATTGTGAAGTCCAAGATTCCGCTGGGCTTTTTTCACATCGGCGGTATATTTCTGATTCGCACCGCTATTGCCTTACCCTGTGTAGCGATGATTGGGCATGCGATTTTTTAGTCGCTGAGAGGCGGCGACTGGCCATTCCAGAAAAATACAAAGCAGTAGTTTACCTTCTCTCAAATTTGGCTTTTCTATTCAAGCGGCAGCGCCGTGGTCTGTTTCATGGTTTCCATCACGAAGCTCGAGCTGACGTCGAATAGGTCGGCTTTGATCAATTCCTTGTAGAGCCGGTCGTAGCCTGCCATGTCTTTCACTACCGCCTTGATCAGGTAGTCCAGATCGCCGCTCATGCGATACACCTCCAGCACGCCATCGATNTTTTCTGTGACCTGCCGGAACTTATCNGCCCAGGCGTCGTTGTGTTGGTTGGTGCGNAGCTGCACATAGACGGTGAGGGGCAGGTCTACTTTGGTTTGGTCTAGCAGCGCGACCCGCTNGCGGATCACTCCGGTGTGGACCAGATTCTGAATGCGGCGCCAGCAGGCGGATTTGGAGATGCTGATCTGCTCGGCAATCTCACCTATCGAGAGGGACGCATCGTGCTGCAGCAGATTCAATATCGCTTTGTCTATTTTGTCCATGTGGCAACGCCCCCGGCGGCCGTCGTGAAAAGACCATTAATCTAAATTATATGTCAATTATGGTAATAATATTCTTTAAAAGATGAATTTAAGAAATATTATTTTTATATTTAGGAGAATGCATGGACACATGGGGACAATGTGCTGGCCCACTTTCGTTATGCTACACAACATGAAAAATCAGCGAGAAAATTCAGAAACTGAAGCTCTTATTGCCCGGATTCGNGAGGGAGTGATTGGCGAGCGGCTGGCCATTGAAACCCCCTTCGGCAGAAAACCTCTGATCTATGCTGACTACACTGCGTCGGGCCGTTCACTTGATTTCATTGAGGATTTTATTCGCCAGCAAGTCTTGCCTCGCTACGCCAACACACACAGCGAATCTTCTTACACGGGTGCGCAAACGANTGCGTTGCGCGAGCAGGCTCGCGCCATTATCCACAAGGCGGTTGGTGGCAATGACGAAGATCAGGTGATCTTTTGTGGCTCTGGCGCCACCGCAGCAATCAACAAGTTGATAGATATTCTCAACCTCAGGTTGCCTGCCGACCTGGCAGAGCGTCACGCATTGCTGTCAGTGATTCCCATGGATAAGCGCCCCGTCGTCTTTATCGGGCCTTACGAGCACCACAGTAACGAACTGCCGTGGCGCGAATCTATTGCCCGGGTCAAAGTTGTGCCGNTGGATGCTGGCGGTAAGCTTGACATCATTGCGTTGCAGCAAATGCTGCAGGCGCACGCGGCGGGGCCGCTGTTAATCGGGAGTTTCTCTGCTGCGTCTAATGTCACTGGCATCAAGACGGATGTAGAGACGGTAACGCGGCTGCTAAAACGCTATGGCGCGCTCAGCTTCTGGGACTACGCTGCCGCTGCTCCCTACGTAAAAATTTCGATGCACGAGACGGCTGCAGCCCCGAGGGAAAGCCAGGGGGCCAGCAAGGATGCGGTATTTCTCTCGCCTCACAAGTTTATCGGCGGGCCGGGCACGCCGGGAGTTTTGATTGTAAATAGACAGGTGTTGAATAACTCCGTTCCAGCGGTGCCTGGTGGTGGCACGGTGACCTACGTCTCTCCTGAGAGTCATCGTTTTATCGAGGACCCGCAGCGACGGGAGGAAGGTGGCACGCCGGCGATAGTTGAATCGATTCGAGCCGGTCTGGTGTTCAAGCTGCAGCAGGATGTGGGGCTGGAGGCNATAGAAGCTAGGGAGTCTGAATTTATTCAGCGTGCGCTATCCAGCTGGCAGCAGCAGGACAATATTGAAGTCCTTGGTAACCTTGATGCAGAGCGACTGGCAATTGTGTCTCTGCGAATCAAACATGCGGGTAAGGACTTACACTACGGGTATGTGGTTGCCTTGCTTAACGATCTGTTTGGCATTCAGGCCAGAGGCGGNTGCTCTTGCGCCGGACCTTACGGGCATGCCTTGCTGGGTATGGCGATGAATTACAGCCGCCAATTGGAGGATGCCATTCATCAGGGATGCATGATTTTGAGGCCAGGCTGGGTAAGGCTCAACTTCAACTACTTCGTTGGCGAAGAAGCAGCTAATTATCTCATCAAGGCTGTAGAGCTTGTTGCCGCCCATGGCGCCAAACTCTTGCCTTACTATTGCTATGACGCGGCAACAGGCACCTGGCGCTATCAGGATGAGGAAAGAAATAACGCGGCATCTCTGAAAGCTCTGGATTTCCTTTCGGCGCGATCAACGACCGCGCCTACTGCCGAGATGGTTTCTGAGCGAATAAACGGCACTCTGCAAGCCTATGCTGAGCTGGCCGAGGCTGAACTGACTCGAACGCATTTTGGCGCACTCAGCGATTTGAGTCTGCCTGCTTCAGTAGACCACTTGCGCTGGTTCGTGCTGCCGCGTGAGGTTGAGTTGCCGTCAGCCCTGCCTATGACAGGCTAGGGGTTCTTTCGCCCAGTGCCTAACCGGCTTTGTTCATCAGCCAATAGCTGTAAAAGGCTTCTTGAAGATTTCATTGATTACTTCAAGTATTTGACCATTATCCCGGGGCTTCTGCACATAATCGTCAACCGCCATCATTGTATCGATATCGCACATTCTCTCTGAGCTGCCGCTTATCAAAATGATTTTNGTTGCAGGCTGCAAATGCTTGGCAACAGTTGCAAGCTCTGACCCATANATAACGGNCATCCGCTGATCGGTGATGATCAGATAGAAGGACATATTTTTGCACAGCTTGATGGCAGCAACGGGGCCATGACTGATGCTGACATCGTATCCTTTGATGCGCAGCATTCTCGCCAAGGAGTTCGCGATTAGTGTGCCGTCGTCCACGATTAAGATTGTATTGGTTTAGACTTCCATACTGTTACTCGCTCAATTTTTCTTAGAAATTGCGCTTAACAGCGCAAGCTCGATGCCAAGTGTGCCATAACCAGTTTATGAGAGTGCGAACCAGATCACTCATCACTGAATTAGTGTGATGAACGTCACATTCTGAGGCCGTACCGAGGCTTAGAGAAACAGAGCTGAGCGCNTGGCTGCCTTTTTGATACATTCAAACGTAACAAAAACGTATAAGTTCTTTAATGTTGCTGAACCGAAGAGAATTGTGTTGGTTTCTGTACCCAATGCTTGTTCCTATTGATTATTGGCTTCCATTAATGAGGGCAATTGCGGCGCTAACGGAAAACCAGGCGCACGAAACTGCGAACCAGTTCAAATAACAAGATGGGGTTGCGGCAGGCCGCGGAGTTCCAAGGATTCAGAGCTGCGAAAATAACCAGATTGGTCACGAGAGTTCGTGAATTTATTGGGGGTCGTGCCAAGATCCAAAAATCGATGTGTTAGGAAGNTAAAAGGCCTATCAAATTTGTGGGTTGATCTACTTCATTTAGCCCTTGGAGGTATTAACTGTCTGCATGGATAGAACCAGGCCCACCATCGCTGTAAGGATGAAGACCAGGTTGCCGATTGCACCGGGCGGAATGCCGCTTAGGGCCAGCGGCTTGATCATGCCTATGGCAGTGCGACCACCGTATTCGAGCAGAATTAACAGATACATTAAAGGGATCATGCTGCGATAGCGCAGCGCCACCAGCACCATAATAACGGCGAGCAGCAATTGAGACAGGCCCCAAAAAGCAAACATCGACACGACCGATGCGGCACCCTCTGGCGTGAATTGATCCAAGGGGATGGTGGCGATGGACTGCGCACCACCATCGGAAAGAAAAATGTGGGCAAGGCTGCGACCGACGGTGACTATCGTGGCAAAGTAGAATAACCACAGCGCAAGTGGGTGCCCGCGCTGCTGGTTATCGAAGTTGTCAGGAAGTAGCCGCAACCTCATTCGTTTTATCTGCTTATCTCAATGTAATTATCGATGCGCCGTTCCAGAATGGCCAGGGGCAAGCCGCCTCCACCAAGTATGGCATCGTGGAAGTCGCGTATGTCGAAGTCATCGCCCAGCTGTTCCTGGGCCCGTTCTCTGAGCTCGAGAATTTTCAGCATGCCAATCTTGTAGCTGGTGGCCTGTCCCGGCAGTACAGTATAGCGTCGAATTTCTGAAACGATACTTGGCAGCGGTGTGGAAACATTGTTGGCAAAGTAGTCCACGGCCTGCTGCTCGGTCCAGCCCATGGCGTGGATACCGGTGTCTACGACTAAACGCACTGCGCGCCACATCTCACCTATCAGGCGCCCAAAGTCTGAGTAAGGGTCCTGATAGGCACCCATCTCCTTAGACAACAGTTCCGTGTACAAACCCCAACCCTCGGAATAGGCGGTGAATNCGGCCTGGCTTCTAAAAGCAGGCACGGATTNCAGCTCACGCGCAATGGCAATTTGCATGTGATGGCCGGGCAAGCCTTCGTGATAGGCGACTGCTTCGAGTTCAGTAATTGGATTCGCCGACATATCCGAAAGGTGGACATAATAGGTACCTGGGATCGAGCCATCGGGGCTGCTGCCAAAATAGTGCGCAGCTGCACCATCTTGTTCGCGGAAGGGCTCAACTCTCTTCACCACGAGATCCGCCTTTGGCAGGATGCCAAAATATTCGGGCAGCAATGCTTTCATGTTATCGATAAATGCCGTGGACTCATCCAGATAGCGCTGCCGACCCGCATCATCATTGCTNTAGAAAAACTGCTCATCGGTGGAGACAAACTGAAAGAACGCCAACAGGTCTCCTTCAAATCCAACAGCGTCTTTNATAGCGATCATCTCCGCGCGCAGCCTGGCAACTTCGTTCAGGCCAATCTGATGAATCTCGTCAGCGGTGAGATCTGTAGTGGTGTAAGAGCGCAGCATCTGGTTATAAAAGGCAACACCATTAGGCAGAGTGCTCACCCCTACCGGTTCTGTTGGTGCGTTGTTAATGTCTTGATCTAACCANGAGATNAGATCCTGGTAAGCGGGTAAGAACTCGCTCTCCAGCGCAGTGCGAACCNGGGTNCGCAGATCTTCGGCCGTGGCTGCGTCGATCGTTTCTGCATTGACCAGCNCATTAATTTTGGTCTTGGCATCGTTCCATANAGCCGAGTCGNTTTCCGTATCATCAAAAGGTTGGCCCTGGGTCAGGCNGCTGGATGCGTCTNTGACAAATTCATAGGCGTAGCGGGGCGGGCGCACACCACGTTCGGCGTTGCCCTTGGCCCACTCCAGCTGCTGCCCCAATGCACGCGCGACTCCACCAATGCGGCTGATATAGGCCCTCATGTCCGACAGAGATTCCACCTGGTGGTAATTCATCAGAATGACGGGCAGCTGTGAGTGAACACCGCTCATCTGCTCGAACACATATTCCTGGTTGTTGAATTCGAAATTGTCGCGTGATTGTTCGTGTTGGAATACCCACAAGTCATAGGAAGTCTTCGCCTCAAAATCCAGCGCGTCGTAATCAAACTCTTGCTGCAACTCGCTTACTGTGGCAGCCATCCAGTCCAGCTGTTCCTGGGCGGCCTCGACCGACATATCATCGATCTGGTCATACAGTTCCTTGCGGCCTAGGACTGTTAGCTGTATCGGGCTGAATTGCAGTTGCTCTTCATTCTTCTCTTCGAACCAAGCATTAATGCGCTCGGTTTCTGAAATCGAGGCGGTTGCCATCTGTTCTNCTGTGGCNTCAGNTGCGGGAGGAGTCTCGACCGCGGGCTTACTGCAGGCCGCCAGTAGCAGCGCGGCCAAGAGGTAAATCGTGTGCTTCATTTCGGTATCCTGATATCTCGCTCAAAAAGGCTAATTAAGCAGCGCAAATTAGGCGCGAACATATGAGAGTGCTCGGAAAAGGAATCATACAATAAACTCGGCCTGCAATTCCGATCCAAATGGCGATCCATCCCCAATCTCTGGCCCTATGCAAGGCCAGCATTCGGGGCATGACACAATCAAAAATGCCCGAGCAAAGGATAAAGGGGGGTAATAGNGGAAAAGAGAAGAAAANGGGTCAGAGCNAAAATACAGNAGTCTAATTGAGTCTGTGGNTTGGGGAAGGGCCTGTGCNGTGTTCAATTAGCTCTGAAACTACTGTATTTTTACTCNAACCTCTTTTCNNCCCTTTTTTTCCATTTGATCTCGTGTGTTGTAAACTATCGCCAGANANTTGCTCTCTCCCTCANCGAGCGTTGGAAGACAGCACTTCAAACNGTTTCAGTCCGGTCCATTGCGAGATANNAGTCAGATAGGAGAATGATGTGTTCATAAAAGTTGCTCANTGGTTAAACANANTGCCTCGGCTATTGCTTGGTGCGTTGTTNGTCATCGTCACATCAATGATGAGCTTTGCGAATGGACCGGAGTCTTCGAATGAGCGATCACTCAATGCCCCGTCCCTAGAATATCTTGGCTTCGACGAAGCTCAGCTATCCGATAAGGCCAGTGAGGGCCTCAGAGAAATTTTCTCAGGCAGAATGTTCTATAGCGCAGTGCCTCTTAGCTTCTCGGAGGCGGTGGATGACGCTGCAGCAGCCGAAAAGGAAAAGCTAGGCTATGACCCGAGCACAGCTTATGGAAGGTTCTTCAGGAATGGAAGCTTGCCATCACCACCCACCCGCGATGTAGATCCTGAAATCTCCCTNGGTGAAGTTGTCTTCGAAAGAGAGGGTGTTGAGCTTAAAGGCATTAATTGTTTCGCATGCCACTCAGGAGTTGTGAATGGGCAGGTGATTGCGGGGCTGGGAAGCAATTCAGTCATGCAAAGNCCTCCCCGTCCAGAGGGTTCCGAAGGGCCCAATATGTTTCAGATATTGGCGGCTTTGANTCCTGCAGAACAACAGNTCGTTGCCGAGGCTATGGGCGGAAGTTACGCAGTAAGTCCACTCACGCCTGAGAGGACTAGTCGCGGAGACAATTTCGGTCCCTTTGGTGTGTGGGCTCATGGTGCAGCGCTCGAAGATCCGGAGAATAAAGGTCTGGCTGTGAGTGCAGAAAAGACAGAGCTGACAGACATCATCGAGANTAATATGACACCGCCGGTAAATCCGATGCCGTGGTGGTTGATGAAGTACAAGACATTTGACTATTGGTACGGCGATGGCAACCCCTACGATGCCGGGCANTTTTCGTTTAACTTCACCGGNACGCAGGCAAACGTTAACGACATTCATGCNGATCACGTGGCATCAACAGCCAAAGCCCTGGCTTTTGCTCGGGAGACAGTTTCTCCCGAATTTCCCGGCAAGCTCGATGCAGAGCTCGTTCAAAAGGGCGCCGATATTTTTCACGAGCGCACCTTTATAAAAGATTGGGATAATTTTAGAGCTTGTTACAGGTGTCACGGCAACTACACCAAAATCGGTGACAACCCTGACTACAGTGTGCCTGGCTCTTGGATGGTAGNCTACGACGGTACGGAGTATGAAAACGCTCGTACAGATACAAAATACAATGAAATCGTAAAGGCTTTCGCACCGGTAAATGAGCACATAACAAAACTCCAGACGTACTTTGAAACGATGGATCAGCCTGATCTAGGGACCATTTACGAACCACTCAAGGGTGAAGGCTATGTGCCGCCACCACTAGTCGGGGTCTGGGCAACCGCACCTTACTTTCACAATGGATCGGTGCCTACCGTGGAAGCGGTGTTGAATTCAAAGCTCCGCCCTGAGATTTGGACGAGGAACGAGNATCCGAATGCTTATGATTTCGAAAGCCTCGGAATGGTTTATTCAACACTATCTCGTGCAGAGCTGGCAGAAAGCGATCGCATCATGGAAACTGCGCCGCATTTGAGCCGGGAATCTCTAGACCAGATGTTCATCTACGATACTAAGGGCTTCGGTCGGGGCAACATGGGTCACAAATTCGGCGATCGGCTAACACAAGATGAGCGCATGGCAGTCATTGAGTTTCTCAAAAGTCTCTCAGGCCCCGATATGCCTTCTGCATCCCCACCGGTCATCCCGGATAGGCTTGCGCAACTTGGAATTAATTGACGAATTGGAGGAACCCATTGTGGGCTATGTAGCCACCAATTGGATGCAGAAAAAGAGTGCTTCACTGCCATTGAGACTTGGGATTCTGCAGAGCACTACCGCAAGTATCTTCAGTGGCGCACCGAGGGCNGCATAGCCGATGCGCTGGACCCCATCCTCTNGGATGGCTGGCAAGGAGCGCTGGGCTCCGTCAAATGGCTGGGACCAAAGCTGGAAGTCTAAGAAGAACTGGGGGCACTGACAACTTAACAACTGAAGCGGTTGTGAATTTGGGGTTAGTTGTTTTTTTCTACCTTGGAGTAATATCAGGGAAAGAGCGGCGGCATTGCCTATCACAGTAAATTAATCTGGATGAATTTCCGCGCTAATTTGTCAAGTTGTCGGAGTCCCCTGTTGCCCTCAACATTACACTTATTCTGGCTGCGCCTGCAAAGACATGCTGCGTTCACTAATGATCTGGATAAAGTCGGCTGTAGTGCCGCAGCAGCCGCCCACCAGATTGGCACCCTTCTTAATCCACTGTTCGGCGAAGTCGGCGTAGCGTTCAGGGGTTAACTCGTCTCTGATGGTAAGGTGGCCATCGCTTGTCTTGTCTCCGCCGAGCAGCCAATCTTTGGGTATTTCAGAAAAAGCGTTGGCATAGCCGCCCACGACATCTGCCCCGGATTTCACCAATATCGGCATTGCTTCGGTGATGCGCTCTGGCAGGCAACAATTTGCCAAAATCCCGGCAGGTTTATAGACCTGCAACAGAGCGCATACAGTAGATAGAGATTCGCCGCTCTTGAGGCAGGCGCTTTGCTCATCATGCAGCGTGAGCGCAACAAATACCGGCTTTCCACTTTCGCAGGCTGCCTGTGCAGCCGCCTGCGCCTCCGTGGAATGCGACATGGTCTCGCAGATAAACAGATCTACGTAAGGAGCCAGTCCTGCTACCTGTTCTCTGTAAAGGGGCATGAGAGTCTCTAGCGCCAGCACCAGGTCCGGTCGAAAGCTTCCATTCAGCGGAGGCAATGATCCGGCGATGAGCACACCATCAATACCCGCTTTGTCCCTAGCCTGCCGGGCAAGCTTGCCCGCCAATTGGTTGAGTTCAACCGTGCGGTNTTCAATCCCTACCTTGGCCAGGTCATTTCGAATAACGCCGTAACTGTTAGTGGTAATCATGCGCGCGCCAGCCGCAATGTTTTCGAGATGGATATCTACAATGACTTCCGGGGCAACCAGCAGGGCGTTGGCGGACCAGATTGAGTTAGGAATCTCGACGCCTCTTTGGGACAGGGTTTTACCCATGCCAGCATCAAGAATAGTGACCGGGTTTGATGACATAGAATTTTTAACTCAGGCTTCAGCACATCGTAACATTCGCCAGATAGAGACGCCGAGTATGCCGTAAACAAATAACAGGGGCAATGAGGCCAGCAGGGAAGCTGACTGCAACTCTCTCAATCCCCCCAGGAAAAGCAGGCTAAGTGGCAAAGTGCCAAGAGCGAAAGCCCAGAATACGCGATGCCAGCGAGGAGGATGCTCGTCCTCGGACAGGTAGCGGGTTGCCCCCGCCGCCAGGGTATAGGCAGCCGAATCATAGGTTGTCGCCACGAACACAAGCCCGATGACAGCCACCAGCAATACCAGCACCGAGCCAAATGGCAGAAGAGAGACAATGCTCGCGATAGCGGTGGCTGGGCTTATTTCTGTCGCCTCCGCNACTACCGGGTAAAGGCCATAAACTTCCAGATACTGTGCATAGCCGCCGAGCACCATAAAGAACAGCGCGCAGCCGAGGCTGCCCCAACCCAACACCCCCAAAATAAGTTCTCGTAAACTTCGACCGTGAGAAATTTTACAAATAAACATGCCGACGAACGGTCCCATCGCCAGCCACCAGGCCCAATAGAATACTGTCCGTGATTCTACGAAGTCGGCTCTTTGCAGAGGGTCGGTCCAGGTGAGCATGCGTAGAAAGTTGGTGGTGACAGTGCCAATAGATGTGACACCTGCTTCTAATATGAAAAGAGTTGGGCCAATCAGCAATATATAGNCGATCAGTATCAGTGCCAAAACCGAGTTAATTGTGCTTAGTCGCCGTATGCCGTCGTTCAGTCCTTTATACACACTAAAAGCGATCAGCCCGGTAGCGGCCAGAATAACGCCCAGCTGTAGGCTAAAGCCGTCCTCGATGCCAGTAAGTTTGTTGAGTGCCGCCGAAACCACCGAGGTGCCGAAGCCCAGCCCGGTAGCGCAAGTGCCAATNGTGCCAACAATGAACAGCAGATCGACGAGACGGCCAGGCCACAACTCNTGTTGCTTGCCCAACACTTCACGACAGGCAGAGCTTAGTCGTAACTCTGGAATTTTACAGACATGATAGGACAGGCATAGGCCCACGGCCGGCAGGCAATAGAACGCCCAGCCAATGGGTCCCCAATGAAACATGCCGTAGCTATTGGCCATTAACAAGGCAGCGTCGGACTCTGGTTCGATGCCAAACGGCGGCGCGATATAGTAGAACGTCCACTCGGTCGCTCCCCAGTAAATTAACGAAGCGGCGATGCCCGCGCAAAACAACATCGATGCCCAACTGTAGCGCCCATACTCTGGGCCATCATCGGGGCCTAAAACCAGGTCACCATGACTGCTTATGGCAATAAAGAGCAGAAACCCCAGCGTGAGAATTGCAGCGATTACGTAGAACACACCCATGCGCGTGGTTATAAAGACGTAGAAACGTTCAATTGCCATCGCGCTCCACTGAGGCGCGATTAGTATTGAGCCGACGATAACCACCAATAACAGGAGGCCGCCAGAGAAGATAAATTTGTCAACAGACTGGGGGTTTGCTTCGNTAGTTTCGGAAAACTGCAAAATGCGCTTGCTCACTTCTTATTATATTGGAATCGCTTGTGCGCTTGGATTTAACCCCATACGGCAATGCCTGTATAGAAATAAATCTTTACTTATTTATTCGATAAATAAATCTGTTCCTATTTAGNCTTTTTAACACTCGTTATTACTTACCAGTCGGCGCGACAAAAACTTCTCCCACACCTCGGTCCCTCGGATCTGCAGCAGGCTGCAACTCGTCACCCTCGCGCCAGATCACCTGCACATCACCAAACTCCCAATCGTGGGGCTGCACCCGGTAGCCTCGTTCTCCCAAGGCCGTGATGGTCTCTTCGGGCAAGGGTATGGCGATGCTCATGGTAATTAAGTCAGGTGGTAACAGCTGATGGTGAAAACGCGTGGCGCCTACGGCTTCCAGGGGTGTCATGTCGAAGTCGATAATGTTGACGATGGTCTGAAACACCGAGGTAAAAATTGTCGAGCCGCCTGGTGTTCCTAACACCATCATCGCCTCGTCATCCTTAAGTAGTATAGTGGGCGACATAGAGGAGAGTGGGCGCTTGCCGGGCTGGATCTCGTTGGCATTGTTGCCTACCACGCCATATACGTTGGGTGAGCCTGGCTTGGCGCTGAAATCATCCATCTCGTTGTTTAACAAAAAGCCTGCGTCGCCAACCACTACCCCACTGCCGAAAGCCCAGTTGATGGTGTAGGTGTTGGAGACAGCATTGCCCCACTGGTCGATGATGGAGTAGTGCGTGGTGTTGGGTGAGGTAAGGCCTGGGCTGACGCCTTCCAGGGTTGAGATGGCCCGGGGGTTCACTTCCCAAGCACGGCGAGCAATATAGTCATCGGATAATAGCGTCTCGATATCTACTTCTACGTAGTCGGAATCCCCCAGGTATTCACCGCGATCGGCGAATACGCGCTTTTCCATTTCTGCCACCAGGTGAATGTACTGGTGGGAGTTATGGGCCACGCCCTCAAAATGCGGTGCCAGGTAGTCCTTCATCTTTAGAAGCTGAATGACGCCAAAGCCACCCGAGCTGGGAGGAGGCGAGGACAGGACTTGATATTCGCGCCAATTGGCTTGTAAGGGGTCGCGCCAGACGGCCTCGTAGCTGTCCAAGTCTTCCAAGCTGATGAGACCGTCGCTCTTCTCCATCTGTGCAACCATGAGACGAGCGGTTTCGCCACGGTAAAAATCATCCGGCCCCTGTTCGGCGATGCGCTCCAGCGTCGCAGCCAGCTCCGGCTGTTTAAACAGCTCGGTGGCGCTGATATCAGCGAAGTACTCATTAAAGTTGGTCTGATCACCAAACCAATTGATATTGGCGCGAATCTCGTCCACTAGGATTGGCGCTGGCAAAAAGCCATCTCGCGCCAGCGCAATCGCCGGCTGAATAAGCGCGCGCCAGGGCATGGAGCCGAGGCGTTGATGGGCTGCCCACATACCGGCTACCGTGCCTGGCACCGCGGCGGCTCGTGCGCCAATCAGTGTCGCGTTCTCGATGACCTCGCCCTGCTCATCCAGATACATATCGCGATGGGCCTCCAGGGCGGCCTTCTCCCGATAATCCAGAAAGGCGGCCTCCCCGTCCATATGGGTGAGCATGAAACCTCCGCCGCCAATGTTGCCGGCATCAATATAAGTGACCGCCATGGCGAAACCAGTGGCGACGGCAGCATCCACGGCATTGCCGCCTTGCATTAGGATGCCCTTAGCTACTTCGGCAGCGTGAGTGTCGGGGATGGCGATGGCGGCGTAGGCCCCGGTGCCGGGCGCTTCATCAGATGCTGCTGAGACGCCTGTCGCGGGAAAGGTTGCTGCCATAACAAGCAGTAATGTGAGGCTGGCGCTGGTGGCTTGCTTGCGTTCCATATGGAGTCAACTCTTTAAGAAAAGGGGTCAGAGTAAAAATACAGTAGTTTTACTGGGCTTGGGGCCGTGTTTTTTTTAAGTTATGGGTGGTTAGGGCAGNTACTTTGTTTTTGAATTTGTCGGTGCCCNGGCTTAGACCNTTTTTATTGAGTAACGGATATCGTNTTTTAGAGACTGCCGAATTCGAACTCGAAGNGAGGTCGCTNGTTCTGAGNCGGTTTAGTTTCGACTTACCTGGACTCAAGTCAANTGAGGGGCAGATGNTTGGCTTTGATTCTATTTTACTCTAGATCTTTTTGTAAGAGTCAAGCACGAATCGCTGAGGACTGGACAGCAACTGTGAGAAAACCAGATCTTCATAAAGCTCGACACCATCGACNTCCACAGTGCCAATACNTAACGTCCGACTGCTGTTATCAACCATGGCCATGTTTGGCACTGGCTTTTCCATCTCAACGATTTCATCCAGCTTTGGATTCATTGAAATTTCATTACCAAGGTCTTCAAGTTCAAACGGCAATCTGAGAAATTTACCTTCAGCAATCGAATTGACAGTCAGTGTATTTGTGCTGGTCGAGTAGGCAGCTGTGGGGCTCGTTGTATTATCGTTCAGTGCCATCATTTTCAAAGAGATGTGATTGCTCTGCGTGTGTGTTTCGCAATCAATTTTTTCATCGAAGTAACAATTCTCAGGCCCGCCGAAATTTTCTGGCCCGACTGCTGGATTTATAAAAGCAATTGTCTCTACCACACTCATACCGCAAACGAGCACTTTCCCAAAAGGGATATAGCTATTGGCTGGGTCATCGTAGGCAAGGTTATAGGCAATATTTATGGTCCAATCACTGGCGACGAAATCGGTAGCACTGTTCCGCCGCACCATGGAGATCACCCCACTCCTGTTGCTCGAATTTGTACTCTCGAGTGGAAGAGTGCTGACTGGCTCAATCCTGCCGACACTGCCCGGACAAGTTTTGAAAGTATAGCCGCCGCCCCTCAAAAATGACGCAGCGGTTGCGCCATAAATAAACGTATTGTCGTAGTGGCCAGCTGCCACATATTTGATGAAACTCTCAGTTGTTTCCGACATCGATAGGTCGTCAAGCCCTAAGAAGCAAACTCCCTATGACGTGTCAACTTCAACGATCGTCCCTCCAAGCGCCCCAGTAAATGTCGGGACTTGAATTAACACCAGAAGTCCAGTGAGCAATAAAGAATCGTTAATTTGGTGGCGTCTTGAATTCATTGAAATAATCTCTGATTTTTTCGTGTCCGGTACGGCTAGAATAACTTGATTAGATCAACTTCAGGAGATGGAACGAGCACAGCGAGCAGAACAAATACAAAACTAGGGACAGATTTATTCTTCGAATACTGGAGCGGATGCTGGCATGCTGGCTCAGATACCAGTAATCCCAATGACAGAT
>NYWC01000094.1 GCA_002684935.1 Gammaproteobacteria bacterium
AGATTCTCATGCGAGGATCTTTTTTGAAGATTATGGGTTTTTCGTGCCAACTGAAACGAGTATGCAGCGCGCTGTCCTGTACGGCACGATTTCCGAGCAAGTTCTGTCACACGTCGAGGCTGAGCATTTAGCCGAAGACGCGGGACGCAAGGCTTTGTTTGCTCAAGGAGAGCAAATCAGGGAATACACGATAGTAGCTGAGGGAGTCCAAATCGAAAATAAAATATAGTGTATATATACTTTCATCCGTTGATCGCTAACGTGCCCCACTCAAGCCAAAAAAGCAGAGGAAATAGAAGTGATTACTAGCAAACATTTTATAGTATCTACCGGTTGCCTAGTGCTAGCCGGATACTTCTCAACCGCATTAACTCAAGAGTTTGCCGTCGGAGAACCGCTAGGTGCGAATAACCAATCGGGTGATTTTGTTGAGATGAGCAGTAATGTGACCGTCTATGGGAGCTTCCACTTTACAGAGAGCTGTACGTTTGATCCGGACAGAAATCTGATTCTCGCCATGAACAGGGGCAACGACGGGGGGTCGGATGATGGCTTTGTATCTCTGATTAATCCGGACGGAAGTGTCCACACATCAAAATGGATCGGAGCCAGTCGTGATGGGCTGGAATTGCGAGACCCCATTGGTAGCTCTATTGCGGGGAACGTCCTCTTTACCGCAGATAATGGTTCAAGAGAAGTTAGGGCTTTCAATCTTGATACCGGGGCACCAATATCTGCAATTGCGATTCCTGGAGAGGGGTTTATTAATGGGATAGCCGGAAGAGATGATGGCGCCTCTTATTTATCCGACACAACTCAAGGAATAATCTATGAAATATCGTCAGATGGCAGCGTATCAATATTTGCCGAAGGAATGCCCCTTAACCGCCCGAATGGGGTAGCCCTAGATAATGACGGTAACATAATAGTCGTAAATATAGGTGACTCGGCCGTAATAACATACAACCAAGACGGTCAGGTGATAAAGCAAGAGGCAGCCGTTGAAGGTGGAAACGATGGAGTGGTTGTCCTAAGTAATGGTACGAAGTATGTCAGCAGCGTTCGATTCGGAAGCGTCTCAAGAATAGACCGCCAAGGAAATGCACAGATAATTGCTAGAGGAATACCAAGCGCTGCATCTATGTGCTATGACTCGAGACAAAATCAGCTGGTGATACCTATGAACCCAAACAACAGCTTGGCATTCATACGCTTGTGAAGTCGGCAAGGAAAATGGAAGTAGATAGCGTGCGCGAATTATTAAATATTGCGTTGATAACGCCAACAATGGGTTGGCCTAAAAACTAAAAAAGCAAGCTCTGTAAATTTCTTTAGCACCAACGTCTAACAAAATAGTAGTGTCAATAATTTCCGGAAAAATCGATGAGTCGTTTAGTCAAATATCCCTAAATGGGCATCGTTGCAGCTTCTGAATAATTAGGCTGTTTCAGCTTTGCCCGCCCGTATACATCAAAAATATCCGGTCAACGCTTGCGGATTTCATCGATAGTGCTCTCGCACATACCGACTGCCGCCAACTGCTGCCATGAGAGGGCAACAGCGAGCGTTTTGGCTTCCTGCACTTGTTACTCACTCAGGCTTTTCTGTGGGCAACCGCCAATGTCCNTGACTAATTCGTCCGTTAGACCCCCACTCATCAAACAGAAATGCAGCCACCATNTTCCGAGCATGACCAGCTAGGGATATGCCTCTAATTTATCGGCTTACAAATGATTAGTTCTGGTTAATATCCCTTGTCATTGGTTAACCCCTCGTATAAGCCCGAATGAAACTAGCTTTCTAATAACTTTAATGGCTTCTGCAGTATGTTCAGTTCCAAGATCAGAGGCTGAAAATGAGTCACCCGATAAGGCTATTTTTAAACAATCATGAAATGCTAAGTCGAAGTGCACGTCTCCTCCGGGGCAGATGATGACCACTTTGTCTTCATCAGTTTTAATTCTTGCAGGGGTGCCCGATTTTAAAATAAATTTGTCTGTATTCTTCATGCTAGCGGATGCCAAAGCTAAACCGTCGCTGATATCAATACCCGTAGATCTAGTAAAGCTATCCCTAAATAGGTCGAATACTTTTTCGAAATCGGCTTCATCCTTGAACTTAGCTACGAGCTCACGAAAGATTTGTTCGGCATCATCTTTCTGAAAATTTCCTTTTGTGAAACCTGGTGGCAGTGATTTTCTAAATTCACTGTTCCTAAGAGCTACTTCAGACATCGCCTCTAGCATTAAGTCTGCCCATGTTTTTGATAGAAGTCCCACTGTTACATGCAAGGACGGGTGGTCACCATAATTTTCAGCTTCATGCATTAAGCCCCTTGGGATATATACACTGTCTCCTGCGTTCAAGATACATTCCCTACTCTCGTTTGAGGGCTTGTGCAGGCCATGTTGAAATTTTTCACCTTTGTATGGATTTTCAATAGGCTTTTGAAAAAAACGCCATCTTTTCGAGCCTGAGATCTGCAGTATAAAAACATCATGATCGTCATAATGCGTCCCAAACCCCTGGCTCTCTGGTGGTGTAAGGTAGACATTTGCTTGAATGCGCAAGCTGAAGGTGCTTTCTAGAGCCCGGCAAAACCGCGCTAATTCAGCATCGTTTCTATGCAGCTGATTGAATATTAGGGTTGCCCCTGACTGATAGTGGTTGAGCACGGCCCCTTTATCTATGGATCCGTTTTTAAAGGTATAAAATGATTTGGATATAGGCGGCTCAGAACGAGCCATACCCAAGGAGAGCGTCGAGAACTCTTTGCTTGAGAGTAGGGAGTCTAACTTGCGGATGGATAGTAAATCAGAAAATCTTTCTGGTGCTTCCCTCAGGCAGGCGAGATCTCTCCTTTCATAAACGGAAGCGAAGAATTCCTCAGAAGTTGTTGGCGCAATGAGGTGCTCTAAGGGGTCCTTAAGCCACTCAGGCTCCATCACAATGCGCCGCTCGAACTCTATCTTCGCCCACTATCATCGCTATCTACGCCTTCACCGCTGACAGATGGTGCGGTAGTAACTTGATCCGTATCCGACATGCTACGGCCAGACTGATCGCTTTGGTCCGAATCATTGCCGGGTTCTGGATCACTTGGCTCAGACTCAGAAATAGTTGATCGGCCCGATTGGTCACTTGCATCTGAATCGCTACTGCTTTCTTCAACTAGGTCACTATCTGATGGAGAAGAGCGGCCGGATTGGTCCCCGGCATCGGAATCCATAGTTTGCCCTGCATCGGAATCTGAATCGCCAGCGTTGCCTCCAGTGTCCGGAGAACACCCTGAAGAAACCAGTGCCATGAATGAGACGGACGAAAGAGCGAATACACCAACTACCGATTGCAAAAATGACCTTCGGGATACTTCCTTAGATTTATTCATATTTAGCAAGCCTTAATGAAAATTACGATAAGACCTTAATAATAATGATTCTTATTATCATTTCAAGCAACATATGATAATACCACTGTATTTTTACTCTGACCCCTTTGATCCCCCTTTCATCTCTGAGGTCTGGCGGTCCAGAAGAAAACTTTCCAATCACGAAGCGGTTCCGAGCCTGGGTAAGCTGGTTGATCAAGTGATCTGCCACCCGCCCAAAGTCTCATCATTTCAAGACGCTCATCACCAAAAACCTCGGTCGCCGTCATCTCGAACGTCTGATCGCCTATGCGCAGCAGCCCATCNCCACCATTTGCATTGACGCGTCGCTCCCAGTATCCATTGTCGGGGCGGGTAGCCGTGATAACGCCATCTGGCGTGCCTACCCACGAAAGATAATTAACGAAAGGCGGGAATCCGGCAAGCTTGAACATCATTGGGCCCTGCACAGAGTCGTTGAGCGGAGAAAAATCATCGAGCGGCGGAGTGGGAGTTCCACCAATAATTATACCCGGCGTACGGCCGAGTCCCTGATTACTAAGATAGGGAGCTGTAGACGCCCACCCTACCACGACAACCAGTAACAGTAGACCNGCTNCCATCCCAGCNATTTTTGGCTTGCTCATTTCGAAATCTCCTTATTATGTNAAGAAAGAAGGCTCAGNNTATCCAATATAGNGCTTTGNCCAATNCAGAGAATCATTGAATGGCTCGAATGGATTTAAATTTGNTCAACTGTACAAAAATAAACCCGTCCGTCCCCTTTAATTCCCTTAAATTCTTATTCTTTTCAACAACAACTAAACCAAAACCAGTTCATNAATGGCCGCCATAGTCTGTAACGCCTTAGCTTTCAGCTCCACATCACTAGCACTGCTCACGGGGTGATCGATAATCGCGAAGGCATAGCCAGGCATGCCTAACACCTTCGCCATAAGTTCAGCGGCACTGACAAAATTACTAGTCATCACACCTACGGCGGGAGTACCCACCCGCTCGCTGCTAATCGCGTCATGCAAACTGCACGACGAGCAGCTGCCTCAGTCACCTAGACCGGTAATAGCGAGATCCCAATTCCTCGCCTCATCGATGATCTCGTNCTCGGCGGGCGCGCTGTAATTAGACTTGGTTCGCAGGATAACCTGGGCTACTTGATAGCGCTCTCGAAGCAGTCTATCGACATGAGCGAAGAAGCCAGCCGTTCCCTCCTTACCGTTGGAGATGAGCCCAACTGTCCTTCCTTTCAAGCTTTTCAGCCGTGGAGCTGACTTCATAGTTTCTGCCACTGCTTCGCTGGTAGGGTTCAATACGCGAATTGTCATATCTTTACTTCCTTTAGGGATGACCACAGGGCCACATGTTCTTATTTGGNTTTCGGCGGTGGCTCACAATCCACACAGACGCCAATAGCCGCNGTAACGGCCTGGCTCTTGGTGCCCAGCCAGGGGGNAATTATCGCGCCGAATCCGCCCGCAGGCCCGCCAGCCGCAACTAACAATAAATGGTCTGGACTGGGCAGTGCGCAATATTCAGTATCGCCCTTATCGCGTATTACGGAACCTTTACCCACGGTTGACCATTCAGAGCGCTTAATTNGGGCTTTCTCGAACAGGTAATTGGCGATCTCTTTTCTGCCCCAACCGGCCACCCGCATATGTTCTCGATGCTGCGGTGCCATAACTACCACATAGTTACCGGACCAGATGGAATAATTGCGCATATTAGCGCGCATCTCTGCAGCATAGGTGTCCAATATCTCTTCGGGCGTGCTGGTCCACTCGTTCATAATCTGGCGAGGGGCGCATGCGGCAAGCACCGTGACTGCCGAAGTTTCCCTAGGTATGTCACGGGACTCGGCTAAGGATGACCAGTCGCTACCTTCTTCATCTTCCGCGATGCAATAACTTATCTTGCCAGGATGGCCAAGAGTCGACCGATCAATAGCGCCAGGACTCACCTGTAANATGTTGATAAGAGCGAGTCGAATAGCTCTACCAATAACTGAAGTCGCTCGATCAGAGCTACCGAGCACATTGAAGTCGCTACGGGCGCCGACCTCCTTCCTGATGGGGCCATTCAAAATAATGAGAATAGCACAGCCGCCCGTGCTGGCCGTCGTGCCATGCAGTAGAAATTCGTCTTNGAGCATTGCCATCATTGCAGTCACTACGACGGGGAAATGCGCAGGCAGACAGCCAGCCATAACCGCATTGATCGCCAGTTTTTCCGCAGTGATGACTCGCTCGCGCACTGGCTCGATACCAATGATCTCGCTAGCTGGCATAAGGACCCAATCAAGGCAGGCTTGCACGGCTTCTGGAGTAGGCGGGACTATTGGAAAGCCGTCTGTCCAACCCCTGCTGTGGTAAAACTCCTGCGCTTCGCCGTCATCATCGAGGTCGAAGTATTGCGAATTGAAGGCATCAGGCAGCGCATTTAGTGCGGGCTTCATGGTCGTGATCTCCGTTGCTCGGGATTCGTAGTTACTTAATTAGGTGGTGCCTAGCCGGCGAAAATTTTGAATAGCAGCATCGTCATAACCTAGCTCTCGCAAGATGTCATCGGTGTCGGCACCCAGGCAAGGACCAGGCTGATTGGGAATGGGCTCCGTCATTCGCACAGGACTTTGTATATTTTTGAGGTCAGGCCGATTCGGGTGCACGGTACTCACTACGCCCGCCCGGTCGAGCAAAAAAGGATTCTCCAGCGCGTCCGCGAGACCATAGACCGGAGCACATGGCACATTACCCCCCAATATAGACATCCAATGCGCCGTCGGCTGTATCGATAAATGAGCGTCTAGCATTTCAGTTAACAAGTCCCGATTTTCTCGCCGGGCCTGTCCTGTCTTGAACTCATCCCGTCCCGCCAATTCCTGTGCGCCAATACGCTCACAAAATATTTCCCAGAACCGATCCGATTGGGCCATTACAAACAACCAGCCATCGTCGGTTTTAAATAATTGGGAGGGTGTTACGCTCGGATGGGCCGAGCGCGGGGAGCGGGCAGTCTCAATGCCCTCGTTCAGGTACCAGGCGCCAACGTAGTTTAATTGATGCGCCGCCACATCGAATAAGGAAACGTCGATATCGCGCCCCTCACCAGTCTCGCGTGCTTTCATGATTGACGATACCAAGGCGAGGGAAGTAGTGAGCCCCGCCAAGTGATCAATGATCGATAGGCCCATGCGCGCGGGCGGCCCATTTGGCTCACCGGACATGAAGAGGTAGCCAGTTTCGGCCTGCATTAAATAATCAAAGCCGGGCCAGTCTCGTCGCGGCCCATCGCGGCCGTACGCGGAGATTAAACCACAGACAATTCTCGGGTTGTGGCCCTTGAGTTGGCCATAAGTAAGGCCCAGTTTTTCAGGTTGATCGCCGCGTAGGTTGCACATTANAGCGTCTGCCGTCGACACTAGCTTNCCGAAAATTTCTTTGCCTTGATCGGACTTNAGGTCNAGACTCAGCGAACGTTTGTTGCGATTAAATGCTTGGAACGACAGGCTGTCCAGATTACCTAAACCACCCCCGGGGCCCATCTGACGAATCGGGTCACCCTTCTGCNCTCGGTTTTCGATCTTAATGACTTCGGCGCCTAAATCAGCTAATTGCAAGGTACCATAGGGACCCGCCGCGTAATGTTCGACCGTGATGACGCGCACACCCTCCAAAGGCAACATCAGGCCGGGTTCCGCGAGGCTAGGCGTAGCAAAATGATGATCCGCTGCATTTCATTGATGNCTTCAACTTATATCAACACGACTGTATTTTTACTTTGTCTTTCTATCCNACTTNGGCTACTCATCGNAACCTAGCGCCTAATCAATAATCGCCTGATGCACTGCATGTTCAAAATCGGTCACCACTGTTAATTCTGACTGTTGGATCATAANTACTGCAGTGAGCTCTTCCGCCGGGTCACTCCAAGAACGCGTACCCAGAGCACCAGCCCAACCAAACGCTCCCTTGGAGCGGCCCTGTTTGCTGGCAATCGGGTCCTCAGTAGTTGCTACTGTATAACCAAAGCCTTGGCCATTAATGCCTGGAATGTTTGAAAATAGATCTCCCACTTGATTACTCGACATCAANCTTATNGTTTCTGGATTTAGCAATCGGTTGCCAAAGAGTTCACCTCCGTTTACCAGCATCTGCTCGAAGCGCAAATAATCGCCTGCTGTGCTTTTAAGTCCATATGAGCCACCAAAATAGGTCGAATGACTCGTGTCATAGATAGCCGAGTTGGGGGGAGTCACGGTGTCGCTGCCGACGATATCGATTAGGCGATCCTGATGTTCTTCCGGCACGTTCCACCACGTGTCGTTCATACCGAGGGGCTCAAATATGCGCCGCTGTACAAATTCGTCAAAAGAGAGCCCAGATTCGATTTCAATAATTCGTGCGATTACATCCAGTGCGGTGGCCGGGCTGTACCGCCAACGATCCCCTGGCTGAAAATCCAGAACGATGTCACCGTACTTCGGCACGTTGGTGGCAAGTGACTCACGTGTATCTAACCACAGAACTGCATCCTCTGAGATAAAGTTACCCAAGCCGCCAGAGGCGATCCCNGATGTATGTGTGAGTATGTCATGCACTGTAATCTCGCGCTCGGCTGGCACCAAACGGTGTTCGGGNATATTAGACGGGAGTACGAAGGCGGGACTGATATCTTCATCCGCAGGTTCACGCAGTACGGCCACCTGCATTTCTGCGAATTCTGGAATCCACTTGCTGACTGGGTCGCGAGGACGAATNGAACCCTCTTCGATCAACATCATTGCTGCAACACCAAGTATTGGCTTGGTAGAGCTCATCATAATGAACAGCGCATCCTCCTGCATGGGCTTGCTAGCAGGAACATTCATGAGCCCATGTGCCTCGAGGTGCACTATCTNGCCCCGCCTGGCAACGCCAGTAACCGCACCCTGAATAGTGCCTGCGTCAATATGTCCTTGTATTACATCGTTAATGCGATTTAGTTGCTCTGTAGACATGCCGACTTCTTCGGCGTTGCTCGCCCNGGGTAAATCATCTGCAGAGCTTNAGCCGTTGNACAGGCAAAAGACAAAAATTAGCAAAGAGGGAAATCGCTTGCTGGTGGAATTACTTTTCATTACCTAAGACCTTAGTTTTTTTGATCTATTTGCTATGTGCTGACCAATGTATCACTAGCCTTCGGCTTTATATTTTCTTCTTGCCCGTAAACGTACCCATAGACTGCCCTTGTACAATGACAGAGCCTTTTACGGTGCCGTCGTCNTCTAACTCTCCTCGGTAAGTTATGTCTACGCCTAGCGCATCACTAGAGAATGCAAATTCGAAATTTTCACCCTCATAGGTTCCAGCAATTGGAGCATTTGCCAGTTGTCCAGAGTAGCTTCCAGATATTTTTCCTTCGGATTCCTGAGCCATCGTGACCGCTGCATTTCCATTACCTGCATCACCTAACGATACATCAAAATCCCAATCGCCACTTACATCTGCTGATGCAAGTTGTGCAAAAAGTAAAAAAGACGAAAGCGATACAGCGTTGCGAATAATTACTCTCATTTCAAATCTCCCGAATAGTTCAGATGGAACTAAAATTTATTAGCCATTAATGAAAGAGTCTCAGTTTTCGTCGACTAGTTCTGGCATCAGTCTGGCAATTTTACTACCTTCGGCATTCTCGAGCAGTAGATAAATCTCGCCATCTACGCCTGACTCTATGTCACGTATCCTGGCGAAATCATCCAACAGGATTTCCTGCTCAATCACTGTGTCACCATCAAGACTGAAACGGAAAAGCTGCATAGACTTTAGTGTACCCATCAAGATGTTGTTCTTCCATTCAGGGAAGGCATCACCTTGATAGAAAATAAAACTGGAAACCGCAGGAGACGGAGTAAAATCTACCAGTGGCATTACAATATCTTCGATGCGGAAGAATTCCAATTCATCCCTACCATAGTTCACTTCGGAGCCAGAGTAGTTGATGCCAAGACTATGTAGCGGCCAACCAAAATTACCACCAGGCTCAATGATGTTGAGCTCATCTCCGCCTCTCGGGCCCATTTCTGTGCTCCACAATACATCACTGAGCGGATTGACTTCCAATCCATGTGGACTACGGTGCCCCCTGCTCCAAATACTGTCCAGCGCACTGTCATCGCCAACATAGGGGTTGTCCTCGGGAATGCTGCCATCGAGATTCACGCGGTGTATTTTCCCCCAGGGTAGCGTCAGGTCTTGCACGCCTGACATAGTATTGGGACTCCTGGCACCTATTGAAAAGAAGAGATGCCCTTCGCTGTCGAATGCAACTCTTCCACCAGCGCCGATGTCAGAGCCGATTTGATAACTTGCCTTGTCGAATTCGATAATGGTTTCCTGATCAATCCATTGATCACCTTCTATTCGACCTCTGACAACTTTGTTCATACTTGCGGGCCTATCGTATTGCCTGCTTTGGGAAGTGCAGTCTTCGCAGCGATCTGAGAAGTGCATATAGATCCAGCCGTTCTCAGCGTATTCAGGATGCAGTATTACTTCAAGCAGCGAACCAATGCCGCCTCGGGGATTGGCATCGTTGTAAAAGCCTTTTGGTGTGCCCTGAATCATTGTTGATTCTTGGCCATCGGCAGAGATTAAGAGCAGCCCTCCGGTTCTCTCGGTAACCAGAAACTGTCTGTCGGGCAGAATGGCCATTGAGAAAATAAGCTCTTCCAGCCCTTCTGCCACTGGCACTGCTGTAAACGAATGTTTGTCACTGGCGACAACACCTTCGGGGAACTGCATTGGAGTACGGGTATTGAATTCACCTTGTGGCATCGAGTCTCTTTGTTCAACGATGAATACTGCTAGTGTTCTTATTTGGGTTGTAGTGAGAGTCTCCGACCAAGCAGGCATTTCTGAATTGGGAATACCATCTGCGATGCTGAGAGCTATTTCTTCAAGTGACTGGCCATGGAGAAGATCTNTGCCCACCAGCGGCACACCGATTGCTTCNCCNTGTAGTTCATTGCCATGGCAGACTGCACACTNTTGCTCATAGAGAGCCTCAAAGGTCAGGCTGCGCTCTGCTGCGGCGTAAAGCTTACNCGTGCCAACTGAAACCAAAATTACTGAAAGCAGAACAAAGAAAGAAATGAAGCGCTTTTCAAACTCAGCAAAGTCTTGTGGAGCACAATGCATAATNGTTTCCTATGAGGACAAATAGTAATCAGATGCAATTAACGACCGGNGAGACCTTGCTTACNGAGCAAGGGCATCCATTTCGGCTCTTCTGGCACCTGCTAGTATTCCAGGTAGAGAGTAGTTGCCTTCGTGGCAAGCATACTCAAACAATGCCGTCTCTTTATAGAAAGATAGCTCCCCACCCCAAGTCTCCGTGTAGATAGTTGAGTCTTCCACGGTAAATTCATAGAAAATTTCATCGTCTGACCAGCGAGTGAAACGCTCGGTAACCTTTCCTGTCGGTGAGATGTANGAGCCTTGTAGTGGATAGGGATTGATGGTTTCAATAACCAGCGTATCGTCTTCGTACCTNGCTATGGAATCACCGAACCAGGGCTGAAGGTCCTCGTTACTGTGTTCGTCAGCAAATGGAATGATGCGTACCTCATGGCCCAATTCCGCCATGATTAGGACATGTTCTTTAGTTTGTACGAACTGGAAATTATTGTTGTAGATAGTGTTTTGCATTACCGGACCTATGATGCCGAAGGTAATGCAACGTTCTGTAATAGGTCTAGTTTCAGGACCATCGAAACCACCAAGTTTTGGTAAGTGGGATGCTCGGCGAAGTCTAGCACCGCCCTCTTTATAGGGNATCCGGCCATTGGCAGGTTCGGTGACCCAGGAAGTACGGTACTCACCCTTCACCAAGCCCATGCTAGATCCATCATCGACCCAAAAGGCGTTATGCCCGCGCGCTCCGAACGCTGCAGCACCCGCCTTGGCTTCAGTTATCGGATTGTTCTGTTGCTCTCTATCTAGACTCAACCAAAAAGAGCTCTGTGCCATTTCATAGGCCTGCTCTTCAGTGAGAACGAGCTTGTCTACCCCAGGTCTTCTTTCCATGTGGGTAATGGCTCGGTTCGACCAGATACCCTGAATATCCGGTACGCCGAACTCCGTGCGTGGGGGCTCGTATCCAGGGGCTTGTGAGTAAGCCAATGGTGCTATCGCCAGTAGCGTGAGAATAATGCTCGTGTGAAGATTCTTAAAATTTAGCATCGGTAGTTCCAGTGTCTTGGCGCGCATGAATCCTAGTCGTATTTGCGTCACGCGGTGGGCTGAAGTAATCCTCAAATAATGAGCTAGCCTCATTAGTTGAGGATAAATAGAGTACAAAGCATCTCTATATGGACTCAGAGTACTTACTTTGAAAGCAANATTCAAACAAATATAGCAGTTCCACCTGAATTTGACGCCTGTTTATAGATAATTGAGTCGGATTCATTTCTGTGGCATATTGATGGCCATCCATAGACTCAAACACGAGAGCACTCACTGCCTTGAGCACCGCTACGGTCACGAAAATACAACGGCCTTCGAAAGAGCAGCGAATCGACACTATTGTGGAGTCGGCACGCAAAGTGTTCTGTTCCTCGGGTTTCGAAAAGGGGGCCATCGAATTTATAGCGAAAGAGGCGGGGATAGCGGAAGGAACGATTTATCGCTACTTCGACAGCAAGCACGGCTTACTCGATGAAGTGCTAAGCCGTCACTACTCTGCACTTTTCGACAACATCCATCAAACATTGCCGAGCATTAAAGGACCCTGCAACCGGCTACGCTATATGATTCATCGCACTCTAATCACCATTTCTGAGGATCGCAGTATGTGTGGACTACGCACACTCTACGCACGCCAATCAGAAGACAAACGCCCATCACTATCACATGATCAAAACCGCCGAATGGCAGTATTGATGGCTAACGAGGTTAAAGCGGGTATAAAGGAAGGCACTTTTCGACCAGACACTTCACCAAGCATTGTCTGCTACATGATTGGTGGCGCACTCGAATTGACCGAGCACTCCTTCATGAGAACCGGAAAGACGATTGATGTAGACAAAGTAACGGATTCTATTTGGCGAACGATCCACAGCGGCATCAGCTCAAGCGATGCAACCACAAAATCACTTACCAGTTTAGTCGAGCGGTTTGAGCAAGCCGCCGACCGATTGGACCCGGCGTGAAAGATGAAATATAGACAGAATGGTTTTTGCAGAGGAATTAACACGAATAGATCGAAATCCATAACACATTTCTTAGCACAGCCTGATTTCGCAGTTTTAACTAATTGATTCAATTAACGAATCGGTCGCACAAGCTACTAGCATGGTTGAGAGCCGGCCTGTGCTGACATTTAGTGCCCCTGAATTTATACTTGAGCGACCTCAACATAAAGCTGTGGTCCATGGCGGGCAAAATACACGGCAACAACAAAGAGATGAATTGCCATGCTGCAACTTCGAACTAAGCCACACCTTTCTAGGCCAGTCCCCAAAATTCAAGGTCTCGGCACCAAGCTGGTCTTTTGCCTGGCCCTGCTGCACTGTCTGATAAACCAAGCCTTGGCAGCAGATGTAGATAGCCTCGAACCCCTCGCGGCCAGCGAGTGGTCATATGACCATGCTGCGCACTTATTAGAACGCGCTGGATTCGGCGATACGCCGGAAGTGGTCACGCGATTCGCGCAAATGACCCCCGAAGCAGCTGTAGATTTTATAGTCAATTACGAACAGATAGCTGACGACCTTCCAGACTTTCAACACTCTGGAATATGGGATGAGGCCATGCTCCCGGATGTGGACCTGCATCTGCGTTTCGATGACGTCATGGCCAAAGCCGCAGAGGTAGGGGAAGTATACGGCGAAGTTGTGGCTGATGAGGGGCCGAGACAAATGCAGGACATTACTGACGCCCTGTATTACAAGTACCTGTCTTCAAATCGCGAATGGGAGCGAGTCGCGCAGTGGTGGGCAGAGCGCATGTTAATTTCCCAGCGGCCGTTGGAAGAAAAAATGACCCTGTTTTGGCACGGGCACTTCGCGACTGAGGAATTAAAAAACGACGACTATCGCCTCATGTTGAATCAGAATGAGACGCTTAGAGACCTCGCAACCAGTGATATGCGCTCCCTGCTTATCGCTATGTCAAAAGACCCGGCCATGTTGCTATATCTGGATAACAGGCTGAATGTAAAGGGTCACGCCAACGAAAACTATGCACGAGAAATTCTGGAACTATTCTCCCTGGGAATCGGTAATTACACAGAAAATGACATCAAGGAAGCCGCGCGCGCATTCACGGGTTGGCGCAATCAGGGGCTGGAATTTATCGATGACAGGCAAAAGCATGACGACGGTGTCAAATCTGTTTTTGGTGAGACTGGCAACTGGGACGGCGAAGATATAGTCGACCTTATTCTCCAGCAAGATGCAGCGGGCGATTTCATCGCTACCAAGCTGTACCGCTTTTTCGTGCGGACTGAAATTTCAGGGCAAATGGTCAATGACTTGGCCGATAATCTGCGCGGAGACGACTATCAGCTTAAGCCTTTTCTCCGCACCTTGTTTCTATCACAGGATTTCTACAGCGAACCTTCGTTAGGTGCGCAGATTAAAAGCCCTGTGCATTTTCTAGTCTCTACTTATCGTAAGCTTGACCTTGAGAAGATCCCGGGAACTCCTTATTTTCCGGCAGCGACAAATCTACTAGGCCAAGCACTGGGGAACCCGCCCAACGTCAAGGGCTGGGACGGTGGAAGGGCCTGGCTAAATCCCTCGACAATCCTGCTACGTAACAATCTTATAGGCCACTTGCTGTTCCCTGAAACCGCTGCTGGGGCTTATCCGCGATTTGCATACTCCCCTCGCTACTCCAATGCACCAGCAGAAGCTAGGCAGCGTGATCTCGATGAAGCCCTCGCATTCAGTTCGGAAAGCGGATCAGTCGAGTTTTCAGCCGCTGCCATGGTAGTTGCCGAAAGTGACATGGCCACTGATATGAATTCAATGGCTTCCACCGCTCCGTCGGCGGCGCGGCATAATGCACGGGCGGAATATGACTTGAAGCTTGGCTTGTATCGCGGCATCACCAAGAGCTATGAGCGAGTCAGGCCGATCCCACCGACGCCAGCATCTTTCGATCTTAGCGGCATGTTACGTAATGCTAAAGTGTCCAGCTTTGAGGATGCCGTTACCTATATGGAGCGGCGTTTTCTAACTTTGAGACTTTTCGACGAGGACCGACAGACCATCGTTGAATTTCTGCAAAACAGGATGCCAGATGGGTTTCGCCTTCGCGATTCCGGTAGCGGCGAGGTTGAACAAAGCCTGCGACTCACATTACAACTCATTCTGAGCACTCCAGAATACCAATTAGGATAATTCAATGAATAGGGACAAGAATTTAACTGATACCAAAATATTTAGCAGCAGCCGACGCCGCTTCCTGGAGCTCAATCTGGCCGCAGCACTTGCTGCC
>NYWC01000095.1 GCA_002684935.1 Gammaproteobacteria bacterium
ACGAAGTCTTCATTTCTTATGTAAATGAAACCCTTGGTACTAACATTAGCGTTGAGACTCTTGAAAGCCCAGATTATATAACTCACACCGGTGCTGATGATGATCTAGGTTTAGTTGGGGTCTTGACATACCAGCCACCGAGCGATTTTCTCGGTTAAACTTGATGACTCGCGCGCTTAATCTTCAGTCTTATTTATAAGAAAGGTGATGAAATCACATGAAGGTAACCAATAAGCTGATTCTGATATTGATTCCCCTCGCCGTGTCGATGCGCATAGGGGCGGCAGGCCTATATGATGCAACTTTTGAAAAAAATGAATTGGTTATCACATTGCTTAAAGTGGGCGATTCAGTTTATGAAGCCGCTATGGCTTTAGAGGAATCGTCTGATTCCCTTTCACTAAAATGCACTGAGCTATGTCTTCGACTTACCCGAGCTAAAGTTGTGACCAATTTTTCAGGGTCTATTTACTCTATATACGATGAGCAAACGCAAGTATTACTAATTAACAATCTCTGGTACGAGGATACCGCATACTCTCTCTCTCAGACTTATCGATGAAGTGGAGGGCAGCTACTACTTTGGCGTGGAATCATCGGAAGATGAATCGACTTACCCCCTGTTTCTTACATCTTACGAAAATAAGAATCATCTCAATGTGTCGACTCAGTCAATCCCGATCCATTGGACAAAAGGAGGATATTATTTTGCTAACAATACCGCCTATGCTTTCGCTGATTTCTTCCAGGATGGGTCGCTCTCTTTTTTTCAAGCGCAATTGACTTATAGGCCTACCAGCCCGCTAGCAGAGATGACCCCAAGCATACTGAGTTTTTGGAGCAAAAACCAAGATGGCGAATGGATTGAAAGAACGTCGGAATTGTTAAGCGAGTCTGACTCCCTCGGCTGTTATCACCCTAGAAAAGCGTTAATCGCGGACTTTAATAATGATGGCAAACCAGACATCTGGCTTGCATGCACTGGGTATGACGCGGGCTCTTTTCCCGGTGAGAACCAGTCTTTACTGCTCAGTCAGAATTCAGGAGTATATAAGACCTTAGAGATTCCGGATTCAAAATATTATGCTCACGGTGCTTCTGCTGCTGACATTAACGCCGATGGATTTCCTGATGTTTTGATGGTAGACGGGCCGCCGTTCTTTTTCTTAAACAATGGCGATGGAACATTCAGTGAAGATAGGACGAGAATNCCTAATATTACAATAAATAGCGATGGAACTTTCGATGAATATTATATTACTTCTGAACTGGTCGACGTCAATAGTGATGGCTTTGTTGACATAGTCCTTGCTGGGGGAGGCAACATAGAAGCTATATCCCCAGTCAAGATTGTTTATAATGACGGTAATGGAATGTTCACAAAGCAAGTCACACTGCCTGTTAGCAAAGACGAATTTAATTTGACCTTAGACGTAGTGGTGGAACAAGGCTTTGCATACCTACTTCAAACCCGGACCGACCCATATACCTATGATGGTAGCTCGGTGAAAAAAGTTGATCTATCAACTATGGGATACGAAGTAATTTTTAAAGCAGAAGATAAGTCAGGATACAATACAATAGTTGAATCCGAACACAATCCGTACATCGGTGGTATTCCGCCTCCTAATGGCCCGGTATCAAGTTGGATCGACTGGATAGTGCCTTTTAAGGACAGGATTGTTTCACCATCAGTCGTCTACGGTCTTGATGTGCCATTGTGAAGGGAAGCGTATCCTTTAANTTTGATTGGTCGGTCCACCAGGGCTGAGCNCTNGGGCTGATTGATTTTTGATCTCTTGNAGACAATCTTCCANCACTGGCTACANCTGCCTGCGTCATTTAAAAACTGCTGCTGAGATGCGGCTAGTTAGCATCATCAATTGTGATGTGATATNCCCTAGTTAGTGCAAATCAATCAATCNAAAAATATAAGAAATGGNTTAATTACTGATATTCAATTCCGCCCATGACCAATACGCCAGAAATGATGAGTGCGATGCCGATTACATGTTGTGAGGAAATCGGCTCTAAAAAAATGAAGCGGCCCACTACAGAGACAAAGAGGATGGAAAGACCGGTATATACAGGATAGAGAGAAGAGATTGGACTAGATCTAAGAACAAACAGGTAGTAGAGAAACACGATTCCATACATACTTAGTGCCAATGCTATAAAATGCCATCGTGAAATGAGTAGGTCAAGAAAGTCGTCGTGTTGCTTTGAAGTCGAGTACTTTAAAATCCCATGTGACACAGATAACAGGAGTGCCAACAACACTGCGTGAAGGCTTGAAGATATTGTGGCGTAGATACTAGCTATCATAGTTATTTTGAGTGCCCCGTGATGTATCNAAGGTTTCAATTTTCAGTATTTTATAAGAAGGCCTGCGTTTTACCTCCTCATATATTTTTCCTATGTAAATGCCAATTATTCCAATACTAAACATCAAAACGCTGCCGATAATGAGTACCAGCAATATGACCGTGGTGAATCCGTCAACTGCTTGGCCCAATGCTTTGTCATATAGGGCTACCCCTCCAATCACCAGGCTTATAAAAAAAGTTACTGCTCCCAGGAGAGTAACCAGCTGCAAAGGAAAGGCTGAAAATGAAGTAATTGAGGAAACCGCATATCGGATCAAAGAGAAGAGGCTCCAAGCGCTTTGACGGATTTCCGTCCTAGGAACATCGAAGTATATCTGCTGCGTTGGATAATCCATCCATTTCATTAAGCCACGAAAAAAACGATTAGATTCTGGTAACGTGCAGAACGCGTCCACGGCTGTTTTGTCTAGCAGCTTGAAATCTGTGCTATTTTTGATATTCAGCTCGGTAAAAAAGCTAAAGAGATTATAAAAAAACTTCGCGAGAAAAGTTGAAGTTACTCTTTCCGAACCGCGGTAGTTCTTTATTCCTTCAACTACCATAGCACCACTCTGCCATGCTTCGATCATACTTGGCACCAATTCTGGAGGATGCTCTAAATCTGCATCTAGAACGATCGCGGCATCATATTCTCTAGAACGAGTCAGTCCAGCGTGAATCGCAGCTTCTTTACCAAAATTTCGAGTAAAACAAACAACCTGTACTTGCAGGGATTCTTGCTGATTATGGTATTCGCCAATTGATCTTAATGTTCCATCGCTCGAACCATCATCAACAATGATCAATTCAAAAGCTATATCATATGTCTTTCTCGATTGGCTTTCTAAAGCATTGAGGCATTGCCGTATAGTAGATTCGCCATTAAAAACCGGTATTACAATTCCAATCGACTTCACAGTGATGGCCTCCTCCAGACTTTTTCTTCAGCGCTTTCAACAATGGTTTCTATCGTGGAATGAGTAGTCCATCCCGCTGGCGAAGTATACCGTAGAATGAAATTTGAATTCAGGTCGAGCCTGACTCTTTGGCTCCCTGTTTTGGGGACTTCGGTAATTCCTAGTGTGTCTGAAATTATATGATACGTTCCGTCTTCATATGGGCCGAAAGACCAAGCGAAGATGTTATTTTGATATGTGTAGCTAAGTGTCAAGGGAGCATCTACCCTCTCTCTCTGGCGCCATTCTTCTAGCAAAGTATTGATATGTATCTTCGAAGGTTTCATGCACCGACAAATTTCATTGTACTCCACAAGGGTTATTCGAGGATTAACATACTCAGGGGCTAAGAATGCGGGGTCTACTATTACTAAAGGTGCCGGCTGATCAGGTTTGACTCGCTGCCTTAGGATGCCCAAATCAGTCACGTACCATAGTGAGGAAGAAATCAATTTTGATGGAAGGTATCCGGTTGAAGCATCTTGGCCCCATATATAACGGCCTACAACATCAAACTGTTCGGCCGTTGCTCCAACGACACGTCTAGTTTGAATTGACGATAATGCCGATGAGCCAGCTATTGCGAGAATTGCGATTACTGCTGGTCCGCGCAGGAGCGAGGATTGGTAGGTTTTCAACTTGGAGAGATCGCTATATACGAAAACTCCACAAGAAGCTGAAAAAACTAACCACGGAAGCAGTAAATAGCGGTCCGCGATAGAAATCCCAGGAAATTTTACGAGAGGTGCGAGTGGCGCAAAAATAGAAAATAATATTATGATGAGGAAAACTAAAGAGGAAGGGCTGCGGTAAATGAAAATCGAAATAAAGTATAGATAGGCTACAGTCACAAATATCCAAGACTCGCTAAATAACAGGTTGGGAAAATTTGAAAAACTCAGCAGAACCTCTATAAGATCTATTTGAGAGAAGAAGTCACTATTATCTGAGTAGCCGCCAGAAAGTGAGCCAAGCATTCTTGTGCGCCAGAAAATATAAACGAGTGCAATTAAAACGTGCGGGATTAAAGACCTGCTGCGTACTCGAATATTTTTTTCAGGAAAGAACAGAAGTATCAAGAATAAGGGGAAAAATACTTCTTTTGAAAGGGTGGCTAATAGGTAAAACCCCGCGCTTATCAGTTGCCATGTTCTTGATTTGTGTCGAAGATGAACTATGAAAAAGAAGAACGAGGTGAGGCAAAAAAATAGGCCCTCAACGTAGTGGCGAGTCATTAATTGCTGAGCGACAAGTAAAGCTGGCGTACCAATTATGAATAGCAGTGAGCTGGAAATTGCGTATACGGGAGGCAGCCAGAGAGCTAGCAGGGCATTAAGAATAACTGCTGAAGCTCCAATTGCAATAATTTGATGAAGATAAAAAAGATGTGGTTGCAGGCCGAATAGGACTAAATCGATCTTATAAGATAAGGTTAGCCATGGGGTGAAATTCGAGGGAGATATATCTTGCCATGCAGCAGGGTTAAAAAAGTCTTGCCATATAGCATAACCGGTAATATGGGTAAGAAAGGCTGGATCATCCCATCGCCAAAACCCTTCCATTGCTGACAGATTCAATAGAATTGAGATGCAGAAGAGTAGCAGGCTAGCTTGAATCAGCTTCAATCTAGAGTAAGAAATTTCGTGTAGTAGACTTTTTCTCATTCCCATTTTACGCGTTGTTGACGCCAGGATCTTCACAGTTTTAGGACGGCTCCCATTAAGTGGCAGTTTGAGACCCAGACTCCTTAAGTATTCCGATCTCAACCGTTATTTAAATTGACCTCGGTATTTCCATGAGATTTGTGACAGCTTTACTTAGTTGGCGGGTTCACCTGGATTCGAACCGTGGACCGGCGGGTTATGGGCCCCCGCAGACGATCAACCACAACTCATCACAATAGGTTGCGTCGCGAAAAGTAAGGTATCACTGCCGCATTTCTATTACCACATGTTGTCTTTAGTTGTGGCGTAAAGCGCCGCAGTGGTCCAAATATTTCCTCTCCCCAAAAAACGAATCACAGTGTCGCAGACCACACCCGCTGGAGTAACCGCTGAACTCAGATAGGTTCCATACGGCGCGTATTCATAATAGTCTCCTTTCACTACCAAAAATTAAACCGGAGGGTGAGTAGATGTCGATAGGAGAATTAGCTCAGCTTATAGCTGCCATAGGAGTGATACTTTCGATGCTTACAGTAGCTAAGCAGATAAGTGACAATACCAAACAAGCGAAGCTGATAAATTGGGGAGTTTTGTCCGAAAGATACATGTCAGTTTACAGGCAAGCAGGTGACCTTAATCTTGCTGATGTGATTGTGAGGGGGCATAGAGACTTCGAATCATTAAACGGGGCTGAGCAACTTGCTTTCGGACATTTTCTTGAAAATATATGTATCGCCAATGAGGGCGCACTTGTAATGGCGAATAGCGTATCAAGAGGAAAAGAAGGTATGATCTCTTTATTTGAGCGACATGTAAGATGGCATCTCGGTACCAAAGGTGGCGGTGCATGGTTTGAGAGATTTCAGCAAGAGCGAGGGTTTCCTGATGACCTAACACGGTCGATTCATAAGGCAATTTCGTGAAGTACTAGATGCGGTAATTTTCACTCAATGGGCTTTTTCGGTTACGGCGTCTAACAAAGTAATAGTGAGATAAATTTCTGAATAGTGAAGAAATTAGAAGGTCAACGACCTTATACAAGTTGCTGGAATGTTTGGAATCATACGCTCCCTTATCTTTGTGGGCCTTCAAATGAAACAAACGCAGACAATAGCGCTTGGGGGAGCAGATACAGGCTAGAAGTCAAATACTCTTAGATGGCTAGCTTGTTGTGCTGGGCGACGAACATATTGGCAGAAGATTAGCAGCTGAATCTAATGTTGCAGTCATTAATCCAGAAAAATGTCAGAGTAAGTGATAGCAGTATGGCGCCAAATAATTTCCGTGAGAGGCGTGACCATACAAAATCCATTTCAGTAGTACCGATTAGTAATTTTATCAGAGGATGTATGGCAGCAAGCGGATCTAAGAATTACGCTGCACTGTGAAAACTGTCACATTCGGCCTATTTGGTCGGCTCTGGTTATTCCAAAATTTCCAGATTACCTCAATAGTTTCCCAGAAAACTGTCTCCCAAATTTTGATTAAGGTTGTGATTCCGGAGCCTCTTTTTATGAATCAATACTAGGAGAAATTTGCTTCAGCATGGTGTCGAAATTAGGTTGACAATTATTCTCGAAAACGGAGCAGACATCATCCCCATGTGCACAAGCCGATCATTGCTGCTGGAAGTAGGCTATCAGGGGCTATCGATAAGGCTGCAGGGCCACAGCTTGAGGCCGCATCCAGAGGATTAGGGCCAGTAAGCCCCAGTGAATCCGTTTTCACTCCGGCGTGTAATATCAATGCGCAATTTATTGTCCAAACCGTGTGCCCAGGTACTTAGGCGGGTTCTGAGAGGAGAAATGCCTTTTGGTGGGCGCTTACCGAAGCGCCTTTAGTATGTGCCGAAAAACTATCAGTATTTATGCCTTCTTGCCTTTACGACCTGGGAAAGGCAAAGTACATAGTTATGATGTTTTGGTAATTTCTAAGGTTTAAACTTCGTAAAAATGCTCATATCTCCAGAAAATCCTGTTGCAACCTATAATTCAACACAGCTTTCTAATATTGAAAATGTAGCAATACGGCTTTCGTCAGATGCCGTAAAGGGACTGGGTTTATCGGAAGGTCAGGTTGTGCTAGGCACTGTATCCGAAGACGGCAAATCAGTTACACTCAGCACCGAAACCGGCCCGGCCAATATACTGGGTAGTTTCGAACGAGTCTCAGGGGAGGATGTGAATGTCAGGGTCGGGTCAGCAGAGATCCCTGACGACACAGAGCCAGAGCAAACAGGCCAAATTCAAGGGCAAAGGCCTACAAGGCAGTCTCAGCTGGACAAGGTATTCGAGGGAGCATCTCAAAGGATAGATAAAAGTCTCGAAGTTGAAAAACTTTTAACCGATTTAAAGACAGCGGTGGAAAATGGAGAGTCATCAGTCTTCGGTGAGATCGAATTTTTTGAAGGTTTGCCTTCCGCCGCAGTTAACTTCCAGAGGGAAGGGGCAGGCACCCCCAGCTCTATCCTTGAAGCTCCAGAAGCTCGGGTAACTGAGCAAGCCGAGATGGGGGAGTCTGCAATAGACCTCCAGGATGGAGAGATTAACAGCGGGGAGGAAGATTGGCAGGGCTTTAATCAATTGGTAGGCAGCGATGAGGACTGGGTGGTTGAAGTCGATGCTGAGATAGGAAACCAAGACCACGTTTGGATACAAGGACGGGTTAGCAATAATCAAGGGCGCTTTAACCTTTGGTTTGATAACCCAGGAACCGCAGCTTACGCAAGACAAAATATTAATGAGGTTGCTCATAAAATCGAAAAGTTCGGTATATTAGTAGATCATTTAGGGATCTCCCCATTCCCAAGGGATAAAGCGGAAGATCCTCCCAAAAGCACATTTATGGTAGACGTATGAGGCTCAGCCCCATTGGCTATTATTTGTTGGACGAGGTAAAGCGTAGTAGTACGTTAGTTATTGTTTTGTTGATAAGTTACTGTCAATGAACAAGATTTCAACCAGAGGAAAAGTAATGAAAACATCAATGCCAATAGCAGTATGCGGGAGCTTGCTGTCATTGCTGCTGCTTCTCACTAGTAGCGCGTACGGGCAATTGCCTGAACTGCAATCTGGTCAGGAAGAGGTCGTTCTCAAAGTAGAGAATATGACCTGAGCTGGGTGTGTGGTTGCCGTGCGCAACTCACTAAAAAAGCTCGAGGGAATCAAGTCTGTAGATGTCGATTATGGTGCCGAGGAGGCTATCGTGATTTATTTGCCCGCAGCCATCAACACACAGGCGATGGTGAAGGCGACTACCGACATTGGATTTCCCTCTACAGTAACAACTAATGCCGCTATGGAGAGCGGGCTGTAATTCGGTAAAGCCATGAGCAAGTCCTTAACAGAAACAGAGCGGGTCCGACCTAGCTATCTGCTGCTAGTTGGAGTACTAACGTCGGTTGTATCTAGCGCCTGCTGTATTGGTCCATTTTTTTTCTTGGCCACCGGCATAAGTGGTGCCTGGATGAGCAGAATTATGATGTTAAAATCCTACTATCCTATTTTTGCCGTGACTTCTCTAGCTTGCATTTTTGCAGGCGGGTGGCTGCTCACGCGGCGAAAGACCTGCGCGAGTGTGTCGGTTCAGCAGTCTATATCTCTTCGAGCACCTATGCCGCTCGTTGCTTTCCTACTGGCGCTGCTTGCGACCATAGTTTTGCTAAGCAGTGAGCACTGGATCGTGTGGCTCGCCGGATAGTCAAGGCTCGCAGCCCACTTTTTCCAGTAACTATTCAAAGAAAGCATGATCTCCTTACTTGAGCGACTTGTGACCCACAATGTCTCCAATCTTTCTGAGTCCCGTACCATTCATGGCAAGGTAGCTAGCCGCGGTGTGTTGAGGATCGTGGAATCTGAAATCTTTGAGGCCAGCTTTTGCCCTGATCAACTACCTGGCGTGGTCAATCTCAAAGAGGTGTGACGGATTTGCGCTCACGTGGGTGGGGAAGACTAACGCGTTGGGATCGAGCGGTCGGACTTTTCCCCACTTGCCCAGAAAGGTTCCCCCACCCGCAGTCATTAAGATATCAAATCCTTAACGAGAGATTCATTTTTCTCGAACTCGTTCAATCGCTCAAGATATCGGGTCAAATTGCTATGTAGGTGATGAATCGCGGATTCAAACCGGCCGAACCTATAATGCGTATTGGCCCCAGAGCTCATGGCTGCTTGAATATCACTGACGACTTTCGCATCCTCTTGGTTGCCTGTATCTGAAAGAAAAGCGGCATCCTTCTTGGCGCGAGCTAATTCTTCTTCGGTAGCAGCACTACCATTTGGTTTCGGTAGTGTGAACTTGTAGTTGAAGTAACGTGTCCTTGTTGCTGACTCTGGTTCAGCGAAGCTCACATGGCAGTGTTGTGATAGCTGATTAACAGAGGTGAAAGGGAAAATTCGGTGGACTAGTGTGACCATGCGATCCAACGACAGGTTCTCTCGCGGTGCGTCGCGCAGTTTTTCAATGCGCCTAAAAGGGAAACACACACGAGAATTTGGCCCCTGCGTTTCAATAACATTTAAGTTGTCATAACCGTAAGGATAGAAGGATTCTGGATGTGTGGGCTTTATATGATAGCCTTCCAAAGTGCCCTCGGCAGTCAGCTTCCAGTTGATGTCCTCAATAGATTCACTCGAATCGAACAGTACCTGATTCTCAGTCAGTAGTTCAGGTAGCGAATCTAAAGCACCAAGCCCAACGGGTTCATCCTGGGTGATAAATACCAAGCCACTGCGGATTTCCACTGCATTAACTGGCACCAATCCGTTGCTATTTTTGTCTAGATCAGGAAATCCATGCTCGTGGGGCACGTACTCTAGCCGACCATCTAGTCGGTATGCCCAGCCATGATAATTACACCGGAATATCTTCGTACAACCGGATCCATCAGCCAATTGCATCCCACGATGCCGACACGCGTTACGAAATGCCCTAATGCTACCATCCTCACCACGCACCACTAAGAGTGGAACACCAGCGGAAGCTCGCGCCACGTAAGAGCCTGCATTAGGTAAAGCTGCAACCGGACAAAAAGGGATAGGTAGGCGACGCATAAGCCGCCTTTCAGCATTGAAGCGTAATGGAGAAGTGTAGTTTTCCACGGGCTCAAACCAATCCTCATCACCCAGGTCGGTTGTGCCGTTATCAATATGGTTCAGTATATGATCGAGAAGTTCTGCGTCGCTGAGCATCGTGTATCGGTCCAAAATTTCAGTAGCGACGCAAGTTACATTCCATTTAAGTTGAATGCAACAAAGCGTAGTTCGCTATCTGCAGGTCAAAGCTAGCAAGCAGCATTTATTAAATTTCATAGGTGCTTAACGCTTCACTTGTGGGACATGGAAGGGTAACGGCTCAGGATTCATTTCCCAAAATCGTCAAGAGCGAGCCATAGCGGCTACAGTGACACTATATGAGAAGGGAATAAGGCCCCAATCGTCACAGATGACTCCAATGGGTTGTGGCGGAGGATGATCCTAATGAAATTTATTCAGAAATTTGAGGGCGATGCTTGCGATCGCGACCTGCCTGCCAAGCTGCGGACTGATGCAGCTAGGATATTCAACTTATGGCTCAAGGGTTTCGCCGACTGGCATAAAAACCGCTTGATGATACCAGACAGCTTGCGTAACGCGACCAACGCTTTCAGAAACGAACAGGACTTGCTGATACAGTTTATCGAGGAAGAGTGCGTAGTCGGTGCATCCGAAAGCTGTGCCAACCATGACCTCAAGCGTCGCTATTTCTCTTGGTGTGAGGACAACAGCACCAAACCGTTATCGGGCCAACGGTTCAGCCAAGAGCTCACTGAACGAGGGTTTCGTATGGACGATGACAAACGAACGCGGTGGGGTATTTCTGTGCGCCCCCACGCAAGCGGGTTTGCACACACGCGAGTTTTGCGCAAATGCGCACCATCTCATAGCCCGTACAGAGGGTTGTGGGTTATTAACAAAAGAGAGTCCATCAGGATGACTAAATAAGGTAAAAGTTATTGCTGCAAAATTACCCAAGCTACTAGTGCTCGGCTTTTCGTGGATTGACTACGATAGCACACGTCAATGGCCATCAAATTTCTATTTTGATGCCGCGCAAATCAAGTAACTTTAAAAGTTGAAGCCACTCCCGTAGACAGGTATGATTCGAATGAATGAGACTCAAAAATGAGGTGTCGACCGTCCAATGAAAAAAAATGAAATCCAACAGATACATTGCTCCCTCGCCCGAGCTGTTGCTGAAGTGGGTGACACCTGGAAGATTCTCATTATCAAGGAGCTTTTCTGGCACAACCACAAATTCGACGGCATTCTGCGGCAGACCGGTATGTCCTCATACTCTCTGTCAACCCGTCTCGAGGAACTCAAGAATGATGGAATCGTTGAGAAAAAAATGTACGTTTCCCATCCCCCCCGCTACGAATATTCGTTAACGGACAAAGGCATGAGCCTCTGGGCCGTGCTCACTTCCCTTACCCGATGGGGCGACACTTGGTGCAACCAGCACGACTCTCAGGTTATTGGTATAACTCATCGGGGATGCAGTTCAAAGAGTCATCCCATATTGGTATGCAGCGATTGTGGAGAGCCGATGCACGCGCACACGTCCAAATTTCAGGCAACGCCCGAAGTTCTGGCAGATCGGAGCCGCCGCGATGAAAATTCCATTGCCCCGTATTAAGGAGGAATTACCATGAAAGTTTCTGTTGTTATAGCGTTGATTTTATCTGTTACTTGTCCGTTTCTGGCGTCCGGCGAAGAGATTAAGCCAGGCATCCTTCGCACTCCCGATGCCCGGTTCGAAAACCTGCTTGGGTACGATTTCGATCCACACTATATCGAAGTCGGCGAATACCGGGTTCATTACCTCGACGAAGGCCCAGCCGATGGTGAAATCATACTCTTGCTTCACGGTGAACCCACGTGGTCGTACCTCTATCGCAAGGTGATTCCCGTGCTTACTGAAGCCGGTTTTCGCAGCATCGTGCCTGACCTGATCGGTTTCGGAAAGTCGGACAAACCCGTCAGCATGGATACACACACTTACGAATTTCATGTCAACGCCATGGCGACGTTGGTGAGAGAACTTGGGCTTACAAATATTACATTCTTTGGTCAGGACTGGGGTGGACTCATCGGTTTGCGCGTGGTGGCCGAGAATGAATCCCTCTTCGCTCGCGTCGTCATCTCAAACACCTATCTCCCCATCGGCACGGAGGGGACCGGCGTTTCACCCGGATTCATGGAATGGAAGCGGATGAACCAAGGTATGATCAACCGTGGGGACATCCCGACTGGACAAATGCTCGTATCTCAGACAGGTGACCCGTCGATCGAGGCTGCCTACGACGCTCCCTTTCCCGATCCTAACTACAAAGCCGGTGCCCTCATCATGCCCCAGCGCGTGCCTGTTACTCCCGACGATCCCGCGGTCAAAGCGCAAGAAGAGGCGTGGGAAGTGTACTACCAATGGGAAAAACCTTTCTTGACCGCGTTCAGTGATGGCGACCATATCTTGGGCCACCTATTCAAGAAGTTTCAAGAAGACGTTCCAGGTGCAGCTGGCCAAGCTCACACAACCATCATCGGCGCGGGTCACTTCCTTCAAGAACAAAAGGGCGAGGAATTGGCCCAAGTCATCGTCAAGTTTATCGTTGAAAACCCAATGGACTCTCAAATTGCAGAAAAAACCACAAACGAATCGAAAGTGTCATTTCTTGATCTAACAGATGAACAAGTGAAAATTTTTCAGGAACTTGATATTGAAGGGCCTGTTCTCATGCTGAATATGCTCCGATTCAAGAAAGATGGAGGGAGAGAAAAGTATCGCGAGTACAGCCGACACGTGGACCCGTTGCTAACAAAAGCCGGCGGCAAACTCGTAAGCCGGTTGAGTGCGCGGGCGACATTGGTCGGTGAAGAAGAGTGGGACGAAATCCTTGTCGTGGAGTACCCTTCGCGAAAGGCCTTTCTGAACATGGTCCAGAGCGACGAGTACAAAGTACCCAAGCAAATACGGAACGAAGCGTTGGAAGATTCCCGCCTAATCAGCATGCAGGCGCCGAAACGGTAGAGGAACAATACTGACGATGACTCGGAAGATTGTCTCCAGTAAGAACGGTGCTGGGAAGATTGAATGGACTTGTTGTACCGCGGGATAGGTCTTATAGCGGTGTAACGTTGTATGATTAATGTGGGGGGAACAATGAAAAAGATTGTTAGATCAATTATTGCAATTATGGCCTGCGCTCTTTTCATATCAGGTTTTGCAGCCGAAGGTGAGATCATTTTCAGTGGACGGATTTTTAAATGGGTGAACCCATTTACGGAAGACATGGTTTTGCCTTCTGGCGTTCATCATAAAACTTTCTTTAGTCAATCAATGCGGCAAGACGTAGGCTATGCGATTTATCTACCTCCAAGTTACGAAGAAAATGTTAGTCAACGATTTCCAGTTGTTTACTATCTACATGGAGGTAGACCTGGAAGCGAGTCTAGGAGTGTACAGCTGACCAACTTAATTCATGAAAATATACTTAACGAAAAGACACCGCCGGCTATCTACGTATTCATAAACGGCGGGGTAATAAGCCACTATAACTACGCCCCGCTTAATTCTATGGGAGAGGATTTGTTTGTAAGGGAGCTTATACCTCATATTGATTCCACTTATCGATCTGTTGCGACCCGGGAAGGTCGAGCAATTCAGGGTTTTTCACAAGGTGGTCGTGGTACAACCAGGATTATGTTTAAGCACCCAGAGCTATTTTCGTCTGCCGCAGCTGGAGGGCCAGGGTACGCTGTGGAAAAACAGATTTATGAAAATTCAGGAGTGGAGTTAGATACGCGCCGCGAAGATGCTTCGAGCTTTGATTTTGGCGAGGGAAACGATGCCTACTCTTTGGCAAAAATTTATGCTGAAAATGGTGTTCCGGCACTGAAAATCGCTATATGGATTGGAACAGAAGGGTTTAACTACAGGCCAACTCTTGACTACATGCAATTTCTCGATTCTTTAGGAATTGATTATAAGAGTTACGTAGTCGGTGGCGTTGATCATAATCCCTCAAAGTTATACGAGAGCATAGGCGCAGAGCTAATGAATTTTCACGCTAACTCATTTGGCGAAACAGGCGAATAATGTCCGGATCTTGATATAGTTGGTGGGCCCATCAGGACTCGAACGTGGTACCGACGGATTATGAGTCCCTCTCTGACCAATTTACCCAACAATCGCCAGCAGCCTGCGACGGTTCAGCCACTAAATTATAACATTTTCCTGTTGTAGATGGTTGTCCTTCGTTGTACGTAGTGGGATCAGCTTGTCCCACCA
>NYWC01000012.1 GCA_002684935.1 Gammaproteobacteria bacterium
GCAGGGGAAAGGGGAGTCTTAGGGCTCTGGTTTCCTGACATTTGGAGTTCTGAAAAACCCGGTCATCGGTTTGGTGGTCGGGTTTTTGGCGTCTTGGGGTTCCTTACATTAGCGGCCGCGATTATGTGCTATTTCTCATATTGCCCATATCAAACTTGGCTTCAGCCTAAAAAATAGGATCAGCTGTTTGTATTTCATCAATACTTTCTAAGGAGCCCCTTCCTAAGATCCAAGAAAACAAGCGACACCTAACATAAATAATCATTGATAAGAGGAATGTTATGACCGTATCAATTGAGGCCCTTGGCGTTTTTTTAACACTTTTGTATCTGGCCTATGAAGTTCGACAGAACAATAAAATAGCGATGTCAAACGGCCACCGCGAAATAAGTAAGCAGCTTTCAGAATGGTACTTTCTCTTTAAAAATCCCAAAACCTCGTCAATTTTGACAAGAGGGTCACTTGACTTTTCCTCGCTAACGCCGGAAGAAAAACTTGAATATGACACTGTAAGGCATCATCACTATCACATCTGCGAACAAATATTTTATATGGGTAGGGGTAAATTAATTCCTAGCAACGTTTACGATGCTTTTATGACAGGCACTGCTATATTTCTCTCATCAAAAGGTACTAGTGATTGGTGGGAAGATTCTAAGCAGATAACGTATGCACCAGAATTTGTTGCTGAAGTAGAAAAATTTCGTTCTGAGGCAACTGATTTGCCCGATCCGATGGTAAGTTTCCCTCCATTCAAATATACCTTGGAGTTACTTGGGGAAACCGGATTAATAAAGCAATAAGTTACTGCACTTGAGCAATTATTTACTGACGAACGCCGAAAGGAAGCATGATACCGATAGCAACTAAAGTTAATCTGTGTTTCCGGGGGAGATATAGGCAAGCCAGTCACCAAGTCTTTTTGAGGTCTTCTGAGTGGGCTGTTTAACCAGAGAAGGGCCACTAGTGCGAGTTTTCCTCTAGCTCGAATCTCCGTTTTACATTGTTTGTGACGACCGTAAGTGTGTATCTATGTGGCCGCTTAAATAAGGGAATTAGTTGACTATAGGTTTACGGACGTTACTTGTAGTTATGAAGCATACAGCTTGAAGGAGTGTTACTTTAGTGGGCTTGAGAAGCTAGTTTGCTGCCTTGTCGTATCTCGCTCGAGCTTGATCTATCCTATTAAGATTATCGAGTGCCCATGTTCCTAGGGCGCTTGCAGGCTTGTGAAACGACTTACCCATTTTTGATAGCGAATATTCGACCTTAGGTGGAATGCTCGGGTGGTATTTCCGATTTACTAGGCCGTCACGTTCAAGTTTCTTCAGGACCAAACTCAACATGCGTTGTGAAATTCCTAAATTTCGCTTCAGTTCGTTGAAACGCAGCGTCTCATATTCGGCAAGTGAAATAATGATGAGCACACTCCAACGGTCGCCGACACGCGTCAAAACTTCATTGATTCTAGTGCAATTAGGGCATTTTTCGGGCGTGCGCATTTCGGTCTCCTTAGTGTTACCTAGGTTCAAGCGTGTACCTTCTTGTTGAGACTTATAGTTTCTAATAGGATGTCGGTTACTAAACAATACCACTATATCTAGAAAGAAAGGATAGGACAAAGAATAATGAACAAGACACTCTCAGATCTTCTTAGCTGGCGTTATGCCACGAAAAAAATGGACCCAACGAAGCCTGTTACTCAAGAAAAAGTAGATAATATTATCGAAGCAATCAGGATGGCTCCAACATCAAGCGGTACGCAGCCTTTCGAACTTATTGTCGTAACAAACTCAGATGTACGCCGTCAAATTTGCAAAGCTGCGAGTGACCAATCTCCAATCATAGAGTGCTCCCACCTTTTAGTGTTTGCTGCATGGGATACTTACACTGAAAACCGTATCGATGAAGTTATAAACTTAAACATTGAGAAGCGAGGCGATCTGCCTTTAATTAAACAGTACTACGGAAATCTAAAAGAAAGTTACGTGCCACGCGATGCTGAGATTAATTATGCTCATGCTGCGCGCCAAGCTTACATTGCTCTGGGTTTTGCTATGATCGCAGCGGCTGAGCAAGAGGTCGACTCAACACCAATGGAAGGTTTCGACCCTACTTCAGTCGACAAAATTTTAGGACTGAAAGAGCGTGGTTTGAGATCTGTCGTTTTGTTGCCATTAGGCCATCGTGACTCGGCAGGAGACTGGCTGCTAAATATGCCCAAGATTCGCAAAGCACGTGAGACTATGGTCACGGTGGTCGATTAAGTCGTCTTTTTTTGGACTGTCAGAGTGGCTGTAACGTTAATTGGGTCTGCTACAGTTTGCTAGACACCAATCAGCGTCAGACCCATGGAAAACTGCACATTTTGTAGATGTTGACTTGTCTTGCACAGAGGAAATGAAGTCAGCCTATTAAGTATCTGCGGAGATACGGTAATAATCTGTAGAGTCCAATACAGACCCCCGGGGAGTTAAATCAAACCACTTGCTGTACGTTATGAAATTAGGTGCTGATAGAGTCGAAGAGAACCACTTGCCTGAATGCAATGGTGCTACAAAAAGAAGGTTTTTAAACTATCAAGATATTGATTTAATTGAATATTTANATATCTGGCGGAGAGTGAGGGATTCGAACCCTCGATAGGGGTAAACCTATACGCCCTTAGCAGGGGCGCGCCTTCAGCCACTCGGCCAACTCTCCGTAACTTTCAATTCACTGTGATTTCCNGCAGTGANNNAAACCGNGCGNATAATATCACAAGGCGGCTGCAATGAAGAACACTCTAAGGCCGGATATTGGCNTGACCCTGAATGCAGAGGGCTCCTGCATGGTCNGCGACCCAGAGTCNGACATTGCCCTCGCCGTCAGGGCTGGTGGCGTGGATGGTGCACGCNTGGTTGTTGAATACGGGACGAAGGGCCTTGAAGTCGAAGGCGCTTAGCTGGGCCTCTGGCAGGTTTTGCCATAGTAGCTCTAGCATCATGGTCGCTAGCAGGGGCCCGTGCACGATAAGCCCAGGATACCCCTCGACTTCGGTAACATAAGGGGTGTCATAGTGAATGCGGTGGGCATTGAAGGTGAGCGCGGAATATCGAAACAGCAGCCGCGAATCTGCCTGAAAATGCAGCCGGAAATCGCTGACGGGTTCTGCGGGCNGGCCAGCAACTAGTGATGCGCCTGGCGNTGCAGCCTCGCGATAGACGATGTNCTGAGATTCAGTGATGCAGAGCTGTCCGGACCGAGTGATNTCGTGCCTAAGNTTAACNAAAACCAGTTTGCCGCTACGGCCTGTCTTTTCCTCGATGCTGTGGATAGTCGAACTNCGGGTAAGCGGATCGCCGANATTGACTGGCNCATGAAACNGCAGCTGACTGCCTGCCCACATGCGGCGGGGCAGNGTAGTNGGNGGTAAAAAGCCACCGCGCTGACGGTGGCCGTCTGGGGCCAGGTCTTGCTGGGCNGCAGTTTCAAGAAAATACAGCCAGTGCCACAGGGCAGGAAGCTTGCTCTGGGCGAAGATCTCAGTCTGGCGATTAAAAGTGGCGGCCAGCGCGCGCGCAGGTGTGAGACCAATAATGTCGTCGACGGTCTCNTTTCTGCCGATCCACTGTTGNAGCTTGATGTCGTTCATTGCCGGNAATCCCCCGTCCCAATTTGCTTAGGGAATTTAATGGATGCTAAGGGATGTTGCCACTACAATGTGTCCTTANNAAAAAGGCTGAGTCTTTGGCGGGTTTACTGTGTCTGGCAAGTACTTCGAAGAATTGGAGGTGGGAATGGTGTTTGGGCACCAGCCCCATCGCACGATTACTGAAACAGATAACCTGCTTTTCAGTACGCTTACCCACAATCCACAACCTCTGCACCTTGATGCGGAGTTTGCGGGTCAGTCGCAACACGGGCAGATACTGGTCAATAGCCTGTTTACCCTGGGTCTGGTCGTGGGCCTGTCGGTTGCTGACACCACGCTTGGCACTACCATTGGCAATCTGGGAATGGAAAAGACTGAGTTTCCTAACCCTGTTTTCATTGGGGACACACTCAGCGTGTCCACGGAAATTATGGACAAGCGTGAATCTCGGAGCAAGCCGGATCGTGGCATCGTCTGGTTTCGTCATACTGCGATGAATCAGCGTGGTGAAGTCGTTTGTGATTGTCTGCGTAAAGGCATGATGCTGCGATTACCCTCCCATCAAGAGAACAAGGACTAGTCATGGCCGTAACTCCCAGCCCAGGTGCCAAGGGTTTACGCCGCTCGCTGCATTTTGTGCCTGGCGGCAATGCGCGTATGTTTGAGAAAGCATTGAGCTTGAATGCTGACAGCCTGATCTTGGATCTGGAGGATTCCGTCACCTCGGAGAACAAGGCCGGTGCGCGGCAGGCCGTGTGCGACTGGATTAGTCAGGCCGATTTCGGCGCACAAGAGTGCCTGGTGCGAATCAATCCCCAGGACTCCCCTTGGGGTAGGGAGGACCTGGAGGCTGTGGTGGCAGCAAGACCTGATGGTTTAGTTTTGCCGAAGGTGCTGAATCGGGCAAATATTGATGCGGTAGATCAGCTTGTTACCGCCCTGGAGAAAAAGCATGGAGTGACATCTGGCGCTATTTCTTTGATTCTCATAGGAACGGAGGCGCCTGAGGCTGTATTTTCACTACCAACCATGGGGGGTAATACGCGTGTCGGTGGACTAACCTGGGGCGCAGAGGATCTAGCGGGCGCGCTGGGATCGAGGTCTAAGCGTAATGCCGAAGGCGAGTACCTTGATGTGTTTCGATATGTGAGATCAACTTGCTTGCTCGCTGCGGTAGCAAGTAAGGTGCAGCCTATCGACTCAGTATATGTAGAGATTTCCGATAGCCAGGGGTTTGAGAAAGAATGTAAAGAGGCTGCTGCTATGGGCTTTCTCGGCAAGCTGACGATTCACCCAAGTCAGATTGATATCGTCAACCGCGCGTTTACGCCTAGCAACGCCGAAATAGCTGAGGCTAAAGAATTGCTTGCCGCCTTCGCTGATAATGAGTCGAGTGGCAAAATGGCTTTTGCCTACAAGGGACAAATGGTTGATGTTCCGCATCTCAAACGAGCCCAACAGGTTCTTGCTATTGCCGCGCACATCAGCGGGCAGAACAATTAGGTTTCATTGTGGATTTTTTAGAATCTGAAGATCTTAAACTCATTCGCGAGGCGGTTGCCAGAATTTGTCGCGATTTTCCTGATGATTATTGGGAGGCCCATGATCGCGAGGCAAAATATCCCCAGGATTTTTATGAGGCGATGGCAACTGCGGGATGGATTGGAATAGCGATTCCCGAGTCGTATGGTGGTGCCGGTAAGGGTGTGCAAGAGGCTGCTGTGGTGCTGGAGCAGGTCGCAGCGTCCGGCGCAGCGATGAATGGTGCAACACCCTTGCATCTCTCCATGTTTGGCATGCATCCGGTGATTAAACATGGTTCGGAAACGATGAAATCCCGCTATCTGCCTGATGTTGCCTCTGGCAAGCTACAGGTCGCATTTGGCGTTACTGAGCCCAATGCTGGAAGTGATACAACGTCGATAGAGACTAGTGCTCGCCGCGAGGGTGGCAACTATGTCGTTAAGGGCAGGAAAGTCTGGACAACCAAGGCTATCGAAGCAGAGCGGGTCCTGCTGCTGGTCCGTACCCAGAGCAAAGACAGCGTAGAGCGCAAGACAGAGGGTATGACCCTGTTGTTTGCAGAATTAAACAAACCCGAAGTCTCTATTTCTCCGATCCCAAAAATGGGGCGAAACGCCGTGAGGACCTGTGAGGTTGTGTATGATGAACTCTTCGTGAGCGAAGCTGACCGTGTCGGAGAAGAGGGGCAGGGCTTTCGTTATTTGCTGGATGGCCTCAACGCGGAACGAATTTTGATTGCTGCTGAGGCAGTAGGCATTGGTCGAGCCGCCCTTCGCCGCGCAGTTGATTATGCTAACGAAAGAATCGTTTTTGGTCGGCCTATCGGGCAAAATCAGGGCATCGCTTTTCCTCTGGCTGAAGCCAGAACGCGATTGGATGCAGCGGAACTGATGGTGCAGAAGGCAGCCTGGAAGCTTGATCAGGGTTTGCCCTGCGGTACCGACGCTAATATGGCGAAATGGCTAGCGGCCGAGGCAGGCTTTTTCGCCGCTGATGCCGCTATACAAACTCACGGTGGTTTTGGCTACGCCAGGGAGTACCATGTAGAACGCTACTGGCGCGAGGCGCGCCTGATGAAACTGGCTCCAATCTCACAGGAGATGATTCTGAATTTTATCTCGGAGCACGAATTAGGTTTGCCGCGTTCCTATTAAGCGGCAATCAGCGTTTACTAAATCTGAAATTGAAATGCTTTGGAGCAGCTCTGGATTAATCGCTAGAGCCCATAAAATATTAGTATCAGTCTCAGGCTAACCCCAAGATTGATGGTTCAAGGAATATTATGCGTAAACTAATCGGCTCAATTGTATTTATTTGTTTGCTTGTCCTGTCTACGGCTACGCAGGCGCAGGGTGATGAATTACATGATCCTGAAGTGCAGCGAGTGGAGCCATTCCAGGTATTCGATAACCTTTATTACATTGGGGTCGATTGGGTCGCGTCTTGGCTTCTGGTCACTGACCAGGGATTGATTGTATTTGATGCCCTGTACGAAGAATTGACTGACCTGGTGATAGGCAATATTCGGCAGCTTGGATTCGATCCCAACGATATTCGCTACCTGATTGGTTCCCATGCGCACTTCGATCACATTGGCGGCGCTATTCGCTTCCAGCAGGAATTTAGCGCTGTTGTCATGATGACCGAAGAGGACTGGGCCATGACAGATGAGCCAGCTGTTTACCGCGAGTACCCCAAGCCCATTCGTCATCTTTCTGCGAGTGACGGTGCCACGCTGAACCTAGGGCGAACTCGTCTGCGCTTTATGAAAACACCCGGTCATACGCCCGGCGTGCTGTCCACGCTATTCACTGTCTATGACAACGGCTATCCCCACAGCGCTTTTATGTTTGGTGGCGTTGGACTGAATTTTAGCGGTGTGGAGCGCACCGAAATGTATATCGAAAGTATTAAAAGGATGCAGCAGCTCACTGGCATCGAAGTGAATATCCCAAACCACGCCTCCTCCGCAGATGTCTTTGCCCGTCGCGATATGCTCGCCGAGCGCCAGGATGGAGATCCGCACCCCTTTGTTGATCCCGAGGGCTGGACGGCTTCTTTGGACTTATGGCGCAGGCAGGCTGAACAAAAGCTTGAAACAGAGCGCGCTTCAGCTGATTGATCGATTTACTGAAAAAATGTGCGCTGGCCTTGTCTGCTGCAAAGTAGCTCTCAGCGTGCAGATCTTCCATGCGAATATGCAGCTCCGTTGCAAACTGGCTCGCTGTCGCGAACAATCCAAGTGTCATTGAGTCCAGACCAAAGTTTCGAGTCAGCTTAGGGCCACATTGCCAAGCTCATTCGGCTGGTTTCGTCGAACCATCACCCGAGAGGCAATGGTGCTTATCTATTGACGCCCAGGCGTGTTGTAGGCGGGAGTTTACAAGGACAGAGTTTAAGGCGTCAGGAGGCAGGCTAACTCAGTTCTCAATCTGCCAGCGCGCGAAGAGTCGTCGTGCGCTGCTGAGCTGCTGCGGGTCAAGGCGGGGTTCTATTTTGCTGATAAACGCGGCGGCTTCATCATGTTGATTGACTCGAGCCATATGGGCCCAGGCGTGGGCCTGCACAAGGTCGCGTTCCACTGGCTCGCCCTCAAAAAATATATTGGCCAAAGAGAGTGCTGAGTTGCCATGGCCATTTTTGGCCGCCGTGATCAGCCATTCAAGCCCTTGCTCCTCATTTAGTTGGGTGCCGACACCTTGCAAATAGAGGCTAGCAAGGTTGGCTTGGGCATCTACATGTCCTTGCTGGGCAGCGGCTTCAGTCCATTTAAAGGCCATTTTCAGGTTCTGATCTACGCCTTGCCCGGTGTAGTAGAGGATGCCGAGGTTATATTGAGCGAGGTCTAATCCTGCTTCGGCCGCGATGGAGAACTCACTGAATGCAGTGTTAAAATCACCTTCGAATGCCGCGTTAACNCCATCTTCATAGTCAGCATTAGCTCGCACGACCATAAATGTCAGCGCGATACCCATCAGAGCAGGGCCAAATTTTGTAATAAGGTCAAGAAATCGCTGTCGGCGCACTGTGTGTACTTTTGCCTCTTTCCTAGTGTATGCGACACGGAGTCTCTATCCGATCGACTAATCAGACAGTCTATCTCACCTCACTTAGGCAGGAAACTGAGAATGCGCTGAACGCAAGATGTGGCTATGAAAAATCACTGATTCCGCTATAATTAGGTCGATCAATCATCACAAAACCGAAAAATTGATTACGCACCCGTAGCTCAGCTGGATAGAGTACCTGGCTACGAACTAGGGGGTCGCACGTTCGAATCGTGCCGGGTGCGCCACACATAAAAAAGCCCGCTTGAGCGGGCTTTTTTATGTGTGTTTTATCCATCCGATTCCACGTGCCCGTTTGACAACATGCGAACGTATTTTGGACAGTTTCACACACCACCTAATACTGCCCACTTTCCCATCCATAACAATCCGCTTTTACCACCGGCGCTCCCGGCAAATTCGGAAAAACCATCTTCTTGGCCCGGCTATCATCACGCTTGAAACCGCATTTTTCTAACATCGAAGTTGACGCAGGGTTTTCAGGATGCACAAAAGCCAGTAAGCGTAGTAACCGCATGGAGTTGGCCAAGGACTGCATGCTCTGCAAGCATTCTGTCCCAAAACCCTGGCCCAAGTACCCGGTCGCGATCACACAGCCTGTTGATGCGACACGCTGATCTTCCATGGCCAGGCCAGTGCTGCCAATGAACTCGCCGGATTGCCTGTCAAAGCACAAGAGCGGCCCCAAGTGATTATTCTCCCATTCGTTATCCGAGAATCGGATGAAGGCATTGCTGTCGGCCAAGCTCTGATGGCGGGGCCAGCCGAGGAAGCATGTTACTTCCAACAGGCTCGAATAGCGTTGGAAAATCAGCGCCGCATCCTCCGGCACCGGGTGACGCATCTCCATTCGTTCACTACTGAAAAAGCTGTTTGCAATCATGTTTAATTGGCTTGAGTCAGGGAAAGTTGCGCATCTGGAAATTGCGGTTGTGATTAAGAAGTTATGAGCTGCCACCACAGTTATTGAGATACTTACTGCTTAAGCTGAACCTTGCTTGAAAATCGCGGCCAAATCTACTCCAATAGCAGCAGGAGGTCTTCACTATGACAATTAAAAAAACTCTTCTTGTTTGGTCCACTGTTGCACTTGTTTGTGTGAATACGGTGCTTGCTAACGAGGGCACTCTTGCCTTTGTCGGCGCTACTATTATCGATGGCACCGATTCTGAGCCGTTGCCCGATAGCGTATTGGTAGTGACTGACGGCAGGGTTCGCAGTGTAGGGCCCCGAGCCGCGGTGAGTATTCCTGAAGGGGCAGAAGTGATCGATGTGTCCGGTAAGTACTTGATGCCCGGGATGATCAACGCCCATGGGCACGTCGGTGCAACGGTTGGCCTGAATGCTAACGGTGAATACAGTACCGAGAATCTAATACGGCAGCTCGGTTTGTACGCCCGTTACGGTATAACCACGGTCAATAGTCTGGGCGGCGATGAAGCCGCGGGCTTCGCACTGCGCAATGAACAATATCGCTCAAGTTTGCAGCGGGCCAGGCTATTTGTTGCCGGCAGCGTAATCGCTGGCGTCGACGAGCAAGCAATCCGAGACCAGGTAAATCGCAACGCGGATATGGGGGCGAATTTCATCAAGACGCGCATTGACGACAATCTTGGTGCGACCCAGAAAATGTCACGGCCGCTGTTTGATGCGCTAGTGGAACAGGCGCATGTGCGACGACTGCCAGTCGCTGTNCACCTGTTTTACCTCGATGATGCCAAGTACATGCTGGAAGTTGGTGCCGATCTGATCGCTCACAGCATCAGGGATTTGCCGGTGGACAGCGAATTCATTACGTCGGTAGCAGAGGAGGGCGTTTGCTATATCCCTACTTTGACCCGTGAAGTGTCCACTTTTGTGTATGAAGATGTGCCTGAGTTCTTTTCTGACCCCTATTTTCTAAAAGAAGCGGACCCCGCTGTCCTGGCCGAATTGCAGACACCGGAGCGTATGTCGCGCATGGCCAATAGTCGCGCTGCCCAGGCGTATAAGGCGGGGCTGGAAGTGGCCCTAACCAATGTAGGTGCGCTGCATGCGGCCAACATTCCAATTGCAATGGGAACCGACACCGGTCCGCCAGCCCGTTTCCAGGGCTATTTTGAACACATGGAATTGCAGCTGATGGTGGACGCCGGCATGAGTCCTCTAGATGTTATCCGATCGGCGACAGGAGTCGCGGCTGACTGCATCGGAATGTCTGATATCGGGACTCTGGAGCCTGGCCGCTGGGCAGACCTTAGCATACTCACCGCGAACCCCGCGGTTGATATCGCCAATACCAAGACCATCGAAACTGTTTACATTGCTGGTAATAGGGTGCCCCAACCCTGAGTCTGCCAGCACCTGGTTTTGGCTCTCAGGGGCAGGGATTCTCACCCTCCACTGGTGTTGCACCGGAGGGCAGGAACCGACAGGGATCGGCTTGCTCCAGAGTCAGTCTCGCGCCAATCCGAATCAGGCTGCTGGTACTGGGAGCTTGAAAGAAATTGTAGCCGTCCCGTGATGACATCCAGGCAGAGGGACCTCCGACAAATTTGCCGGCCGCCTCGGTCTCTTGCTTGATTTGAGTCACCAAGGCTTCATATTCCGGATCACCCTGGTGCTTGCCGCTAAAGCTGCCCAGATCGCCACTGGCAACGAATATGCCATCCACGCCATCCACCGCTGCGATGGAGGCTGATGCTTCAGTGCCCTCCAGGGTTTCAATCATAGCCATAATCATGACGTTGTCATTCCAGGTCTGGCGATAGTCGCGTCCCCAGAGGCGCCCATATTGGCCACCGCCCTGACTGCGCCTGCCAGCAGGGGGATACTTGGCGTAGCGCACGGCATTTTCCATTTTCCCCGGTGTATCAACCATAGGGACGATAATGCCAAGTGCACCGATATCGGTTGCCTTCTGAATAGCGCCTTCGGAGTCATCAGGCACGCGGATGAAGGGAATGGCTGGTGCATCGCGGCAGGCCCAGATCATGCGCGCGACCTCGCTGAAGGACAGTGGGCTGTGTTGCATCTCGATCCAGATGAAATCGAAGCCGGCATTAGCCATAGTGCAGTAGATATCCGGGTCTGCAGTTTCGACGGTGCCCCCCACTACCTGCTCCCCTGCCATGAGCTTGGTCTTGACCGTGTTGTACATGCGCACGCCCTGGGCTTGAGTCAGCGCGCTTTGAATGATAATGACTGCCGTTAGAACACTGCCGAGTAAGAGCTTTGTTGTTTTCATAGTGGCCTCTCGTTGTTCGTTTCAGTTGTGTGGAGTTGATATCAGGGGTTTGGTATCAGCTGCCTTGGGTTGAGTTTCTTCATCTCAGTCTGCATAGCTCGACGGGCTTCGCCGGCTTGTGCCAACTCTGCGCGATTCTCATCGGTGACTTTCGAGTAATCATCACGCCAGTTTGGATCGCCATTCCAGCTGTAAGGCGAGCGCAGAATCGTGTTTGCCTTGCTTGTGGATCGCAGCAGTTCCAGGGCCATGCTGGTATGGATCAACTGCATATCACGGTCGAAGGGATTGCCAAGCGGATTACCCAGGGGGAAATCGGTATGCAAATACCGCGGTACGCCAACATGCTCGATAATATCCATGGCGCTGCCAATTATTACCGTGGCTATGCCGTGACTCTCAAGGTGGCGAGCAACCAGACTCACGGTCTGGTGGCACACGGGTCACAACGGCACCAGCAGGGCGACGTCAGCCTGATCATCTTGCAGTCGTTCCAATATTTCAGGTGCATCTTCTTCGAGCGTCTGACGCTGGCTATAGGCGGTAGGGACTGAATGAAAGCGCGGTGCCAGGCTGCCTATGCCGCCTTCGGCCTGGGCAACAAATAGCGGTTCGATGGGCAGAAAACTNCCGATATCCCGGGTATGGGTGACCGTGTCATGCCAGGATAAGCCTTGGGTATACATGGTCTCTGGTGCCGGTGTGGTGAGGCTGGAATACAGCTTGCGTTCGCTGCGACCTTGTTCAGTATCGGGCATGGCAGTGGTAATCAGGCTGACGGATGATTCCGAAAGGGGTTTTTGCAAAGCTGAAAATGGGGTAGAGGCGAAATGCGCCCACACATAAGGCTCTGAGTAACCCTGAGCCTCATAGTAAAGCCGGGTACGCTCCATATAGGGAACGTCATAAGTTTTATTCACGATGGTCTCGAATCCTTGACTATTCAGCGTTTAGAATAACCACTAATGCCGCCGAGAAAAAGTGCCTGGTTGCNAAAAACCGGGCGACNATTGGTGCCAAATTGCGTACGGTTGGTGTCATTTTAGTCCAATACACTCTTAAATTTCTGCATTCCAAACCTCAACCGTTTCGAAGGAATACCCATGAGCACTATTGAATTAGCCGTCGCCATTATCGGAGCAGGCACGGCGGGCATGACTGCCTGTGGAGGGGCTCTTGAACATCCAGATCGTGTGATCGTGATCGAATCAGCTGTGTATGACACAACCTGCGCCCAGGTTGGCTGCATGCCCAGCAAGCTATTGATTGCGGCCGCCGGGGTGAGCCATCAAATCGATATTGCCGGCATTTTTGGTATCGGCGTCATGGGCGAGGCTATTATAGAGGCCAGATTGGCAAGTGATTCCAGTGACCGGTTCTGCTCTGGTGCTGCATGAATTGCCTTGATGGCTTTTACAAGCTGCGTGTGAGCTAAACCCGAGAGCATGCCGGTTTCGGTCTCCCGAGCTTGCATGGTATAGCGCGGCAGCTGAATCAGGAATACCTCCGTGAGTTGATCGATCATGGCGAGCTTGCCGTTGTCCTCGGCCATGGCTTCACCGCTACCCGCAAAGCGCACCCTATCACTGCAACCCTGCTTCTTGAATTAAACCTAGGTAACCCGGCCTATAGCTGACGCACGAAAGAGGCGGTTTAGCTTCACGGTAACTACTGTTTGACATAATGCGCTTGGGGGCTAAAGTGCAGCTGTCCAGTTACGTCCTGACCATGATAGGCTCTTCTTTAATATATTGATCCGGTTGCAATGACTTATGAAAACATTAGGCCTTAGCAGCGTCTGTCTCAGCATTTTTCGTTACAGGACGGCCTGCGTAAAGATTCAGCGTGTACCGCGCTACCTGGCGGCAGCACTCGCAAGTTGCTGTCTATTGATTCAAACCGTTAAAGCTCAAGAGAATNCCACTATGTCAGGAGCCGCCCCAATAGCCGGAGTAGAATTTCAAACTGTTCAGGCCAATGGCCTTAATTTCAGATTNGCTGTAGCAGGAGACTCTGGCCCCTTGATGCTGTTGGCTCATGGCTGGCCGGAGTCTTGGTACAACTGGCGCCATCAACTGGTTTTTTTTGCAGAGCAGGGCTATCGAGTAGTCGCGCCGGATATGCGTGGCTATGGCTCTACTGACGCGCCTGATGCCGTGGGTGATTTTGATATCGAACACCTGGCCGCAGATATGCTTGGCATACTGGATGCCCTGGGAGAGTCCAGCGCGATCATGGTGGGACATGACTGGGGATCAATTGTTGCCTGGAACACGGTGCTTATGTATCCGGAACGTTTCAGCGCCTTGATCGCCATGAGTGTGCCGTACAGTGGCAGACCCCCGCAGTCACCTATGGAATCGTGGCGTGAGGCATTTGCTGATAATTTCTATTACATTCTTTATCACAATGAGCCGGGCGGCGTGGCGGAGGCGGAGTATGACAATGATCCCTATGGCCTGATAAGCAAGCTATACCTGTCTCCAGATTCGCCCCGCCAGGCAGCGATGATTACGGATCCGCTGCGCTCAGCCGGCGGCTGGATAGGACGTCTGGGTGCGCCTACCGGACTACCGGATTGGTTAAGCCAGGCTGATCTAGACTACGTTGTGGGAGAATTCGTGCGGGCGGGTTTTCGCGGTGGCGTGAACTATTATCGTAATTTTCATCGTAACTGGGAGCTCACCGCAGACTATCAGGACGTTAAAATCNCTGTGCCCACGCTATTTATCGCCGGTGAGCAGGATGTTGTTATTGCAGGAGCCANCAAAGCGCGCCTGCAAGGCGCAATGAACCGAGTTGTCGATGATTTGCGTGACGTAGTTTTGTTTCCGAATATTGGTCACTGGGTGCAGCAAGAGGCGCCAGATGCCACCAATCAGGCNATGCTTAAATTCCTGCAAGAACTCTAGNNAAGTCTAAATTTGTGCTGATACTGCATTCCTAACCCAGCAGTTTGCTTACGGCAGCTATGGCGCGGTCAATATGTTCAACCGTATTGTATACGGTAGGGCTAAGTCGCAAGCCGCCGGTTGCTGCACCCGCGATACCGTAGTCCGTGTAGAGCTTATTGCTAANGGCTCCGCCATTTCCGCTATTCACACGGGTTATACAAACGCCGTGGCTGAGTTCCTCTGACATGGGCGTTACCAGTGACAGCTTGGCTGCGCTTATCCCGGTTTTTAAACGCTGAGTCAGAAAGCTGATGCGCCGCTCAATGCGTGTGGGGCCGATTTCGTCGTGAAGTGCTGCTGCAGTGCCCAGTGCCGCTAGTGCAGCATCATCGCGCTGACCCAGAGATTCAAATTTTCTCGCGCCCCGGAGATCTGTCTCTGCATCATTGCCCCAACCTGGCGCAATAACGCTCGGCCATATTCGGTCAATGTTGTTCGATTTTACATAGAGCAGGCCAACTTCTCGGGGGCCCATATACCATTTGTGTGCACTGGCGCTGTATGAATCCACGTCCAGCGTACGCAAGTCCAGCGCCAACGCGCCCCAGGATTGGGCGCCATCGACATGGACGTAGATGCCGCGATCATGGGCTGCAGCTACCAGNTCAGCAATCGGGAGCTGGATGCCGCTGACGTTTGATACCTGAGTAATAGCCAATACGCGGGTAGCATCCGTAAACTGGCTGGTAAAAGCGGCAACCAGTTCACCTTTAGATTGCGGTTGAGTTGGCGTCTTGACCCGTCTGACCCTGAGGTCAAATCGTTCAGCCCTCACATCCCAGGCCACATTGTTAGTCGGGTGGTTTTGATCCCACAACAAGATTTCATCGCCGGCCTCGAGCGATAGGCCGTTGTTGATCATGTTGTTGGCTTCGCTGGTATTTCTCACTAGGGCAATTTCGTCTGCCGATACATTGAGNTGGCGAGCAATCCGGCTTCGACATTGTTCCAGCAGTTCTGAAAACTTTGCCCGGTTATTGAATGAGCAATCGATATCAATGTCAGCGGTAAAGTGTTCCACGCTGTCGGTCACGGCCCGAAAAGCCGGGCAGAGGTTGGCGGCGTTCATGGGGACGGCATTCTCGGTGAACGCAAATTGCGATCTGACCTGCAGCCAAAAGTCCTCTTCAGCTGGGGTTTGAGCGCTAGCTGCCAGTGGCTTGAGAGCACCCGTGCCGGCGAGCAGTGCNGTACTCNTCTTTAAAAAATTGCGGCGGCTGCAATTGTTNTTATGCATATCGATTCCCGGCTTGNNCTGCTGAGTGGTATNTTAAGGAGGTANAAGACTAACCGAGTCTGACCGTTGTGCAAACACCGAGGCTCAGATGATTCGTTGCACGCGCAACTCGTCGATCTCGGCCTGCTGGTATCCGAGCTCCCGCATGATGCTGTTTGTATGCTCTCCCAGGGTAGGTGCCCGATGGCGTATCTCGCCCGGTGTTTCTGAGAGCTCCACGGGGGTTCGCATAATTGGTGCAGGCTTATCGAGCCCGGGATAATCAATCGGCTGGAACAGGCCCTTGGCCTCGATATGGGGGTCTTCCAGCACCTTCTGGGGTGACAGCACCGGCCCAGCAGGCAGTCGCGCTTCTTCCATGGCGGCAAGCACTTCTTCAGAGCTTCTTTCCGCGCACCATTTTGCGAGACGCTCACTAATGATTTCACTATGGTCCCCTCGGGAAATGTCGTCNCTGAAACGAGGGTCGTCCAGCCAGTGATCTTCGCCCATGAGATCAGCCCAGCGTTTAAACAATGGACCGCCCACGGATTGCACCAGCACCCAGCCGTCAAGGGTTTTAAACGTGTCTGCCGGAGCCGAAGTTTGTGAGCGGTTGAGGGTGGCAACTCGATTGACCTGAATGGCGTGCTGTTCGATCGCGGTCGCATTCATCATGGTCAGCGCGGTATTGAAAAGGGCACCCTCAACGATTTGGCCTTTGCCGGTCTTTTGGCGCTCAAACAAGGCTGCCATGGTGCCAAAGGCTGAAAGGCTGGCGGTGCCGAAATCGATGAACGGCGCATAGGCCTTAACCGGTTGCTCCGGTGTACCTGACATGTACATGTTGCCAGACATGGCCTGTCCCAGACCATCAAAGCCCACTCGATTTGAATAGGGACCACCGCGACCAAAAGCCGAGATCATGGTAAGTATGATCTCTGGTTTGATCGATGACAGGCTCTCGTAATCTAATCCCATCGCCTTGAGCGTGTCCGGGGGAAGGTTAGCTACAACCACATCTGCAGTCGCCACCAGTTTTTTAACAATTTCGCGGCCAGCTGGCTTCATCGGATTCAGGGTCAGGCTGCGCTTGTTGCGAGCCAGCTGCATAAACATGGCGCCGTCACCATTCTCACTAACTGGCGACAAAAAACGGTCCTCGGAGCCATCGACTTTTTCTATTCTGATGACGTCTGCACCCATGTCTCCGAGTAGTGTGGCGCAGTATGGGCCTGCTATATAACGCCCGAAGTCCAAAACGCGAATTCCTTCCAAGACTCTGCTCATGCTCCAATTTCCTTTGCTGATTTTGCTTAGATGGGTGAAGAGAGTATGCACCCTTACTGGGCGGCAGAGTCTACCATAAGGCGCGAATTCGTAAGAAAAATCTGTCTTCAATAGACTACCTTCACAATTCTGCGAGGCTTTCTATCAAATTTGTGAGGTAGTTTACGTACTTTGCTTAGCGGATTCTGCATAATGACATTCATTGAGATGTTAGTCACAAATCGAGTGACAAACGCTAAAGTTTTGCGGCAGGCCAAATCTCCGGCCTGCGGGTTTTCAATAACAGGGTTTTTAAAGGTGAGTAGATGATAGCTTTGGCTAACAAACAACCCCCCAAAGCAGGCTCTTTTNGAGCTGCAGGCAATTTTTAAAAAGNTTCATAAAGTTTTCTGCAATGTTTGCAAGGGGGAGGGNAAAATTACCAAAAGCAGCAACTGCCCCAAGTGCAAAGGCTCAGGCCAAAGACTGGTGAGGCTGCTCGAATGGCAAGCTAGCGCATTTTATTTCTTAATTCTGTTGTCGGACCGAACCTCATCTATCTGACGCCAATTTCCGCTCTTGCCTCTGCATTCTCGCTTGCTTACCTCCATCCGACTGTTACGCTCCCTGTCAGCTGGCANTCAATCCTCTCAAACAGCCCAGAAATCTGCTTCACAGGNGCAGACGTATCANTTCTGATTGTCTTTCACCCATCTTGAGGATCTGATCATGGCACTTTTCCGTCNACCACTGCCCTGCAAGCTGCTCGCACTGACTATGTCCAGCCTGCTGATTCTGAGCATCGCGATTTCGGGCGTTATAGTTCGGGCTCAGGAAATAGAGCACCCGGGCTATGAGGTGGCACCTGAGCGCCGTACAACCGGAATCGGGAAATTCTACATGGACCGTGAGATATCCTTTGTCATGGGGCATCAGGCAGCGGAATGGTTGAATCGCCCTGGCCGAATTCAGGAGGAGATGCCTCATGAAGTGGTAGCGAATATGGGGCTTGATCCAGATCATGTCGTGGCAGATATAGGCGCGGGNTCGGGTTATTTTTCATTTCGGATTGCCCGGCTGGTGCCCAAGGGCAANGTGCTGGCGGTGGATATACAGCCAGAGATGCTGCAATTGATCGAAGCTCAAATGGCCGAGGTTGGTGTATCCAATATTGAAGGCGTGCTGGGNCAGGTTGATGATCCCAATTTGCCCCCAAACTCCATCGATGCCGCGATTATGGTGGATGCCTACCATGAATTCTCCCATCCATTTGAGATGATTAACGGCATTTTTCAGGCTCTGCGGCCCGGTGGTCGCATTTTCTTGCTCGAATACCGTGGCGAAGACGCCAGTGTGCCCATCCGGCCCTTGCACAAGATGACCGAGGAGCAGGTTGTGCGTGAGATGAGTGTTTTTGGTCTGGAATGGACCGACACGCTGGACTTCCTGCCTTGGCAGCACATGATGATTTTTACCAAGACCTGAGCTAAAGCCTAAGCTAGTTGGCACGGGCTTGCGCCGCCGGATCGCAGACGTCATACAGACTGATTTCTAAAGTTTTCAGGCNAGGAGTCGCAACGGTTATTGCAGAATTTTATAGGCGCGAATAACCCTTTTACTCTAGCTTNCGTCTAAGAAGTATCTTGGGAGATTGCGGTAAAAAGACACTGAAACATGACTTATTACAGATAGGAAGAATTGAAGGATCCAGTGCATCGTTGTGTCAGGCAAATATTGCCCAGCTCACAACGGTCCCTCGCGGTATTGAAAGGCAGTCTGATGCTGGTGCTTGCCACTGCCAAATAGCTATACGTTTATTAATGAGAATCGACTGACTTGTCACCCGATAGTTGACAGTGACNTTCCAATAAGTTGCTCTTGCGTAGACAAACAGTATCTATGTTTGTGGGCGNCAACTCTTATATACATNCNNTAACTAATTGTTTTGTATATAGTTTGCTAGCATTTAAGTAATTGAGGATAATAGGCGGCCTTGAAGCCGGCCGCTATTCCATCGTGCAGAGATTTGCACCCGGAATCACAACAGCCCATCCGAATTTTTCCTAATAACACTGCAGAGGTTCAATTATGCAACGTGAGTCAATGGAAGTTGATGTAGTCATTGTCGGTGCAGGACCGGCAGGCCTGGCGACGGCCTGCAAATTACTGCAATTAGCACAGGCGGGTAAACAGGAATTGACCGTGTGTGTGTTAGAAAAAGGCGGCGAAGTCGGTGCCCATATTCTGTCCGGCGCTGTATTTGAGCCAAGTGCATTAAAGGAGTTGTTTCCGGACTGGAAAGATAAGGGTGCCCCCCTGAATACCCGGGTGACCGGTGATGATGTTTACTACCTTGGGAGCAGCGAGTCCTCGTTCAAGTTTCCCGGGGCGCTNGTGCCGCGTACTATGCACAACCACGGCAACTACATCATTTCTCTCGGTAATCTGTGTCGCTGGATGGGTGAGCAGGCCNTAGAATTGGGTGCTGAGGTTTTTCCGGGCTTTGCCGCGGCAGAGATTCTGTACCATGAAGATGGCAGTGTTAAGGGTGTGGCGACTGGGGACATGGGGGTCACTGCGGAGGGCGAACATAAGCCTTCCTTTGAGCCGGGTTTTGAGTTTCATGCGAAATACACCATCTTTGCGGAGGGGTGTCGTGGTCATCTGGGTAAGGAGCTGATTTCACGCTTTGAGCTGGATAAGGATTCAGACCCCCAGCACTATGGCATTGGTATCAAGGAAGTCTGGGAAATACCGGAGGGGCAGCATAAGGAAGGGCTGGTTGTGCATACCGCTGGCTATCCCATGACTGGTGCATCCTACGCAGGAAGCAGCGGCGGCTTTCTCTACCACGTTGAGAACAATCAAGTCTCACTGGGACTGATTGTCGACCTTGGTTATAGCAACCCCCATATCAGCCCCTATGACGAATTCCAGAAGTTCAAGCATCATCCGGTAATCAAGCAATACCTGGAGGGGGGTAAGCGCATCAGTTACGGTGCGCGCGCAATCATAAAAGGTGGTCTAAATTCCCTGCCCAAGATGACATTTCCAGGCGGTTTGTTGATCGGCTGCGATGCGGGAACGCTGAATGCGGCCAAGATCAAGGGCAGTCATACTGCAATGTGGTCGGGAATACTGGCGGCAGAGTCGATGTTTGAAGCCTTGCAGGCGGAGTCTCCCGAGTCAGAAATCACTAAATATAGTTCTAGATTCAATAACTCAGAGCTTTATAAAGAATTACACCAGACCCGAAACTTCAGTGCTGGCTTTCACAAGTTTGGGTTCTGGCTCGGTAGCGCACTTTCATTCCTCGAGCAAAACATATTCTTTGGAAAATTCCCTCTTACTTTTCACGATAAGTCCGCCGATCACAGCCAGATGAAGCCGGCAGCAGAATGCCCCCAGATCGACTATGCCAAACCCGATGGAGTAATTAGTTTCGATAAACTTTCCTCGGTTTTTTTGTCCAATACTAATCATGCTGAAGACCAGCCCTGTCACCTGCAGTTGAAGGATGCTTCGATTCCGATCGACGTAAATCTGCCGAAATTTGACGAGCCGGCGCAACGTTATTGCCCCGCCGGCGTTTATGAGGTGGTGGAAGAGGCAGGTGGTGGTGAGCGCTTGCAAATTAATTCGCAGAACTGCGTGCACTGCAAGACCTGCGACATCAAAGATCCCTCCCAGAACATCAACTGGGTGGTTCCCGAGGGCGGAGGTGGCCCCAACTATCCTGCCATGTAAGGCGCGCCCAAAAAGGGAAAAGAAGGCCCGCTTGCTGGCGGTGAGCCTGCGCCTTCCGAGAGACCACTGGGCTTTTTATGAGTATCGTGAGCACTTGTCGAGTCGGCTCGCCATTGAATTAGGATGGATCAACACATGGTCAGCAAGAGTGATGATTAAATTAGCCAGCTGCAAAACTAAGAGCTTGCTGTGTATGACAGGGTTTTTGTCAGCCTGCAGCATGATAAATTTGCAGACTGAATTTACGCGTGATGCAGCGATAGAAACGCAGATCGTCGATCAGACCAAGGATTTTTTCAGTGGTGTCGATCCACTGTTTCTCAATGATGAGATCATGGCGCTTTTGGATCGGCTTATCGACGATGGAGACAGCTCTCCAGTCCGCGTAGCGAAAATTCAGGCGCTGCTATACGACGAGAATTATCTCAATCTGCGATATAACGATTCCCGCACCCACACCGCAGTCGAAGCCTTCGAGACGCGGCAAGGCAACTGTCTCTCCGCCATGAACCTGTATATCGCTATGGCGCGGTACATCGGCATAGATGCGCAATTCCAAACTGTTGAAGTCAGGCCAGAATGGGACAAGCGTGGAAGCTTACTGGTCTTGAGTCGTCATATTAATGCGACCGGCAACCTCGGCTACAAGCGCAAGTATGTGGTGGACTTCACTCCTGAGATTCAGCTACAGCAGCTAACGGCAAGAACGGTTAGCGATCGCTATGCGCGAGCGCTTTATTTCAATAATCTTGGGGTGGAAGCGCTGGTGGCAGAGGATTTAGATACAGCACTCGCTTACTTCAAAAATGCACTGTATCTCGAACCAGATCTATCGATTGCTTGGAATAATATCGGGGCGACCTATAGTCGTTTGGGGAACAAGGAGTTTGCCGAATATAGCTATCAGATGGCGTTTCTGACTGAGGATGATAATGCGACGGCTGTGAATAATCTCGCAAAGCACTATCGAAGTACGGGAGAACTCGAACTTTCCATAAGATATGAGGGCGCGATTCAGCGATTTAACGAACGCAATCCCTACTATCACTTTGCCAGGGGGCACTTGGCTTTAGAAGCAGAGAATCTGGAAGCCGCGCGCACTTCCTTTCAGTCAGCCCTGCGACTGAAACGGTTTGAACCCGATTTTTACTTTGCCCTTGCAGATGTCTACTCGGCACTTGGGGATGAACTGGAAGCGGAGGGTTTGCGGCAGTCGGCCGAGGAAGTCGTGGCGGGTAACGCCGCGATCTACCGACCCAGTTCCCAGAAGCTACGTGTTATTGACTCGTCTAATATTTTGAATGACAGCAGCGCCGGTACCACAATACGCTTTCGGTAAACTTCAATTTAACTGAGAATCGTGCCAGTAGCGGGTGCCTTTGATCGTTGCCTGCAAGGCCAAGCCAGATTGGGTTAACTGGTATGCCGTCACATTATCCACAATCGCTTCGCCGCCGACTGCAGCACCTAGATCACCCGCCTTGGCAGCGGCATCAGCCTGACCCCCGACAGCGATTCCCACGTCCATGAATCGGTCCAGCGCTGCACGATCGTGAAATACAAACACGGCGCGAAAATCTTTCACACCCGCTCCGAGACCGATCCCCACTTCGCCCATACGCATAAACGTATCGCTGCCATTTTCGTTGTCTCGCACCACTCCGACACCGCCACCGAAGCTGGCCAGGATCAAATTAATGTTGGCGTTGGTGAATACCGCATAACCGGAAGCGCTGCTAATTTGCGCGCGTGTATCGGGTTTAATGGAGTACAACTCCGTTAGCACGTCCTGGCGCATTTCCAAGATACTTTGACGGCGCTCGACGGCATTACCGCCGCTAATCCCGGTGCTGGTGCAGAAAGTGATTGTGAACAGGCAAACTAGGCTTAGGGTTAGACTGGCTATTCGCATAGGTGTCTCCAAAAATAGTTGTTTCCGAGAATTGTGGGCTGCACTCTGGCAGGTGTGGGGCCAAAAAGTGACTTAGCTGTTTCGGTTGATCGCGAAATCCACCATGGCCATGAGGGAATCGCGATAGCCAGAAGCGGAGAGTTCGGCAAGGCAGGCTCTGGCTTCGGCCGCCTGCGCTTCTGCAAAGCTCTGAGTGTAGTCCAACGCACCTGAATCAGCTACGATGTTAATCACACCCTGCAGTTGCTCAGGGGAGACAGTCTCTGCAGCCAGGCTTTGTTTGACCAGGGTGGCATCATCGGGTCCGCAATTAGCCATGGCGTAGAGTAGGGGCAGGGTCGGTTTGCCTTCAGCCAGGTCATCGCCGATGTTTTTACCGAGGGCTTCGGTGTCACCGCGATAGTCCAGTACGTCATCAATCAGCTGAAAGGCAGTACCAATATGCATCCCAAATCGGCCCAGCCTATCGGAGACATCGACGCCTGCGCCAGCCAGGATAGCTCCGCATTCGGCCGCTGCCTTGAACAGGATTGCCGTCTTGTTTTCAATGACGCGCATGTAATCGGCTTCAGTGGATTCCGGGTTAGACTTTGCCAGCAACTGCAGCACCTCACCCTCGGCGATCTTATTGGTGGTGTCGGCGATAATTTCCATGATGCGGAGACTGCCGATGCGGACCAGTACTTGGAATGCGCGAGAGTAGATGAAATCTCCCACTAGTACGCTGGATGGATTATTCCATTCCGCGTTCACTGTGGGGCGGCCTCGACGCAGCGTCGACATATCGACAACATCATCATGCAACAGGGTGGCTGTATGAATGAATTCGATGACGGCTGCCATGGGTATATGCTTGTCATCCTCGATGCCACAGCTTTTTGCAGCCAACAGCACCAGCAATGGGCGCATGCGCTTACCACCGGCTTCCACAATATAATGGCCGATACTTTCCACCAGCTCGACCTCTGAGTAGAGCTGGTCAATGACATATTGATTGACGGCCTGAAAGTCGTCTTCGACGATCACTCGGAGCTGTTGGGGCATTTCTGATTTTGGGCTGAGGTTGAGGCTTGTGAGGCCAGGCTTTCCATGTGCAGAGCGCGCTCTAGATTGAAACCGCATGCTAGGGAGAGCAAGGAGTGCTGTCAAGTGAGCAAATTAGTGTGCAGGCGAGTGATTTCGGGGCATTGAGACAAAAAGTAAGTTAGCTTCAAGCCTTTATTTTCACTTGCTTAGCCTGAAACGATCCCGTAAAATGCCCGCCCCTATGGAAATGGGCACCTTGCCCTTCCCAACAGGTTTTGGAGTAAGCTATGTATGCGGTAATCGAGAGTGGTGGTAAGCAGCACAGGGTCACTGAGGGTGAAATCCTGCAGCTGGAGAAGCTGGATGCAGCCGCCGGCGATGAAGTTAAATTCGAAAGGATATTGATGGTCGGTGAAGGGGAGTCGGTGAAGATTGGTACGCCTTATGTGGAGGGCGGCCAGGTCACGGCTGAAGTTTTAAAGCAGGGTCGTGGCGACAAGGTGAAAATCGTAAAATTTAACCGTCGCAAGCACTTCCAGAAGACACAAGGCCACCGCCAGAGTTTCACCGAGGTGAAAATCACTGGCATCAAAGGCTAAAGGATCAGGAGACAAGCATGGCACATAAGAAAGCAGGCGGAAGTACAAATAACGGTCGCGATTCCGTATCCAAACGTCTGGGTGTGAAATTGTTTGGTGGCCAGGTAGCAAAGGCCGGAAACATTATCGTGCGTCAGCGCGGCACTAAGTTTCATCCTGGAGAGAATGTTGGCTGTGGTAAGGACCATACCCTGTTCGCGAAGGCGGATGGTGTGATTCGATTTGCCGAAAAAGGCCCACATAACAGAAAATTTGTGAGCGTCGAGACGGCCTGAATCGTTAGCGTTTTGAGAAAAGCCCCGTCATTTGACGGGGCTTTTTTGTTTGTGTGGTTCAAAACCTTCGGGCAACTGCTTAAGTCAGGAATTGCATCATGAAATTTGTCGATGAAGCCGAAATCACCGTGGAAGCGGGCAAGGGTGGCAATGGCTGCCTCAGTTTTCGCCGTGAGAAATATATCGAAAGAGGCGGGCCTGACGGCGGCGATGGCGGCGATGGTGGTAGTGTGTTTTTGGAGGCAGATCCAGCCCTAAACACGCTGGTAGACTTCCGTTTTCAGCCGCGCTATCGCGCGGAATCCGGCAAGTCTGGGCAGGGACGAAACTGCACAGGGCGGGGTGGTGAAGACCTTTTGGTCAAGGTTCCCCTCGGCACCAGTGTGATTGACGTCGAAACTGAGGAATTGATTGCAGACTTAAACCAACCTGGGGTGCCAGTCATGGTGGCCAAAGGCGGGTTCCACGGTCTTGGGAATACCCGCTTCAAATCCAGCACTAATCGCGCGCCCAGAAAAACCACACTCGGCACGCCCGGTGAAGCCCGCACCTTGCAGCTGCAACTGCGCTTGGTGGCAGACGTTGGCTTGTTGGGTTTGCCCAATGCAGGCAAATCCACTTTGATACGATCTATGTCTGCAGCTAAACCCAAAGTAGCGGATTACCCCTTCACAACCCTGGTCCCTAATCTTGGGGTTGTCAGCCTGGGTCTGGAACGCAGCTTCGTAATGGCTGATATCCCGGGGCTCATCGAGGGCGCTTCAGAAGGCGCGGGTCTGGGATTCCGTTTTCTAAAGCACTTGTCCCGAACTCGACTACTGCTCCACCTCATCGACGCAATGCCTGTTGATGGCAGCGATCCGGTCGCAAATGCCCGCAGCATCATCGGGGAGCTTGAGAATTTTAGCCATACACTAGCGAGTAAAGAGCGTTGGCTGGTGATCAACAAGATTGACCTGATGCAGGCCGACGCAGTTGAAGAGTTGATATCCACTTTACGCAGTGAATTAGATTGGCAAGGAGAAATTCACCGAATCTCGGCGCTCAGTGGGATAGGTTGCGATGGCTTGTGTGAGAATCTCATGGCGTCAATTGAAGAACACCGACAGCGGCTGGCGAATGACGAGGAATACACTACCCTGCAGTTTGAGCGAGAGGAGGCCATGGCATTTGAGATTCGCCGCAGTATTGAGAGCAGCAGGCAGGCTCGACGGCAGCAGACTGAAGAAATTGAAGACTGGTACGACATGGAATGACAGCTAGCGCGAGTCAACACAGGAATTGAGAGTAGAGTCATGAGTCGGGATAAATTTATAGAGGGTCGCCGTTGGGTGGTTAAGGTGGGTAGCTCCCTGGTAACCAATAACGGCTTGGGGCTGGATCGGCAAGCGATCGCAAACTGGGCTCGACAATTGGTGGCGCTTCAAGGCGCTGGCATTGAACTGGTACTGGTTTCAAGTGGTGCGGTCGCGGAAGGGGTAAGTCGACTGGGCCTGAAGTCTCGACCCCGGGAAATCCACATGCAACAGGCGGCTGCCGCTGTAGGTCAGATGGGCGTGATCCAGGCCTATGAATCCTGCTTCATGGAGCAGGGTGTGCATGCGGCACAGATCCTGCTGAGCCACGAAGATCTCTCTGACCGCACGCGTTACCTGAATGCGCGCAGTACCCTGACTACCTTACTAGAACTGGGGACGCTACCTGTGGTGAATGAAAATGACACCGTGGCCACGGCGGAATTGTGCTTTGGCGACAACGATACCTTGGCCGCGCTGGTGGCGAACCTTACCAACGCAGACGCCATGGTGATTCTGACGGACCAAGATGGCCTTTTCACGGCAGATCCCCGCAGTCACGAAGATGCAGAGTTGGTGTCTGTCGGTTCGGCCCACGACAAAAGCCTGGCGGCAATGGCTGGCGCGGGCAGTAGCCTCGGCAGAGGCGGGATGCAATCCAAATTAAGTGCAGCTAAATTAGCAGCACGCTCAGGCACCGACACGATGATCGCCAATGGTCGATTCGAGGATATTCTCGCCAGGATTGCTTCAGGCGAGGAACTTGGTACCTTGCTCACCGCCGATAGTGAACCGATGACGGCGCGCAAGCAGTGGTTGGCTGGTCAGCTATCTGTTGCCGGCAACCTGCAACTTGATGCGGGGGCGGTGAATGTGCTTTGCAACTCGGGTAAAAGCCTGCTGGCGGTCGGCGTGCAGCGTGTCTCAGGAAAGTTCAGGCGCGGTGACGTCGTGGCCTGTGTTACTGGTGAGGGAGTCGAGGTTGCACGGGGGTTAGTGAATTATGACGCGGCAGAAATCGCGAAACTTTGCGGCAAGAGCAGTGACCAAATTGAAGCGCTGCTGGGATACGGGGGAGAGGAAGAGGTGATACACAGGGATAATCTCATCCTTTCGCGGTAACTGCATATCTCATTACGGCCGCAGCAGCCGGTTTTCGGCCAGCCAAAAAAAACCGGCCAGAGGCCGATTTTTCAAGGCTATTGCAGCATCAGGTCCTACTTGAGACTCTTTACTGCAGAATTTAATCTGCTCTTATGTCGTGCCGCCTTGTTTTTATGAATGATGCCTTTGTCGGCCAAGCGATCAATCACTGGGACGGCCTCATTGTAGGCTTCAGTGGCAGCACCGTGGTCACCGCCAGCGATGGCCGCATCGACCTTCTTGATGTAGGTTCGCACCATGGAACGGAACGATGCATTGTGGCGTCGTCGAGTTTCTCCCTGACGGGCGCGTTTACGGGCTTGTGGAGAGTTAGCCAATTTATGCTCCTTAGATTTAGCTCTTAAATACGGCGCTCATTTTCTGTTTTGCTGAGGCCTGATTCTGTTCGTCGGGCCAGTCAAAACTGCCCCCTATTCGAAGGAGCGACACTATGCCGTTTTCACCTATTGATGTCAATATGAAAAGAAGCATACCGAGCANCTTTGTCTCAGTTAAATATTTAACGAAATCAATAACTAATCTGATAAAGTTAAGAATATATTCTGATTTTTAACCGAGACGCCTGGCATTCAACCCAGGCCGGGTGACTGCATCTCTATGACAGTAGATACACAACAGCAGCAAGAAAGTGAGGCCGCCCCTGATAAGCCTTATGGTAGCTTGCTAAAATCCAGTGGTGTCACAGGGTCCATGACCATGGTGTCCCGAGTGTTGGGCCTGGTGCGAGATATCGTCATCGCCAGAGTGTTCGGCATCACTGACGCCACAGACGCTTTCTTCCTCGCCAATAAGATCCCGAACTTCATGCGGCGTCTTTTTGCGGAAGGCGCATTTAACCAAGCATTCGTGCCCATCTTGTCCGAGTATCGCAGTCAGCGACCTCATGCCGCCGTTCAGGCCTTGGTAAATTCGGTAGCAGCAAGTCTGGGTGGATTCCTGCTCCTTCTCACTGTGATCGTGCTTATCGCCGCGCCTTATGTCGCCGTGCCAATCGCTTACGGATTCACTGATGAGCCACAGAAATTCGCACTGTTTGTTGAAATGCTGCGTATCACGTTNCCCTATCTGCTTTTGATATCGATGACGGCCCTGTGCAGCGCAATACTAAATAGCTATGGTCGATTTGCTGTCTCGGCATTGACCCCGGCNTTACTCAATTTCTCCCTGATTTCCTGTTCATTTCTGCTGGCGCCTTATCTGAGGCAACCGGTGTTGGCTTTGGCATGGGCTGTCCTGCTGGCGGGGTTTGCGCAATTGTTCTTCCAGCTGCCTTTTCTCGTTCGTCTCAATCTCTTCCCCAAGCCGGTTTTAGGGAGTGATAAGGAAGGTGTCGCCAGAATTAAAAAACTAATGCTGCCGGCTCTGTTTGGTGCCTCCGTGAGTCAGATTAATCTTCTACTGGACACTGTCATTGCTTCGTTGCTGGTGACTGGCAGCGTGTCCTGGCTCTATTATTCGGACCGCCTGATGGAGCTGCCTTTGGGTACTTTTGGTATCGCGATTGCGATTGTGGTGTTGCCTAGTCTATCGAGACAGCACGCCGAATCGTCGGTACAGGCCTTCGCCGAAACCCTGGACTGGGCGCTGCGACTGGTCTGTCTAATCGCGATTCCAGCCACCCTGGGCCTGATTCTGCTGGCGGAGCCGCTGCTAATCACGCTGTTTCAGAATGATAATTTTCCCCGCAGCGATGTCATTAGTTCTGCCGATAGCTTGCGTGCCTATGCTGTTGGTTTGCTTGCCTTCATGAGCGTGAAGATATTTGCGCCGGGGTTTTATGCCCGACAGAATACATCTACACCAGTACGCATTGGTATCATTGCTATGGCAACAAACATGATCCTGAATATCACTTTCTACCTGGCCGGTTTGGCCCACGTCGGCCTGGCCTTGGCGACCAGTCTTGCTGCCTTCGTTAATGCGGGCTTGCTATTGTGGTCTTTGCGGCAGGACCAGGTTTTCCTGTGGCAGTCAGGCTGGCTGAAGTATTTGCTGCAACTAGGTCTGGCGAGTGTCGCTTTGGTTGCATTTATTCTCTTTAGCGCCGGTCCATGGGAGGCTTGGGAGAGTCTCTCTGTGCTGGCAAGAGTCGCGAAGCTTGCTGGTGTCGTAGGGTGCAGCGTACTTGTCTATGTGCTGATGTTGCTGTTGGGCGGTTTGCGCTGGAGGCATATCTACCGNTAAGNCATTTTCACGACATNATTCAGCGTTATAATTCNGTGNACGCAGAGGTGNNTAGGTATGAAGGTGTGTGGATGAAAAAAGTCTATTCCAACAACAACGTCGCCCTGGTATGGCATGTCAAAAATATGCTGGAACAGCAGAGTATNGATGTGGTTACCCGCAATGACCGTCTGTACAGNATAGCCGGGGAAATCCCTGTTACTGAATGCATGGGTGAAGTTTGGGTAGTAAATGCACTCTACTANAAGTATGCGGAACGCCTGGTCAAAGAAATGGAAAAGCCTGAACCAGAGGAAATTAAGGATTGGACCTGTGATGCCTGCGGCGAACATATCGCAGGCACTTTCGCTGTGTGTTGGAACTGTCAGTCAGTGCCGGGCTGTGAGCCGGCTTCGGATCTGACTTGAGTTTCGGTATGCGAGTGACTGCCATTTTTTTGCTGTTCTTATCCTTGTGTGAGAATAACCTGGCAAGCGACAAAAAATGCGTAGTGCTGCTTCATGACCTGGCTCGCATCTCCAACTCAATGGCGGAACTTGAACGAAAGTTCGACCGTGCTGGGTTTGTTGCGGTGANTATCACCTAACCGTCGCGNCGCAACAAGANCGAGTTTCTTGCCGAAGAAGCCATAGNTCGCGGTTTGTCTGCCTGTGATGAACAGGAGGTGTCCAAAGTGCAGTTTGAGCTTAGTGTTATCGCTGGTGATGCCAACGTCAATCGGGTGGCAGCGCTATTCTTACAGGGGAAAAATGATAGCGTAGTCTCNGTTGAAAGCACCCGCGTCGCAGGCATGGACGAGTATCTGGTGCTGCCGGTGATGCACTCAGTCATAATGCGTNATAATCTANTGATTGATCNCATCATCCGTTACTTGAAGACCGGAAATTTTATTCCACGATAAGATACAGGCAAGACATGACAGTTACTCAGGAAATCAGTCCACAGCAGGCCGAGCTTGCAAGTTCGCTCGNCATCAGCCTGGATGAGTCAACCAGCTTGCGGCAACTGATGCTGGAGTTGGACAATGCGCTGGGTCAGCANTATCTGTTGGAGCAAGCTCGCTTCTTTATAATTTCTANATATAGGCATCTGACCAAAGCCAATTGGGACTCCGTCGCTGAGAGTGGTCTCAGCCTCGAGCAGCAGTATGAACTTGCAGAAATTTATATTAGCAGCGACAAATTCACAAAGTCGCTAATCANGGTACTGAGAGATCCGAGGACGCGCTTCACTCTGCTNGAGTTTGCCACGTCCAGAAATTTGGAGAAACGGACTTTATCGACGACGACCAAGGCTTACCATCATGCAAAAGAGATACTTGCCGGCAAGGAGTTGATAGCTACGAAGTCGGCCGCAAAACGGAGGAAGGCTTCCGTAAATAGCGACAGTCATTCGCAAACTGATGCAGACAAGAGGCCAGGTGCTAATCCTGCGGTAGGCTACAGTGTCATAAATCGCCGCGCTGCTAGAAGGGGATTTTGGGCTAGCGGTCATGCTGGNGGCAAGTTGTGGATAGGGTCAAAATCGGTTAGNCNNGCTACCCCTGAGNCANGCGAGACGACCATGTCNGAGGAAGAATTTGCNGAACTAGAAGAAGATCTCAGCAGCAGCAAGAAGCCGGAGGCCACCAACTGGACCTATGAAACTAATGAGGAGCGGCTGAGTCTAGCGCTTGGGCTTGTTGCTGGCGGTGTTTTCTGTACTCTGGTACTGTGGATGCTTATTTAGGATTGTAATTTTCAAGCTATACTCTCGACATAAATCTTCCTGTGTTGGTATTTACTTTTACTGTTTCACCTGGCGCTAAATACTCCGGCACCTGAATTTCGAGGCCGGTTGCAAGCCGCGCCGTTTTAGTCCGGTTAGTGGCGGAGGAGCCCGTCACTGCTGGTGGTGTGTCTATAATTTGCAAATTTACGGATTGAGGGAGTTCGATAGCGGCTAGGTGTCCGTCNACAATTAGAGCGATGATGTCNTCCTGTTGTTCCATGAGATAAGGGATTTGTTCATCCATCTGTCCAGCACCCAGGCCATGCTGGGTAAAGTCGACCATGTCCATGAAGTAGTAGATGTCGCCGTCGAGATATGAGTATTGAACTGATGCTCGTATGCAGTCTGCTTCTTTTAGAATTTCCTCGCCCTTGAAGGAGCGGTCCAGTTTTTGTCCCGTGGTTAAATTGTTGAAGCGCACTTTGTAAANGGTAGCTGCGCCTCGCGAAGAAGGTGACCTCGCTTCCAGTTGCTTGACAATATGTGGTGATCCATCGATATCTACAATCACGCCTTTTTTTAGTTCGCTGGCTTTGGGCATTTGTTCTCCGATTAGGTTTGATGCGGGCGTCGCAATCTGATGTTGTTTGCTTCAGCCTCCGCGTGCTTACCGTGGCGGGAATTTAATAGAAACAACGGGCTAGCACAATAATTTCAGCAAGATAGCCTTAAATAATTTTGAGTTACGATGCGGATTCCACCATAATTCAAGCATCATACAAAGGCTGGAGCCATCATGGGTAAGGAGCATAAAAAAGACAATGGAGAGATTCATAACCTGCACATAACAGGTTACGAGTTGTTGCCGCCGCCAGACGCTCTGAAGAAAGAGTTTCATATTGATGGTGAGGCCCTAAAGACAGTGAGAGAAGGGCATCGCTCAGTCAAAGGGGTGCTTGATCGCGAGGACCCGCGTCTGATTGTAGTCGTTGGTCCGTGCTCCATTCATAACCCGGAGGAAGCGCTGGAATATGCGCGTCTGTTAAAACCTCTGGCAGATGAATTGGCAGATGATTTACTCATCCTTATGCGTGTCTACTTCGAAAAGCCGAGAACATCAGTTGGCTGGGAGGGGTTGATTTACGACCCGTTTCTTGATGGCAGTATGCGCATCGATCAGGGCATACGAATTGGTCGTAAATTAATGCTCGAGATAGCCGAGCTCGGGCTGCCCATCGCCATTGAAGCACTGGACCTCATCTCGCCACAGTACTTGCAAGACCTGGTGAGCTGGACCGCTATTGGTGCGCGTACCACCGAGTCACCTACCCATCGCAAATTGGCTAGCGGTATCTCCTCCGCCATCGGCTTTAAAAACAATGTTGATGGCGATGTTATGGTCGCGATTAATGGTATCCGCTCTGCCTCTGCCAATCAAAGCTTCATCAGTGTGACCGGCAAAGGGCAGGTTGCAGTATTTCGAACTGAGGGTAATCCCCATTGTCATCTGATTCTTCGCGGTGGTAAATCACCCAATTACGAGGCTCATCATGTGCGCGAGTGCGAAGACATTTTGCGCAAGACAGGTCACAAAGAGAACATAATGATTGATTGTAGTCACGGCAACTCGCGCAAGGATCCTGCTAAGCAGCTTGATGTACTTAAATCTGTTGCAGAACAGATTCAGCAAGGCAATAAATCCATCATTGGCGTAATGATGGAGAGTAATCTGATGGAAGGTAATCAACCGATTCCCGATGACCTTGAAGATATCCGACCCGGTGTTTCAATCACTGATGCCTGCGTTAGCTGGGAAACTACTGCAAAAATTTTGCGAGATTTCGCGGCTGAGATTGGACCCTCTCTGAAATCTCGTTCAGCTTGACCTAGATTAAGCGCCATAAGTTTCGTCTCCCTCAGAATTCTTTGTCATTGGCAGGCAGTGTAGCGTTTCTCTGCGCGGTGTCCCCGGGGATTCTATCTTGGCGAGTTTCGGAAAATTGCTGCTAGCAATCGATCTTGGGCCTGCAGCAGAGTCCTTGATCCGGCGGGTGTTTCAAACTTGCCCTGACGATCTCGATAGACTTCATGTCATTGACGTTGTCAGGCAGGGTTTGCACGACATTGATCTCTATCCTCGGGAAGCGAGCGACGCATGGCCGACTGCGCATGCGCAACGCTTGCTAGACTATACTGCCGTTAAGATCAGAGATCTCATGCAGCTGGCAGGGCTGAACATTCCCATTGATGGAATTCACCGTTGTCTACGATGAACCTTCTAAAGAAATCAATAAGCTCACCACTGAGCTAGATGCGGATGCGGTGTTTGTTGGCAGTCATGCTAAAAACGGTGACTGGCTGCAGCTACCGTGTGCGAAACTAACTGCGTGATTCAAGGCATTAGTTCCCATGTGACTGCAGTTAAGGTCTAGACCTTAACGCTTGCGCTGTGGTTTTCGCTGCTAGCGTTTCACTTGCTGACAAATTCAAATTGAGAGGCGATTCGAATTGGCCCGCTGCTCCGAGCCAACAAACCGTATTTCATGTATATCACTTTCCCAAATTCAAATTCAACTCTTGAGCACAGCCGCTACGCTGTCGACGAGATAGTGAAGGTTGTTGTCATTAATGCTAGCGACATTGATACGGCTGGACCCGACCAGGTAGATGCTGTAGTCATTAATCAGTGTCTGTATTTGATCCTTGTTGACGCCTAGGAATGAGAACATGCCTTTCTCGCGTTCAATGAAGCTGAAGTCTTGCTCCAACCCTCCGGCGCGCAGACTTGAAACCAGCAGTGAACGCAGGCTGTTAATACGATCCCTCACTTCCTTTAGTTCTGCATCCCAGTCGGCCTGAAGCTCAGGGTTCTGCATAACAGTTTGCACAATAGCGGCACCGTGATCAGGCGGCATGGAGTAGTTTGCGCGGGCGGCCGCGGCAAGCAATGTGGTTGCGGCACTCGTAGCCGCGTCATTTTCGCAAATGAGGGTGAGGGCGCCTGTGCGTTCCCGATACAGGCCAAAATTCTTTGAGCAGGAACTCACCACAATGAGCTCTGGCAGGGCTTCGGCCAGTAAGCGGACCCCGTAAACGTCCTGCTCCAAACCATCCCCCAGCCCTTGATAAGCCAGGTCAATGAACACTGTAAAGCCCTGCGACAATGCAACTTCCTTAATGGCTTGCCACTGCGCCCGGGTGAGGTCAGCGCCGCTGGGGTTGTGACAACAGCCGTGCAGTAAAACGAGATCCCCGGCGGGAACCTGCTGCAGGCAGCTCAGCATCTCATCGAAACGAACGGAGTGGGTGTCGTAGTCGTAATAGGGATATTGTTCAATCTTCAAGCCGGCGGATCCCAAAAGTGGGACGTGGTTAGCCCAGGTTGGGTCGCTCACCCAGACTGTCGAATCCGATTTCGCCTTCACGATGAATTCGGCTGCGAGTCTTAAGCCACCGCAACCGCCTGGGGTTTGCACGGTGACCCTGCGTCCACCGAGAGACTGTTTCAGCGATTCGCCCAGCACCATGGTGGCTATAATGTCGTTATATCCGGCAGCGCCGGTGGGGCCGACATAAGCCTTCGTTTCCTGAAAATTAACCAGGAATTCTTCTGCGTGCTTTACCGCGCGCATGACCGGGGTTTTGCCATTGGCGTCTTTGTAAACGCCCACGCCAAGATCAACCTTTTTGGGATTTTCGTCTGCGCGATAGGCGGCTGATAAACCGAGAATAGGGTCTGAGGGAAGCGGCTGAAGTGACTGGAACATGAGGCTGTCTCTATCTGTGTTAACTGTGGGATCTGCGTTGACAAGCTTTAAGGGTATTCTGTAANAATGAAGCGCGGGTCATTGGGCCGACGCCGCCGGTCACATAGGTGATGTAGGAACACTTGTCCTTGACGTTTTCGAAGTCGACATCACCGACATTGCGGAAGCCGGATTTGCGAGAGCCATCTGGCACCCTGGTTTGACCAACGTCAATGATCACTGCGCCTAGTTTAACCATGTCAGCGGTAACAAACTCGGTTTTCCCGATTGCCACAATAAGAATATCAGCGCTCAGGCAGACCTCCTTGAGGTTTTTTGTGCGGCTGTGGGCAATGGTCACTGTCGCGTTGCCGGGATTGGTGTTGCGCGACATCAAAACGGCCATGGGAGTGCCGACGATATTGCTGCGGCCCAGGACGACACAGTGTTTGCCTTCTGTCTCTANCTNATATCGACGCAGCAGCTCCATGATGCCATTGGGCGTCGCGGAGATGAATGTAGGTAATCCNAGGCTGAGNTTGCCAACGTTTTCCGGACAAAAGCCATCTACGTCTTTGCTGGGGTCGATGGCCAGGATTACCTTGTTCTCATCGATCTGGGGTGGCAAGGGCAATTGCACAATAAAGCCATCAATGCCTTCATCGGCGTTGAGCTCTGCGATTTTGGCCAACAGTTCGTCTTCCGTGGTGTTGGCGTCGAGCCGTATGGTGGTGGAGCCAAACCCCACTTCTTCGCAGTCACGAACTTTCATGCCGACATAGTTCTGGCTGGCACCATCGTCTCCGACCAGCACTGCTGCCAGATGGGGTGCNCTTTTTCCCTGTNTGATTAAGGCCTCAACCTCTGTGGCTATTTCCTTTCGGATTTGTTGAGAACAGGCAGTTCCATCGAGTAGTTGCATCGCGTTTGGTCCGGTAACTAGCAGTGCTATTGATTGTTGGCGAGTTCTCNNGGCAGGGAATCTNCCNATGAGNGACGATATTCAGAAGGGCCNNTATCATAAACGAGCCCTGCAGCTAGCTCAAGCTGAGCCTACCAGCTGCCGGTGTTCTCCATCGAGGCCCAGGGCTCTTTGGCCGGCAATGGCTCACCCTTTTGCAGCAGTTCTATGGATATGTTGTCAGGGGAGCGCACAAACGCCATGCGGCCATCCCGGGGCGGGCGGTTGATAGTGACGCCGCAATCCTGCAGATGCTGGCAAAGGGCATAGATGTCGTCAACGGCATAGGCTAGGTGCCCAAAGTTTCGGCCTTCACCATACGCCTCAGGATCCCAGTTGTAGGTGAGCTCAACTTGCGCTTCAGAGTCGCCAGGTGCCGCGAGAAAAATGAGGCTAAAGCGTCCCTGCTCATTGTCGTAGCGGCGGAGTTCCTTCAGGCCGAGTTGTTTGCAATAAAACTCCAGTGAGCTGTCCAGGTCAGTTACCCGAACCATTGTGTGTAAATATTTCATCTATTTAATTCCTGATAGTTTCCGCTGAAGTCAATAAACGACGACAGAGCGGATACTCGCACCTGCGTGCATCAAGTCAAAGGCGCTGTTGATATCGTCCAGCGCCAGCGTATGGGTAATAAGGGGATCAATCTCTATCTTGCCATCCATGTACCAGTCAACGATGCGGGGGACGTCGGTGCGGCCGCGGGCACCTCCAAAGGCCGTGCCTCGCCATGATCTACCTGTCACCAGTTGAAAAGGTCGGGTCGAAATTTCCTGACCAGCCCCGGCAACACCGATGATAAAAGATTCGCCCCAGCCCTTATGGCAACACTCTAGCGCCTGCCGCATAGTGTCAACATTGCCTATGCACTCAAAAGAGTAATCCACACCGCCGCCGGTAAGATCGATGATGGCTTGGGTGACATCATCTACATCCTTGGGATTAACAAAGTCAGTCATGCCGAACTGGGTGCCAAGTTTGGCACGGGTAGGGTTGATATCGACGCCAATGATGCGGTCTGCACCTACCATGCGTGCACCCTGGATTACGTTTAGCCCAATTCCGCCCAGGCCAAACACGGCGACGGTACTGCCGGGCTCGACCTTGGCATCAAACGCCACTGCACCAACGCCAGTGGTCACGCCGCAGCCGATGTAACAGACCTTATCGAAGGGTGCATCCTCCCTAATTTTTGCCAGTGCAATTTCTGGCATCACCGTGAAATTGGAAAAGGTTGAGCAGCCCATGTAATGCAAAATTGGCTCACCATCCAACGAGAAGCGGCTGCTGCCATCAGGCATCAGTCCCTGGCCCTGCGTGCTGCGAATGGACTGACAGAGATTGGTTTTAGGATGGAGGCAGAAATTACATTCCCGGCATTCTGGTGTGTAAAGGGGGATAACAGCGTCTCCGGGCTTGACCGACTTAACGCCACTTCCGACTTCGACTACGATGCCGGCGCCCTCGTGTCCGAGAATCGCGGGAAATGCACCCTCAGGATCATCTCCCGAGAGCGTAAAGGCGTCGGTATGACAAATTCCGGTGGCCTTTATTTCAACCAGGACTTCCCTAGTTTTCGGCCCCTCTAGGTCGACTTCGATGACCTCGAGGGGTGTACCTGCGGAAAACGCTACAGCGGCACGAGTTTTCATGGTGTCGTCCTTCTTGTTCTGGGATGGTTTAACAGCATGCTGACACCGTCAATTGGCAGCCAGTAGGGCTATAAAAATCTGCTAGGCTTGCTGCTAGTGATAATACAGAAGATGCTACAAGAGATGCTTTGGCAATTGCAAAACAGCGCAGGCCCAAGCGCTAAAAAGTCCCACACCGAGGCAATGGGATGCTCTACTGGAGATAGCCTGCGTCTGCGGGTATCATCCGCCGCTTCTAATGGGGCGCAGATAAATAGTGCGTGACCAAACCCGAACCCCAAAGCAGAAGGAAGCTACGTGGAAATTCTATTCGCAGTTACTGTGATCTTTGTGGGCTCTTTTGTGCAGAGTTCCATCGGCTTCGGTCTCGCCATAATTGCTGCGCCACTGCTCTATTTTATTGATCCACTCTATGTGCCGGCGCCCATCACCGTCTGCGCGCTGACCCTGTCCGTGGCTAATTCCGCCAAGTTCTGGAAATCGATTTCTTTTGCAGGTTTGAAGTACGCGATATTCGGCAGGATACCAGGCACTATTGCCGGCGGTATGCTGCTGCTCTGGATCGATCAGCGCGCACTTGCCCTATGGTTAGGGATTTCGGTGATTGCAGCGGTGGCCCTGAGTCNGTNGAACGTGATGCTAAAACCCACGTCTCCAGCGATGTTCTCTGCCGGGTTTCTCTCGGGATTCATGGGCACCAGTTCGTCAATTGGAGGTCCGCCCATGGCGTTGGTGTTGCAACACGAAGCGAACGACTTTATCAGGGCGAATCTGGCTGCATTTTTTGTGGTGAGCTGTATCCTGTCTCTGGCGATGTTGGCAACAGTGGAGCGTTTTGCTATGCCGCATCTTCTCATCTCCCTGCCGCTGATGCCGGCGACCCTCGCTGGTTATTGGGTGGCTATGAAGACCCTGCACCTGATCTCTCATCAACGGCTGCGCAAAGCTTCCTTGATCCTGTGTGGGGTGGCTGGCTNCACGGCGATACTATCCTATTGGTTATAGAGTTTAATAAACCAAACGTTCCTTAACGGTGATCGGCGGCTCATTGACTATTTAGGGGGTTAAGCGGGCTATTCGGCATACGAGTGTTGCTCATGGGCAGAGACAAAGTCAAATCAGTTTGATATAAAACCCTGCAGCTGCTACCGCAAGACTCAAATTGTAAGTTGCTGCCCCCCGGTGATGCTGCCCTGAACGCACCATCAGATTTTTTAAAGAGCAAACGAAACGTGGCNGATTGGCCTCAAGAAACAACGATGGAAGCTTTCAAGCGGGCCTGGACACTGGAGAGTGAGCCGTTCTGGTCTGCCGTGTTTTTTATGCATCAAGACAAGATGCAGGTCAAGAACCCCAAAGTTGCGATAGTTAANCTCGAAAAAATAATAACCGCGACTTTTAAGCTCGCTAATGCCAAAGGGTTTCAGGCAATGAGTTTGCGAGACCTCAGTCGGGAAACTGGTATCAGTATGGGGGGGCTGTACGCATATATTGGTAGCAAAAACGACCTGGCCTCCGTGATAGAAGGCGTTCTGCGTGCTTACATCGATAGAGTGATTGGTGAGCTGGTTGACGAGGACCTTGACCCGGTCGACCGCCTGCAGGCAATTATCTGCGGTGAAATTTTTATGATGCAGATTATGAATCCCTGGTATTACTTTTGTTATATGGAATTGAAAGGTTTAGACAAGGAGCAACAGCAGCAGGCAATGGATCTTGAGCTGCGCTTCGATAGTTTGCTTGTAGATGCGATTCAGTCTGGNATTAGCAAGGGGCAATTCGTTTGTGAAAAACCTACCTTGCTGGCGGCATCTATTACCGCACAGCTTCAGCAGTGGCACCTTAAGCATTGGAAGTTCAAACTCCATGAGGTGAGCATGGAGGAGTATGCCCAGCATATTCTCGAAAGTATGTTGCGATGCTTGCAATACAAAGGCGCGGCTCGTCGTATTGGCCGCAGAACATAGGTCTGCCGGGAGCTGGCCAGAATCAGCTGTTTTCCGCCAGCAGACCTCGCTTGTTTGCGTAGAACGCCCGGATTTCGACCATGTCTTTTTCCAAATCTCCGGTGGGCGTAAAGAAGTCAGCGAAACCCGCTTCTTTCTTGCTGGCATCAACATAACCCAACAGGATTGGAACTTCGGCGTTGTTGGCTATGTGATAGAACCCTGTCTTCCAACGCGTAACCTTGCTGCGAGTTCCTTCGGGCGGGATCAATACAATCAGCTGGTCATTCTCAGCGTACTGGCGCACGGTTTCGTTCACCACATTATGGGAGGCGGACCGATTGATAGGAATGCCGCCTAGCCATTTCATCAGCCAACCAAAAGGAAAGGGGAACAGGGTATGCTTGCCCATCCAGAATAACCGCAGCTTGAGTTTGAGGACTACCAATAGCATTAAGGGGAAATCCCAATTGCTGGTATGAGGTGCGCCAATCAATACACAGCGTTGATGCGCGAGAGGCTCTCCGCGCGTCGACCAACCGATCAGGGCAAGGATTAGCAGTGCCAATCCGCGCAGGAGCGGGGTCAGNAAGGGCGTTGAGAACACCGTGGTACGCATAGNCTATTNCCCATCTCCAAACAGGCGTTTTAGTTCNGCCAGAGCGCGATCGGCATCCGATTGGGGTGATTGCTCAGTTGTCTCATCCGCTTCAGGAAGTTCTTCTCCGAATAACGCTGCAAGTTTGCTACGCGCCTCGCTGGCTGCAGTATTTTCCTGCTTTTGATAGGCCCTGGTGTTCACCCTGAAGTAATCACAGAAGTTTGCCTTGTCTTTGTCCAGGATAAAATCTGCGCGGTCTTCCTCGCAGGCATNCGACAGATTGGGGGCGTAGTGACGACATGCCNGGCAGGTATGGNGNTCAGCTTTGCATGCGCTACACTCCTCGTACCGGGAAAACGGCAGCAGCAGGTGCTTGAGCTCTGCACCGCACTTCCAGCATTGCGTGTCGATGCTGCGACTGCCCAAACTACCACTCCGTCACATATTCCGAATAATCGGTGTTGGGGGATGGTTTGGCGGGTCCGGACAGGGTGCCGAGATAGAGGAAGCCGATGATTTTCTCGTTGCCCTGCAAACCCAGGCCGTGATGCACGATATCCTGGAATGCNGGCGATCCTGACCGCCACATCGCGCCCACGCCCACAGCATAGGCTGCGTTAATCATATTCTGGGTAGCAGCGGCTGCTGATAAGTCCTGCTCAAACTCGGGTACCTTGGGGTGTGGCTGAGGGCTTGAGATTGTCACAACAATGAGAGGCGCCCGCAGTGGCTTCTCTCGCAGTTTTTCCCGTTGGCCTTCGCTGATTTCACTATTTTCATGGATCGCGGCCTCCACAAACAGATCCCCGAGTCGGTTGCGCGCCTCGCCGCGGATGAGCAAGAAGCGCCAGGGTCGCAGCAGGCCATGGTCAGCGGCCCGGAGTGCCGCCCTGAACATGCTGTCCAGCTGCTCATGGCTGGGGGCNGGATCGCATAGCCTGGGGGAAGAAGTGCGGGAATGCAGNGCNTCGAGCGCTTTCAATACTATCTGTCCTTTACGGTTCTCTGATGTTTGGCCAAGTTTGGCGCTTTGGCTAACTTTAAGAAACCAGCACAAAGCTGCAGAAGCATATATTAAAGCGCCACAGAGAGGAAACCAGTGAGGTGGTATATGCATTAACCATAAGAAAAATAGGGCAAATTTTGACTCATGCTGACATGCGTTTGTCATTCTAAAAGTGGTATACTTTTCCCTGTTCGAGTCGATATCAATGAACTGACGGGTCAGAGGTGCAAACACCAGCAGTGCTCAGCTCAGCATCCATGAAACCGCTTCATTTCACATCCCTGGATTTTGCACATGAATTCTAAAGTTGACGTCATCGCGGTGAGCTCTGAGAAGCGGGCTTACCCGCAGGACAAATCCCGTTACTTTGGAACCATAAAAAAGGACAAGTTAAGGCTAGTCTTTTCTTTTTACTCGCCCGACGGTAATGAGATTGCGATGCCGATCGCCAGCTTGTCCGCTTATTTAAAGCGGGACTTTCCCTGGGTGGAAGTGCTGCTGGAACCGGTCCTGATTCTTAGAGACGCCGAGAAGTATTCGCCTGAAAACTATGCCAAGACGATCCAGGCAATGGATGCGGATGTGATTGCCTTCTCTGTCATGAGTCCGCACTGGTATCCGATGGAACCTTATTTCGAAGAAATCAAAAAATTGATGCCGGATCTGCCTATCGTAATTGGTGGTTACCAGGCCATGCTGTCGCAGGAACAGACTATCGAGAATCCGAATGTCGACTATATCTGCGTGGGCGACGGTGAGTACGCTATCGGCAATGTCGTGGAGCACCTGCGCGGCAGCAAGGATGGGCCAGCCGACGGTCTGTGGGAGAAACTTGTCGATGGTGATGTCTATAAGACTGAACCGCATCAAATCGGTGACTTACAGGCACTTCCTTTTCCAGACTATGATGTGTTTTCCAAGGAAGACGGCTTTAAGGATGTTAATTCATCCATTTTTGGCCCGAAGGGCAAGCTGGTGCTGCCCGTAATGACCGGGCGCGGTTGCCCTTATCGCTGCACTTATTGCTGCAATACGCCAATCCTGGAAAGCTGGCGCTCCAAGAAGGAGTTCTTGCGCAAGTATGATCCGGAAGACATGGTGACTGAACTGGAGCGCCTGCGAGATGAGTATGGCGTTGGCTATTTCGAGTTTTGGGACGAGCTCTTTCTTTCAAATCTTAAGTTCGTGCGGGCCTTTTTTGAGATTTATAAAGAACGCATCGGACTGCCATTCTCTATCAATTCTCGGGTTGAGGTCATGAATGAAGAGTTCTGTAAGACAGCTGCGGGTGCCGGTTGTCACACTATCTGGTTTGGTATTGAGAGTGGGGACGAAGAATATCGTGCCAAGATGCTGGGGCGCAAGATGAAGAACCAGCAGGTTATTGATGCGGCGGATAANTGTAAGANGGCTGGAATCAATCGGNTGACTTTCAACATTGTNGGCGCTCCGCTGGAAACTGCGGATAACNTGCGCGAGACGCTCAAGTTAAATCAGCGCATTGCACCAGAACACTTCTTCTTTTTCCCCTATATTCCTTTGCGAGGTACTCCGCTGTACAATATCGCGAAGGAAGAGGGNCTGCTGTTGGAAAACAAGAAAAATCTCCACTACTTATCTGCGGCCAACGACAAACAGTTCACGCTCAATATGAAGGAGCGCCCGGAGCTGTTGACAGCGGATGAATACAACGAGATTTGCACGGAAATGTTGGCTTTTCAGGAAGCCAATAATCGGCTGAGCTATTCCGACTCTGAAAGTGAGAAAAATGGCAATACAGCTGCAGCCACTGTTGAAGACAAGAGTTTTACGCTCACCGAAGCTNAACCAGCAACGGCTGAGAACGTGCCGGAAGAAGCTGCCCAGGTGCCGCCTGGAGCCGAGGAAGATACAGGTTTCGTTAAGAGCGTTATCAACTTCTTCGGGCGTTGATTCAGGCCTGGGCTGCTTTTTGCTGCAGCTCTTGATCGCCGCTCAGGTTACGATTAAACGTGCGCCATGAGATCGCAGCCATCAAAAGATTTCCGCACACCGCCCCCGCAAAGAAGCCAAACAGGCCCAGGTACATGCTGCCAATCCAGGCCAGAGGGACATAGAGCGCAAAAAAGCGAGCAATGCTTAGGTACAGGGCCGACAGCGGCTTGTGCAGGGCGTTCAAGCTCGAATTCGTCAAAATAATAATCCCNTGCAAGCCGTATCCCAGTGGCATGATCCATAAAAACAATCTTATGGCTTCCGTCACCTCTGTATCATCCGAGAAGAGGGTGGCGATTAGCGGGGCAGTGAGTGCCAGTACCAAGTAGATGCCTAGTTGCCAGACCACAATAAATCGGATGGCGATACGATAGGCTTCTTCAACCCGGTCAAGGCGCCCGGCTCCCAAATTCTGGCTGATCAATGGTGGTAGTGAAGAAGACATGGCAAGCACCAGTAACGTTGCCATGGGTTCCAGTCTGGCACCGACTCCATATGCCGCCACTGCAGCGCCGCCAAAGCCAGCAGCGATAGCTGTCATGATACCAGCGGCCAATGGCGTCATCATGTTGGCGCCCGCAGCAGGGACGCCAATTCGCAGCATGTCCCGGCCCGACGTGCGAAACGCCTCTTTACTGGGTATAGCGCGCGCAACAATTTCTTGTTTAACCACNAGCAGGTAGACAAGGTAGGTAAAGCCCATNGACCAGGCTAGCACTGTTGCCCAAGCAGCGCCCTGAATACCAAGCTCTGGAAATGGGCCAACACCGAATATCAGGAGTGGATCGAGGATGGCGTTGGTTAGNCCTGCGGCGGCCATCAACATGCTGGGCGTCTTNGTGTCACCATAGGCGCGCAGAACACTGTTGCTTGTCATGATGCAAACAATTAGCACGCTGCCGGGAAACCAGACATACATGTACTGCCGAATCAGCACCATCAACTGTTCGCTTGCGCCCATTAGCGCAAACAGTGGCTCCATAAAAACCCAAAGAGTGAAGGCGACAATTATGGCAAGCGAAAGTGAGATGTAGTTGATTACACTGGCTGCTTCCTTGGCTTTGTCGTACTCGGAGGCGCCAACGCACTTGGCGACGACCGCCGATGCGCCAATTCCCAGGCCAATGGCCAGGCTCGTCACGGTAAAAGTTACAGGAAAAGTGAAGCTGACAGCGGCAAGCGATTCCGTTCCAAGGAAACTNACAAACCAAGTATCCACTAGGCTGAAGGTGAAGAGCATCATCATGCCGAATATCATTGGCATAGTCATGCGAATCAGGGATTGCTGAATGGATCCTTCGACTAGTGTTTTGCCTTTCGATGACTTCCCGATCATTAAGATACCTAACAGCCCTAGTCGATTGTTTCACTACTGTGCAGTGGCCTGAGAAAAGTGCAGATGCAGGTATGCTTCAAATTGGCCTGAAATAGCTACTTTGTGCCGAAATCATTGCCCCAATGTATCATATTGCATTGACGCGCCAGCCTGATGCCGGAGTTTCACAAGTCGTTTAAAGATCCTGGGATTGGCAAACAGCAGCTCCTTGCCAGCTGCCACAGCAGGGCTGCCTGTCTCTGTTCCACAGATGCCCCCAGCTTCTTGCAGAATCAATGCCGCTGCGTGTAAGCCAGCCGGTGAACTCGGTATCCCCCATCCAGCACGATAACGGCCCGCAGCAACCTGCAGCAGATCCAGAGTAGTTTCCCCAAGCATTCTGGGCGAGCACCCAGCCTGCAGCAAGGTGGTTTGGATATCTGCAAGCAGCACTGGGTCAAGGTCGATTGGGTCGATACCTATAAGAGCACCGCTCAGTTCATCGCTTGGGCTGACCCGCAGGCGGCGCGAATTCAGCTGTGCGCCCGCACCCCGAGTCGCGATGAATTCCTCATTCAACAGCGGACAGATGACAACTGCATGAGAAAGTTGCTCATTAACCTCGATTGCAATGGCGACCCCGAAGGCTTGGAACCCATGGAATAGATTTGTTGACCCAACTGCAGGCTCCAGCAACCACCTTGGTTCACCCGGTTTGCCTGCCTTGAGGCCAGATATGCGCGATTCGATGCTGTGATTGGGGTAGGCATTTTGAATGTGGTAGCGTAATGATTTGTCTGCATCCACCTCGATAGAAGTTACGTCCTTACCCTCGATATCTTGAACTACCTGAATACGATCTAGTCGGAGGCTTTGCTGAGCAAGCACATCTGCGGCATCTCTGCTTGCACGAAGGGCGATTGTAACTAGAGGATGCATCCGGGAATCCTGGGTTTGAAAGAGCGGTACCATCAGCAGTTTTGGTGCCGATCTACGATGGTTGGGGCAGAGCATGTTACCAGACTCTCGCTTGCCGGTGTTAATCCATGTCTGAAGCTCGTTGCTGTTATAATCGCGGTTTTCGAGCCCCTGCAGATAAGTCATGATCGATCTTACAAAAGTTAAAATAGTCCTCGTCAATACGTCACATCCCGGGAACATCGGCGCTGCCGCCCGAGCAATGCGAAACATGGGCCTGCAGAGACTGACTCTGGTAGAGCCGCTGGAATTTCCTAGTGGTGTCGCTGTAGGCCGCGCCGCTTCGGCACTCGGTGTCCTGGAGGGAGCTGAAGTGGTGAGTGATCTTAAGCAGGCCATCGCCGACTGCAGTCTTGTTATAGGCACAAGTGCCAGATCCCGGAGCATTCCCTGGCCAATGCTGACGCCTGAGCAGAGTGCAGAGACGGTTGTAAAAGAGGCCCGGCAGGCAGAAGTCGCGATAGTTTTTGGTCGAGAAGACTCGGGCCTCAACAACGAGGAGCTGCAGCAATGCCATTTTCATGTACAAATTCCTGCAGATTCTGACTACAGCTCACTCAATTTGGCAGCAGCTGTAATGGTGCTGAGTTACGAAATACGTAAAGCCGCCCTCAAACTCGCCGACCATTCAGATAGGGAAGAAGATGAATATTGGGATCAGGCTAAAGCGACCGNAGATCAGGTGGANCATTTCTACGACCATCTTGAAAGGGTAATGGTGGCGATCAATTTTCATGACCCCGATAACCCGCGGCANCTCATGCAGCGAATGCGACGGCTGTTTGGGCGAATTCGAATTGATGTCATGGAANTGAATATATTGCGTGGGATCTTAACAAATATTGAACTCAATATCCGCAAGGTAANTGATTGAACTGTTGCAAGGCGGGATACAANAAAACTGCAAGTCCGCGATGTAATCGCTTAAAAAATGACAAAAAACCGAACAGTATATTTTAGCGATGGCCCCTATATCCAAGTGTTGAAAGCGCTGGTGGAAGCGCTGACATTGCCTGCAGCTTTTGTGAAGCTGTTGGGCAATCGGGATACTGGAAAAAGCCATCTGATTACGAAGTTGACTCAGTACCTCCGCCGCAAGGAGGTAAAAGTCATACATTTCGATAAAGCTGTTGAATCGCCAGGATTGCTGCGGGCTGCCTTGGCACAGGCGTTTGATTTGCCGCTATCGGCTAACTTCATCAGTGCACTTGAAGATGCTCTACAGGAGCAGAATCAGAAGCAAGTTGTTCTCATTTTTGATGACGCACATTTGCTGACAAACATCACCTTGATTGAGATTTATCGGCTGGCGGNNGTGCAGGTAAACAAAAAGCCTCTAATGAATATTCTGTTGTGTGGCGANCCAAATCTCGAAAATCGACTTGTTTCCAATACTGAGTTCAAGTCGCTGTTGCACAGCGTTTCCCACAAATTAAAACTCGAGCCGATGAAGGAAGATGAACTAGGCCAGTGCCTTGCCCGATTCGGCGAAAAGGCTGGATTACCGAGGCTGGAGTTAGAGCCTGCCGCCATCAGCTATTTCTTTAAGCTTTGCAAGGGGTATCCGGGCCCAGCAGCAAGCATGTGTAAGGTCATTATGGATGCGAGAGGAAACGGCGCACAGTTGCCTGCTGTTACCAAAGCTGAGCTGGTAAAAATATTTAGCGAGGCTAACGGCGAGCAAGCCTTGCCAAATATTGGTCTTCGCCACTCTGGCAAGGTGAACACCGTGCTCGCACGAACTGCGGTGCTTTTGTTGGTGATTGTCGGATTGATCTCTCCGCTACTCAATCAGCCTGCTGATGTGCNTANCCNGGGNGCTGCCGTGCAAAGCCTGGTTNCCAGCAATATTGGCACAGACTCANCGATTCGAGGCAATCTGGAGGTCGAGACGACCCAGGCAGTTGTCAGCGCGACAACTGGCGGCCAAGCAATGGCTTTTGCTATGGAAACGGTTGCTGGGTCTGCTCGAGAGGCAAAAGATTTGCCAGCGATAGTTGCTGGCGCAGCCCGCGCTGGGGGCATTGAGCGCAACCCTCAATCAAACTCGGCGTCTCTAGATACCATACCGAGCGCAATTGACGCTGAGGTCTCCTCGGCCCAGGAAACGCTATCAGAAGCAACCTTCACAAGCATATCAGACTCCGATTTGGTTCTTGTGACGGCTGAGGAGCGCGGTATCGATCTGTCTGCGATTGCAGAACCGGCATTTGGTCGCACGCAGCCGGCGCAGGCAATAGAAAACAATGAGGAAACTGCCGAGCAACAACTTAACGAGCGAACAACGGAACAAAGCATCGAACAAAGTACCCTGGAGAGCACCCCGGAAGTTATGGCGGAACGACTCGACGAATCAATTGCTGGAGATAGTAGGATTGCAGAGTTGTCAGCAGTGGAGATAGCGTCGGTGCCCAAGTCGGCGATTACAGCACCCGCTCGGGTAGACGCGAATAATGAGCTAGTAGTTGAAACAGTTGTCAAGAGTGATTTGAATCTCGAGGTGTTGCAGCGGTTTATTGCTTCGTGGGTTGATGCCTGGCAAACGCAATCAATGGAGTCTTATTTCGCCGCCTACCACGCTGGGTTTGAACCCCGCTACTATGATTCGGTGCCTACTTGGCGCAATAGTCGTGAACGAGTTATCGGCAATGCCGACTGGATCGAACTCGAATTAAGTGATTTTCAGTATATTGGTGAGGAGGCTGGAGTTGTTGAAGTGCACTTCTGGCTTAACTATCAATCGCCGACATATCAAGATAATACGCAGAAGAAATTACTGTTAAGCCGAGAAGCGGGGAAGTGGCGTATTCTCGAAGAAATAAATCTCCAGGTGAGAAGCTAAGTTTAGCGCCGCCGGGGCTTTCTGCGATCTCGCTTGGTTTTTTCTACCGGTGGCGGGATAAGATTCCCTTCCCCTGTTCCTATCAACTCAGATCTGCCCAATCGCTTCAACGCTTCCCGCAGCATGGGCCAATTCTTTTCATCATGATACCGCAGAAAGGCTTTTTGCAATCGGCGCTGATCGATGTCTTTACTAACGCTTAACTTCTCGCCTTTATAGCGCAATTTTTGTAAGGGATTGCGTTCCGAATAATACATCGCGGTGGCCAAAGCCATGGGCGATGGATAGAACGTCTGCACCTGGTCTGGTTTAAACTTGTGCTCTTTCAGCCACAGGCTAAGGTTCAGCATGTCTTCTTCGTCACAGCCCGGGTGAGCGGCGATGAAGTAGGGGATAAGGTACTGTTTTTTACCCGCCTTGCGCGAATACAGATCAAACAATCTCTTGAACTCATCGTAGGCAGAGATACTGGGTTTCATCATTTTCGACAGGGTTTGATCTTCGCTGTGCTCCGGCGCAATTTTCAGATATCCGCCAACATGATGAGTAACCAACTCTTCAATATACTCTGGGTCCTTCAGAGCGAGGTCATAGCGCAGGCCAGATGCAATGGCGATGCGCTTTACGCCATCGACCGCGCGAGCCTTTCGATACAGTTGCGTAGTTGGGCTATGGTCGGTATCCAGGTGTTTGCAGATATTGGGGTAGACACAGGAGAGGCGTTTGCAGGTCTTTTGAATTTCTGGCGACTTGCAATTCAAGTTGTACATATTGGCGGTAGGGCCGCCAAGATCAGAAATCGTTCCAGTAAAACCAGGTACTTGATCCCGTATTTTTTCGATNTCTCTAAGGATGCTGTCCTCTGACCTGCTCTGGATGATCCTGCCCTCATGCTCCGTAATTGAACAAAAAGTACAGCCACCAAAACATCCGCGCATGATGTTCACAGAAGTTTTGATCATATCATAAGCAGGAATTCGAGCGTCTCCGTAGCTTGGGTGTGGCCGACGCTGGTATGGAAGATCGAAAACCCAGTCCATCTCATCAGTTTCAAGGGGAATCGGCGGAGGGTTCACCCACACGTCTTTCGTGCCGTGTTTCTGAATCAAAGGTTTTGCGTTGTAAGGGTTGGCTTCCTGGTGAAGCACTCGAGACGCATGCGCGTATAAGACCGGGTCATTTATCACTTTATTATAGGATGGCAAACGGATGTAGCTGGTAGCCTTGTCGTAGTTGCTCTGCCTCTGCAGTGGTAAGGGAATTATCTTGACCGGTGCTGGCGCATCAGGCTCACTATTGGCTTTGCTGCCTAGATCTTTCTTGTCATGCTGATATTCATATGGGTTCGGCAGTTTATCGATCTTTGCTGGCCAATCGATGCGGGTAGAATCAATTTCGGTCCATCCAGTTGGCGGGCCGTCGCAAACCCGGGCAGTGCCGCGCAAATCCCAGCAGTCGGCAATGGTTCTGCCGTTGGAGAAGTCGTGTGCTAGATCAACCANCGCACGTTCTGCGTTACCGAACAGGAGAATGTCAGCATTGGAATCTATCAGGATTGAGCGCCGNACCTTGTCACTCCAATAGTCATATTGGGCAATGCGTCGAAGGCTAGCCTCAATGCCGCCAACCACGATCGGTGTGTCGTAGTAGGCTTCGCGACAGCGCTGACTGTACACGATGACGGAGCGATCTGGTCGTTTACCGGCCTCCGCATTAGGGGTATAGGCGTCGTCGCTTCGGATTCTCAGGTCTGCCGTATAGCGATTTATCAACGAATCCATATTGCCGCCGGTTACGCCGAAGAATAAATTGGGCTGCCCAAGCGCCTTGAACGGCTCNGCAGAGTCCCACTCCGGTTGCGCAATGATGCCAACTCTAAACCCCTGGGCTTCCAGCAATCTGCCGACGACCGCCATACCAAAGCTGGGGTGGTCGACATAAGCATCTGCGGTGACGATGATAATGTCACAGCTATCCCAGCCCAATTCATCCATTTCCGCTCGTGACATTGGCAGATAGGGCGCTGGACCATAGCATTCGGCCCAGTANNTGGGNTAACTGAATAGTTTNCTGGNCTCGTCTTGATAACGAGTTGTATTGTNTACTTTGGAGGGCTGCAANTTTTACTGCCTAGAGGAACTGATCCAGTGGGGTNACTTCACCATTGATGGTGAGCTCACTATTAGCGAGACTGATGTCGAGCAACAGACGGCCGNTATCGATAGAGATATAGCCCTGTTGAATGTAGGGATCTACCATTCCTGCCGCAGGGCTTCGGTTGATGGCTTCCATATCCAGCGACACGTTGATTTCAACTTCCAGAGCCGCGATAACTTCCGACATTTCAATTTCTTCCATNGANTGTAGCTGCGGCAATCCAGCCCAACGANCNTTGATATCGGCCAGATTGTCACCNTCATAAATATTGGCAGCAACCTGATTTTTAAACACCAGCCCGTTCTGTGCCATGAGCAAGGCCAGTTCAAGTGAGTCCTCCTCGGAGGGTATAGCACCAGTACCAGCTGCCATTTGCTGCTGGAAAGTTGCTATTAAGTCGAAATAGGCGCTCACCATTGCTGTTTGTAACTCATTGATTTCANTGGTCCAGGAAAGTGACCGAATTGGAGTGTCGCTGTTGATATTGTTTATGTTAAACCGCTGATATANATCGATNTGGCGCTGGGCATCCNTGCCTNGCCGCACACGGGACTGAGCTTCNACCCCTTCGAGGCTAATNCNGAGTGGAGTCTGGCTGGAAATNGATGAAATCGATAANAGGAGGTCGCTNGGTGCAAACAGGTTGTTCATCTGTTCGCTGCTACTAGCCAGTTGCATGGATGCCAGTTCTAAACCCATGCCGGATTTAGATTCTGTCGCGCGCAAACCACCCATCATCATCTGAAACTCAGCAGACATATCAGGGTTTGCCAGCAAGGTGCCGGTAAGGCCTTCAAAGCTCACACTGGCCTCTGGTTTGGTGATGTTCACGGGCGCAATGGTCAGCTCTAACAGCATGGACTGATCGAAGCCGGCGAATAACTCAAATGTAACTTCAGGCAACTCGAAAGGAACCTGGGTCAGCGCCTTGGTAATTTTTTTGCTGGCAAAGCGTGGTTTGATTGTGGCTCGAGCCAGGCCGAACTCCATGCCCTCTGGTGTCAGGATGACGGGGCCATGGCTAAATTCGAACGCCAGGCTGCCGCTCAGTGTTTCATCCAGCGCGAATGGGGTGAAATCAACCTGAAATTCTGCTGAGGATGAATACCAGCCATCTTCGAAGCTGGTTTTCGTGATAGTAAGCTGCTGTCGGGTCTCTAAAGGGATCAGCGAAAACAAGGTATCGACCGTGTTATCACGCAAACTCAGCCCGATGATNTTNGGGGCAGCGGCAATGACAAGAATCAGGGTTGCGCCGAGCCCAATTCCNATTNCAAGNTTTTTGTTTTGCACTAACAACTCCGTGATCCAGNNATTCCAGGTTTGACTTCNCTCCTTGGTTTCGCACCTACTCANCTNGNNGGCGAAAACAGAAGCGANAGGCCGTTTTCTAGAGGCTCAATATATCAGTAATCCGGTTATATTCCTGNGCTTGATTTGGAAAATTGCAGGATCTATTTCGGTTTGACGAGGTTTTCTGACNCANATTTGCCGCTTGCGNTTACACTGCTTGCGTCTNCGTGACTTTCCNAGCGCTAATTTTGTAAGCACAGCGCCTNGCACCCGCCAGCAGATGATCNGTGCGCTCTACGTCGGCAAATTCAGAGAGCACTGCCCGTAGAAACTCCAATTCTGCCTGACAATAATGCTGGCAAGTGCTGGCAGCTTGAAAAATAGGGCAATGGTTCTCAATCAATAGCCAGCCATCTGGAAGCAAGCGGATCTCTGCCATAAACCCAGCTGTGGTGCGCATCTCTGCCAGCATTAAGAGCTTTTGCCCCAGGTCGGGCCCAGCCGCCTCGAGCAGCTGCCGATAAGCCGGCAGCTTCTGGGCCTCGCTCTGATCAATCAATTCCCTTAGCACCTTTTCACCGTGGCTGTTGCGAAGCGCGGTAATAAGGCTGGCAGCGGTTTGGTCATGGGCGTCTGGAAAGTGCTTGTGCCCCAGGGCCGAAAGTTGCCAGTAGTGCAGCGGGCGGCCTCTTTGTTGTCGGGTTTTTGGCTTGGCCTCTACCAGGCCTTTGTGATCGAGTTCCGTGAGGTGCTGGCGCACCCCCATAGTTGTGATAGCTAATTGTTTTGCCAGTATTTTTACAGATTGTGGGCCACGCATCTTGAGGCGTCGGAGGATCAACTCCTGGGAGACTGAGAGGGATGAGTTGCTGGTCATGAGCATAATAATTAACGCTGGGTACTTAAGAGGTATGTCGGCCTTTTAAAAAAAGTATTTACTTTTGTTAGGGTACTTTGATAATTAATAAAGCAAATACTTTATTATATTGAGAAACTACCTTGGCCAGCTAGTTGCATGACTGAGCATGACGTCGGTGCCGCGAAGGCAAGCCCCAATCGGCGCTCGCTCATGCCAATTTTTGCTGTAACAAAAGCCGCTGTTGAGTCAGCAATTACAGTAGAATGGCGGATGCACTTTGCCCATGATTGCTTGAGTCTACAGTATGGAATTTGACGCGCCGTTGCTGGTGACATTTGTCGCCTATCTACTCCTGATACTTGCCCTTGGCATCAAGGCTTATAGACAAACCCATGATCTTGGGGACTACATTCTCGGAGGCCGCAAGCTAGGCGCTGTCGTCACCGCGCTGAGTGTTGGTGCCTCGGATATGAGCGGTTGGTTACTGTTGGGTTTGCCTGGCGCCATCTATCTCTCTGGACTAAGCGAGATCTGGATAGGCATCGGCCTGACAGTAGGTGCGTACTGCAACTGGCTGTTTGTTTCCAGGCCGCTGCGGGTATATAGCCATCACGCAAATAACTCACTCACCCTGCCGGATTACTTTGAGAACCGTTTTCAGGATCGCTCTCGAATCATTCGCTGCTTGTCAGCAAGTGTTATCTTGGTATTCTTTACCTTCTACACCGCTTCCGGGCTGGTTGGAGGGGCTATCCTTTTCGAGAATAGCTTTGGCCTAGACTATTCGGTAGCGCTATTCGCCGGTGCATTTATCATTGTCTCATATACCTTTATTGGCGGCTTCCTTGCAGTTGCCTGGACCGATGCTATTCAGGCTGTGCTTATGTTAATGGCCTTGCTAATCGCACCTGTCGCAGTTGTTATGGGGTCAGGTGGCATTTCTACGGTTGTCAGCGAAATGCAGGCTGTCAATCCAGCCAGCACTGATTTATTCGGTGATCTTGGCTTCTTGGCGTTTATCTCTTTATTGGCCTGGGGCCTCGGATATGTGGGGCAGCCACATATTTTGGCGCGGTTCATGGCCGCTGAGAACCCGCAGAAGCTAGTACCTGCCCGCCGTCTTGCGATGATTTGGATGGTTATTGTTCTCTTTGGTTCGGTCACAACAGGACTTGCAGGAATTGCCTACTTTGTAAACGCGCCCTTGAACAATCCAGAGACTGTATTCATCAATCTAAGTCAGAACCTGTTCAATCCTTGGGTTGCAGGTATTATCACCGCCGCCATTTTATCGGCCATTATGTCGACTATCGACTCGCAGCTCCTGGTTTCATCCAGCGTGATAAGCGAAGACATCTATCGCGTTTTTATTCGTCCAGAAGCGACAGACAAAGAATTGGTTGCGGTGAGTCGCATTGCGGTGATTGTGATTGCGATTTTGGCTTTGATTATTGCCAGTGACAGGGAAAGCCGAGTGTTGGATCTGGTGAGCTATGCNTGGGCCGGATTTGGAGCTGCGTTCGGGCCTGTCATNGTATTCTCTTTGTTCTGGCGNCGAATGACTGNAATGGCAGCGGTAGCCGGCATGCTCATTGGCGCGGTTACTGTAGTTCTGTGGTCCAATCTCCACGGCGGCATTTATGACCTTTATGAGATCTTACCGGGTTTCTTGCTCGCGTCGCTCGCTATTATCGGTATTACTTGGGCTCGCCCTGAGCAGCGCGAGGAAACCCTGGCCAGCTACGATGCAGCAAAAGCGCTTTATCCCNGCGATTGAGCNTTGAGCNGGTTCAGCAGCTAAGTNCTGCGTGTCATCCGGATATGGGCAATGCCATCCTCAAGNTAAGGTGAGCTGGCGGTGACGAACCCCATTTCCTGATAAAACGATTCCAGATACTGCTGCGCAGATATAGTAAGCCCTTTTCCGGACCATTTCTTTTCACAGTAGGCGATCGAATGAGCCATGAGTTGCTTGCCGTGACCGCCTCGGCGTACGCGCTGGCTGGTCACCACACGCCCGATTGACGCAGCTTGGTATTTTTCTCCTGGTGGCAGCAATCGGGCGTAGCAAACCAGCTTGTCGTCATGCCTGCCCAGCACATGCACAGCAACCTGATCGCTGTTATCGATATCTTGGTAGATACATTCCTGCTCTAGGATAAAGACCTCGGCACGAAGCCTCAGGAGATNGTACAACTCCTCATTGCTGAGTGCTGAAAACTCCTTACACTGCCAGGAGAGTCTTATCATAGAGCCAAACATCCAAGAGAAAATTCTGCCTGACTTTAGTGGCTAGAGAACGAGTCTGCAACTGCGATCTCCAGTGAATGCCAAAANAGCAAAGCGCCACGCAAACAGCAGGAGATTCAGTGGCGAGACAAGGCACTGCTAGAAAAACTGCGTCCTACTTGNGCGAATCAGGCGCTGTGTCTGAATATCATGCAGGGGCCGCTACCCAATTTGGCGATAGATATCGGCTAGCAGGCGAGCTTGCGATATACTTCNNCNCGAGTCCCCGTGGCACAATTGGATAGCGCGACGCCCTCCTAAGGCGTAGGTTGCAGGTTCGACTCCTGCCGGGGACACCAATTACAGTAACCTTTCGACACTCCACGTATCAAAAACTCTGAATATATCAATATAAAACGCAATAATTTGGAATAAACACGAAACCTTGCGTCCCGCCATAAGCACATTGTTTTTAGTGGGACGGTTGATGGGACTGATGCCGAAACAAGTAAAACTGCTTACTGAACTTGAAGTAAAAATCTAAAACCCACGCAAAAGCCAGATGGCACACTTGTGAAGAACATGGTGCCAGTCGGTGGCTCAATGGAGTAGGAGCGATGGAAAATACGCAACAACAAATCCTAGATGGGCGAGAATTACGCGGTGGAGGGAATTCGAAGTTGCAAATTGATGGTGTGCCATTCCTTAATTTTTCAGGCTGTAACTACTTGGCGTTAACCGACAGGCTGGAGCTTCGTTCAGCTGCTCAGAATGTCTTGGACGATGGGGCAGGNTTCTCTCGATATTTGGTGGACGCCTATGGTGGATATGATCCTTACTTTNGGGCAGCTGAAGAGGAAGCCGCTCAATTCTTTGGCACTGAGGCTGCGGTGTACTTACCTTCTGGTTTTTTCATAGGAGCGGCAGGATTTGCCGCCGCAGAGCCTGATTACGACGTCATTTTGCTAGATGAAAATGCTCACTGGTGTCTTGTGGATGCGGCTAGGCTGACAGACAAGCCGTTTCGATACTTTGCTCATCGATCGGCTGAATCACTTGAAGCAGAAATTGATCTCCTCTTGCCAGGGCAGCGTCCTATAGTAGTCACTGATGGCGCGTTTGCGACAACAGGCGCATTACCCCCGCTGGANCAATATGCAGATATTTTGGAGCACGTCGATGGCATTCTGTTGGTGGATGAATCTCACTCTGGAGGCGTGGTTGGAAAGACAGGGCGGGGCTCTGCTCAGCATTATGGTGTTGAGCACATAGCGCATGTCGGTGTCACACTTAGTAAGGCATTTTGTGGACAAGGCGCTGTCTACGTCGGTTCAAAAGCACAGGTTGAACGCGCTGTTGCGGCGAAGCCTATCAGAGGGTCGAATTCGGGTACGCCGATATCCGCAAACGTGTGTGCGGCCGCTCTTAAACTGGTTCGAAACAACCCGGATCTCTGCGAAAAAGTTAGAGAATNGGCAGATTATNTACGAAATAATCTAAGAGCACTTGGNCTCGATGTGTCGGACACGCAGGCGCCAATAGTCTCATTCAGTTATGCTGGCTTTTCGGAAATGCGAAACATTCAACAATATTTGTTTAATCAGGGAATGTACGTCTTACACTCGAATTATATAGCTTCCGGCCCTGGGGGTATTATTCGGCTTAGCATATTTGCCGATCACTCGATTCAAGACCTAGACCGAGTCACAGCAGCAATCGGGGGTGCATTGATCTAGAAAAGTTTTTCTAGTACAAGATCGAAGCGCTTGCCTTTATCACTGGCTGGAATAATTGGCGTGATTTCTTTTACATGCGGGTGCTGCCAGACAAGCTCGCAGACGTATCACTAGCCAGTCATGTGCGAAAGATTGAGACTGTATTTCTGTCTGATGAACGGAGGTATCGCAATTGAATTTTTCAGAAATCTCTGCTGTTTCGATGTTGGAAAACGTTAATTTTGCCATGGTGGAGAGCCTGTGGGATTCATTAACCCTCAGCGGTAACCTGTCCTGAGGCAGGCGCCGGCGAATTTGGAATTCATATGAAACTTGGGCTAACAGCTACCTCAAAACTTGAAGCGCCTTATTAATGTCCTGGCGATGGGCTACTAGTTCAAGATCCTCTGCCTCTGCCTCTGCCGTCAAGCCCAACTTGGTCACTTCCGGCACCTGTCGCCAGTTTAAATCCTCAGTACCATTTATTTTGAAACCGTAACTCTGACGCTGCGAGGATAATCGAGATGGGCGCTGGGGACGGCAGCGAGTCGAGGGGCCTTGAAGTTTGGTAGCTGATTCTTACTCGGTGTAAGGAAATCTAAGAATTTGCAGGCTTTTTTCAGGATTGTTAGAAAGCGAGATCTGAGTTTCTTGAGGGTCGAGTGATGTTGGTAAAATAGCCAATAAAACATCAGGTTGTGCTTTATTCAAAGAACCTACATGAGCCAATATCTCCCCCTTGCCAGGGTTGTCTGCTGTTCCCAACAGTACTTCATTGTCTGCGGACAGCTGCTTTCCGCTTGCTGACGCCTGCAACAAATAGAGCCGCTTCTTGGCCTGGGCACGGTAGTGCATTCGCGCGACTACTTCCTGCCCGGTATAGCAGCCTTTCTTNAAATCAACNACGCCTGACTGGTCATAATTNAGCAGCTGGGGAGTATACTGCTCACTCATCTCAGCNGTGACGTGNACAACGCCCGCAAGTATCTCGGCACGGAGCCACTGTTCTGGATTGCTNGCAGGGATGCCAGCAAGGNTAGCGGCCTGCTGTTCATCCCAACACCAAATCTGGTATCGCGGGTCCGGGCCTGGCAGCCTGATCCAGTAGATCTGGTCAGCCGTCGACACAGAACCAGGTTGTGGTGGCCAGGGTGGCAAATCGTAATTTGCAAACTGCGGCGGTTGAGATTGCTCGCTATCTACATCGATTGCGCCAAGTACCACCGCCGGCCCAGCGATCAAGCTGAGCTCCACCTTTGAAAAAACCGCATACTTCTTCAGCGTGGCGTACAATTTCTCCGCATTGCCCGCAGTAATTTGCAGAAAGCATTCGTCATTCACTAACAAGGCGAGGAAATCAGCGACGACTCGACCCTTGAGGTTGCACAAGGAGCCAGGTAGACAGCGATCTGCGCTCAGCATTTCCATATCGCAAGTGACCTGACCCTGCAAAAACGCAAGGGCATCCGGGCCGCTGACTCGAACGTACTCATACTGCGTCAGCTTAAAAATCTGCATGTTAATCCTCTGGCGAACAAATGAACCGGCAGGTAAAGCTGATTCAGCAGGTCGGGTTAGTAGGGTGTTCGGTTAGTGACTCCTCAACATAATGCGAGGCAGCATTGAAAATAGATCACTCTTCGTGATTAACGCACAATGCACCATCTTAGAATCGGCACTGAATTTTTGGTTATTATATGACTGAATTGAACAAGCAAAAAATATTTTGGCATAGTCGCCGCGGTATGCTAGAGCTGGACCTTCTGCTGGTGCCATTCGCGAGGGAAGTGTTCGAGAACCTCTCCACTGAAGATCAGTGGTTATACCGCGATTTACTGGCCGAGGAAGACCAGGATTTATGGAACTGGTTTTTGGAGAGGATGGAACCCTCAGACGCCAGATTCAAACCAATGATTAGGCAAATTCTCGCGCACAAGGCGAGCAAGTTCTGAGCTGGATCGGTTCAGTTCCCGTGCGGTCTGCATATGTTCGAGGTAGAAATCAGGCCTTCCCGCGTAGTCCTGCGAATACTGCTGTTCGTTCACCTTTGGGCAGGTCTTGCTCTGTGCTTGACCGAGTTGCCCGCCACCCTGCTTGCGGAATCTCTGTTGGCTCTGGGTCTCTGCGGCACAGCGAGAGTTCGTGCCGACTTATCCGTGGCCGCGATTCGATTCCTGCGCGCTAGAATCCGCTAGCAGTCTTGGATTCTGTAAAGCCGGCAGGGCGAGAGACAGTATCCCCCCACTGTGTTCTTCGTTAGTGAATTTTCAATCGTACTGGTTTTCAGCCGGGGGATTAACGCTGCAGAGATGAGTGAAGTGCGCCCGCATGTGCTGCTGATTTGCGCAGATAGACTCAGCAGCCTGCGGTCGCTCAGACTCCGCCGTTACCTATGATTTGAGTGTTCCGAAGCATCGATCTAGGGTGTGAGCAACGTATCCTCGGGTTCACTCAGCATTTCCAGATGGTCGAGGGTAAAATGTAGCCCGCGACTCTCTTTGCGCTGCAAAGCACAGCGAATGATGAGCTCCGCAACCAGCGCCAGATTGCGCAATTCCAGATTGTCATTGGTCACGCGATGCTTGATGTAGTAGTCCCGAACTTCATCGCGGATCAGCCGGATACGGCTATGGGCTCGCTCCAGTCGCTTCGTGGTTCGAACGATGCCCACGAAGTCCCACATAAAACGCCTGATCTCATCCCAATTATGAGACACGAGTACTTCGTCATCGGAATCGGTGATCCTGGACTCATCCCATGCCGCGATGTACGGAACCAGCTCGGTATGGTCGAGCTTGGTTCTGATATTCTCGGCCGCGCCAAAAGCGACCACGAAGCATTCGAGTAGGGAATTGCTCGCCATGCGGTTTGCCCCGTGGAGCCCGCTGAAACTGGTCTCGCCGATAGCGTAGAGATTAGTTATATCTGTCTCGCCGCGCTCATTGGTTACAACCCCACCGCAGGTGTAGTGGGCCGCAGGCACAACCGGGATGCGGNCGGTGGTGATATCGATGCCAAAGCCGAGACAGCGCTGATAGATGTTTGGAAAGTGTTCCTTAACAAAACTTGTNGGTCTATGGGTGATGTTCAAGTACACGCAATCACAGCCCAGGCGTTTCATCTCGTGGTCGATGGCCCGCGCCACGATATCCCGNGGTGCCAGTTCCGCTAGTTCATGAAATTTTGGCATGAAGCGTGATCCGTCCGGTAACTCCAGAAGGGCACCTTCGCCGCGCAGGGCTTCAGTGATCAGAAATGATTTGGCGTGCGGGTGATACAGGCAGGTGGGGTGGAACTGATTGAATTCCATGTTGCCAACGCGGCAACCCGCGCGCCACGCCATGGCGATGCCATCACCACTGGCACCGTCGGGGTTGCTGGTGTAGAGGTAGGCCTTGCTGGCACCCCCGGTAGCCAGGGTGACNAACCGTGATCGGATCACCTCGACCTTGTTGCTGACTTGATTCAGGACATAGACCCCGACACAGGTGCGTCCAGAGCTCTCTGGGGCGGGCTGTGTCACTAAGTCTACAGCAGTACAGCCCTGTAGCAGGCTAATATTGGGATGCTCCTTTGCGCGCTGCTGGAGCGTCTGGAACACAGCCTTGCCAGTGGCGTCAGTTGCGTGGATTATGCGGCGATGACTGTGCCCGCCCTCCTGAGTGAGATGCAGCGATGTCAGATCCACCACCGGCGAAGCAGGGCGCGGGTCAGCCTCCACGGCTTCCCTGGTCGTAAACGGGACACGCTGGTCCACTAGCCACTTCACGGCCCTGGCGCTGTTCGCGACTACATGTTCGACTACGTTCGTGTGACACAGGCCCACGCCCGCCTTAAGGGTGTCCTGCACATGGGAATCGACGCTGTCCGAGTCGTCNAGCACAGCAGCAATGCCGCCCTGGGCATAGAANGTGGCGCCTTCCTGCAGATCGCCTTTGCTTAATACTNTGACGCGGGCGAAGTCTGCTGTCCGTAGCGCCAGGGTCAGCCCTGCTGCGCCACTGCCAATGATCAAAATGTCGGTTGTGCTCCCTTCGGAGGCCTTTTGCTCTTCCATGAATAAGCTGTAACTCTCTTTAATATGTCAGTTTATAATGCCTGTAACTAAAAAAGCTGTCGCTCTACCGCNCGCGGTGTCATGCTCTCAATTGGATCGGCTGCAGGCGGTTTCCAGGTAGACGGCGCTGCCTCAGAGGTGCAAAGGTCTAGTGAAATACAGGTAATGATATCGCTTCCGCGAACTTTTGCACGCTGCGACTGTCAGATTCGCCTTGAGGGTTTAAGTAGATTNGCCTGCGCNGCCCTTGGNAANAGTGATTAATGAGTGAGCTTGGTCACTGTCGCCTGCGCGGGGATNAAGTTAAGAGAAACAANAATGGACAAGGCGAATGGCAGANGCGACTGACCAACAGCTCGTTGACCGGGTTTTGGCGGGAGATAAAAATGCCTTCAACTTTTTGGTGCTGCGCTACCAGCACAGGGTTGCAGCGCTGATCGGCCGATTCGTTCAAGATGCCCAGGAGGTGGAGGATGTGACCCAGGAAGCTTTTATCAAGGCTTATCGTGCTNTGCCTCTGTTTCGTGGGGATAGCGCNTTTTATACCTGGTTGTACCGTATTGCAGTTAACACGGCGAAAAACCANNTGGTGTCCAGAAGNCGGCGNCCGCCAGCCANGGACNTNGAGGTAGATGAGGCCGAAGTAATAGAACTTGGCACGGTGCTAAGAGAAATTGAAAACCCTGAGAACAGCCTTGCCAGCGCTAAACTCAAGGTCGCCATCGATACTGCTATTGAGGAATTGCCCGAGGATTTGCGGACAGCTTTTACACTGCGGGAGTTTTCGGGGCTGAGTTATGAAGACATCACAGAGGTGATGGACTGCCCGGTTGGCACCGTGCGCTCGCGCATATTCCGGGCCCGGGAAGCGATCGACAAGAAGATCAGGGAACTACTTTGAGCTTGATTGCGGTTTTTTGCACTAGCTGCAGAACTTTTTGCCATGAGCAGGGTCTGAGAGATAAGGAGTCGCTAGACTCTGAGCCCAGTGATTTGATGAGAGAAATCACAGAAATTTGCGAAGTAAGTCAAATCAAAGAGATCAGAGTTACTTGAGGTGCGCTCGGGCAAGACTCAAGATGGGCATCACCAACCCGGTTTAAGCGGAATCTCACAAGTAGTTAGAATGAAGTAGAAGGTATGGTCAACAAAATTAAAACGGGCTCAGTTACTCCCCCAACTCACTCCGCAGACCGTGACGCTGAGGCAGTTTCCGCGCTCATGGATGGCGAAGCAACCGATCTTGATTTTCGACGCTTGCTCAAGTCCGCTGCCACAAGCCCTGAAACGATGGAAACTTGGGAGCGTTATCATTTGGCCCAATCGGTGATGCATGAGCAGGGCACTCCAGTGTCGACAGCTGTCGCCAGCGGCGTGGCCGCTTCGCTGGCCGATGAAATGGTCTACACCGCCGATCCACAGCGCTTCAGCGCTTGGCAGCAGCAACTCACCAAACTGGCAGTAGCCGCTGCCGTGGCAGTGCTTGCGGTGCTCACGCTGCAGCCTAATCCAGCAGGAAGTAGGCCTACTTCTGAACTGGCGCAAGAGGCTCCGAGCAACTTCAAGTCAGTGCCGCTGGCGGTGCCGGAATCTCTGGTTGCGGAAACTCGGGTCGCGGGAACCCTACCGGCCGCTGTCGACCCTGAAGCACAGCGACGACTACGTGATTTTATCGAAAGCATGAGTTTCGATGGTGCTGAGTCTGTGCGCTTGGAGCATATTCAGGACTCCCCTCTATACAGATTGGT